>CAZKOS010000022.1:13312-15838 GCA_964554445.1 uncultured Spirochaetaceae bacterium | reverse complement strand
GGACTTTGACCGCCGGCTTTCGCCTGGGTCAGGGCCTGGGACGCCTCGTCGACGAACGGCGCCGGCGCGACCTGCCTGCGACCGCGGGCCGTGATTCCGAGACAGGCCCGCACGCCGCTCTCAAGCAGCGATTGATAGAGTTTTTTGGCGGTCCGGATGGCGGCGTCGATATTCATTCCCGGGGCGATCACCGCGGCGGTGCCGGGCTCATACTCGAAGGAAAGGTCCGGATCCGGAAACGATCGGCGGAGCGCGTCCGTGAAATCGGCTCCCCACGGGTCTGTGCCGGATCGCGCGGCGCTCACGGCCACGAGAAGGAGCGCCAGGTCTTCTCCGAAGGAGGCCGCGCGCTCGATCTCCATCGCGAGGCGCTCCTGTAAATATTCCCCGCGCACCAGGCCGGTTCGTTCTTCGTATCGCTCTCGTTTGCGGGCCGCGCGCTCTTCTTCGCTCCATTCGAGGCCCGTCTCGGCTTTCATTTCGTCTTCCTGCTCCCATTCCGGCTCGAATTCAAACCCGGACTCAGGTTCAGGCTCAGGTTCAAAAGGAGGCTCCCTTTCCGGTTCATACTCGAACCGGGGCTCGGGCGCGGGCTCAAATTCAACCGCTTGCGACTCGTCGCCGAGCTCGGGAAGCTCCTCCATGAACGCCTCCGCGGTCCGGGACGAAGCCGGCCCGGGCGCTTCCGCGCGCCGTCGCGGCGGCGGAGGCGGCGGCCGCCGGACGCGGTATTCTCGAACGTCCTCGACCGGCTCAGGCCGGGGCCGGGCGACCGCCGCCGTCACCATCCGATCCTCGCGATTCGCGGCGGCCGAGACGATGATGATCACGATGAGCGTCAAGACGACGAATCCCAGCAATATGAGGAGAAGCTCCCACAGGAGCGTCGCCGCATCGTCCCGCGAAAAAACGGTGTAGAGCACATTGAGCCGCGCGTCGATGGTCACGTTGTGATAGATCAGGGTAAGGGTCGATGTGGAGGGCGGGAGCTCCACGGCGCCGAGGGGCTTGTTGAACACGACGGGCCCGGCCGGGTTATCGTACTGGGCGGGCGGGAAATAATCCTTCGACCTGCCCATCGCCTTGAGAATTCCGAAATCACGGGTGCTCACGACGATGACGAGGATGTCCGGATTGGCGTCGAGCGTTTTGTTGAAAAGTTCGGTGACTTCCATTTTCGCGAAACTGCCCGTCTTGAAGAACTGTTCCGCGAGATCGGAGCGGAGCCGGTCGGCGACGGCCTGGACCCGGACGGTGTGATTCCGGGAGAGAACGTCGATCCGCAAGAGCGTGAACACGAAGACGCCGCTCACGAACAGCAGCGTGAAGATCGCATACCCGGCGATGACGCGCCGTTTCGTATCTCCCATTGCACCGCCCCTCCCTCTTTTTTTTACCCGGCGTGCGAACCGGCTCGTCGTCGAAGCGGCACCGCCGTCGGTTGCCCCGGGCAGCCGACCGTTTGACACGCACGGCGGGATATTAGGTTTTTATATTATATTTTCGCCCGAATTGAAACCGATTTTCTATACATTTTGGATTTTTTTTGATACAATCTCCGATACATCTCTGGACGCAGTTGAAAATACCGCTGGTTTTCCGCGAAGCGGAAAACAGGGTTTATTCAACTGCCTGCTATGGGAGGCGGTATGGAAACGAGACCGCGCAGCCTGCCGGCCGGCTGGTACCCGGGGGGAAGAACCGAAACCGAGCGAAAAATCGAGGCGCTCTGGAAAAGGATCTCGCCTCGCCCCGAGCGCGCCTGGGCCGGCATCGTTCCCCACGCCGGCTGGGACTACTCGGGCCGCGCCGCCCTCGAGGTGATCCTCTCCATCCGGGGACCGGTCGATACCTGGGTCGTCGTGGGCGGCCACCTGCCCGCGCGCGCCGGCGTGCTCGCCGCCTCCGAGGACGCCTTCGAGACCCCGCTCGGTTCCCTCCCGGCCGACCGCGAGCTGCTCGACCGGCTCGGCGGGAGCCTCAGCGTGCGCGAAGACGAGTTCCCCGACAACACCGTGGAAGTCCAGCTCCCCTTCATCAAATACGCCTTTCCGGACTGCTCCGTCCTCTGGCTGCGCGCCGCGCCCTCGGAAGAGGCGATCGTCCTGGGAGAGACTCTCGCGAAATTGGCCGCCGGCGGAAAAAAGAACGTCGTCGTCCTGGGCTCGACCGATCTCACCCATTACGGAAACAATTACGGCTTCACGCCGGCGGGAAGCGGGGTGAAAGCCGTGAAGTGGGTCAAGGAAAAAAACGACAAGAAACTCATCGACCTCTTCCTCGCCCTCGACGTCCCGGCCGCACTCGAGGCCGCCGCGGAGGACTCGTCCGCCTGTTCCGCCGGCGGCGCCGCGGCCGCCGCCGCCTACGCCCGCGCCCGCGGCGCGAAGGGAGGAACGCTCCTCTCCTATTACACGAGTTACGACGTCTTCCCGCACGAGTCGTTCGTGGGCTATGCCGGGATTATATTCCCCGCGTGAATGAACTTCCTGAGGAATTTCTAAGGAACCCAGGAAGGACAGGAAA
>CAZKOS010000022.1:6668-13212 GCA_964554445.1 uncultured Spirochaetaceae bacterium | reverse complement strand
TCCCTTCCTGGTTTCCTTATAAATTCCTCGGGAAGTGAATCCATGACAAGTGAGGTCACGACTGACACACGGCGGCCAACCGCTCCAATGCGAAGTCCCTCACCTTTTCCATAAGCCGGGCGCCGTCGAGGGCGTCGCCCCTCGTCTCCACCCGCAGGGAAGCCAGCGCCGGCATGAGGGTGCTCCACACCTCCCGTTCCTCGGGCGAAAGGTCGTGCAGGTAATTGAGCACCGGGTTGAAGGGCTGCTTGAGCTCCTCGAGCGAGGAGCGGTAGGCGTCCAGGAATTCACCGGCCGAGGAGCCGGCCGCGCCGGCCGCGAAAAGCTCGGGAAGGCGACTGCCGGCTTTCGGCCGGGCGCCGGGACGGGGAACGTCGAAGGCCAGGCCCTTCACCGGCGCGTGCACGATCTCGGCGTCGACCGAGCGGAAGAGTGTCTCCATCCGCTCCTTGTAGCTCAGGAGCGGCTTGGTCGTGTAGCGGACGTAGCCGGGGAAGGTTTCCCGAATGACCGTCTTGTTCTTGAAAATGAGCGTGAAGAAGTGGGACTCCACGGGGGCGCGGCGGGTCTCGCGTGCCTCAAAATAATCGTACAGGTAGGTGCCGCGGGCGTAGGTTTTTCCCTCGGGGTAGGAAAAGTCGACGCCGTAGAGCCTGATCTCCCGCGCCCCGAGGCGGGAGGCAAGGCTCACCGCCGCGTGGGAGACGTTTCCGCCGGAGGTGTCGATGAACGGGAAGCTCCGCCAGTTGCGGTTCACGAATTGGGAAAAAGGATGACCGCTCGAAAAAAAGAGGAGCCGGTCGGAGAGCCGGGTGAGACCCGGCGGCGAGGCCAGATCGAGGAGCAGGGGGACGCGGCGGGGATAGCCCTTGAGGAAGTGGTGGTAGCTCACCTGCTGGCAGTCGATCGAGATGACGCAGTCCGGCTCGAGGTCGTGGGCGAGGAGCCAGGGAAGCGAGGTGTCGGAGGCGATGAGGAAATACCCGTCGCGCAGCCGCCTGATCTCGGGCAGGGCCTCCTCCAGGGAAGGACCGGCGCCCGTGACGATCACCTTTTTTTGCGGACTCAAGGTGGTGCCGGTGCGCTCGGCGACGCGGAAATTGGAGAGCGTGTTGACGAACCATTTCTTGCCGAACGCCGCCTGCACGGTGTAGTCGTCGGCGATTTTATTGATCGTCGTCTCCACCGCCTCCATGACCGACTTGAAATAATCCTTGGAGGCAGTGAAGCGCGGCCAGAGCGGGATCGAGCGCAGGTCGCCGAGCAGGGCGGGGATGTAATTGGCGAGGAGGTAGGCCTCGATCTCGTCCTTCGATTTGTCGACCAGCAGACGAACGCGCGGGTCCAGAAACACCTGGTGCAGATCGACGTGCTCGAGCACGCGGCGCAGGAGCGGAAGTGATTGATCGACGATGAGGATGCTCGAGACGCCCGCGAGCGGGAGGAAGGGGGTGATGTGATAGCCCGCCCCCATGCCCAGGAAGAGGAGGAAACCGTCGCCCGCGTACAGATCCCGGAAGCGCTCGCCCTCGCGGTCCGGATGAAACGTCGAGTGGAGCGGCAGGCTCCCGCCCGGAGAGCCGAGGGCCGGCACGGGCAGGCCGGTCTTCGAACTGAGGAACGTCACCTCCGCCGCCTCGATCGCGCCCGCCGGCGGGTCCCGGTCGGTGTCACGGGACAGCGTCCGGGCCAGTTCCCGGTTATAAAGCGAGAGCGCGAGAAGATTGCGTTCGAAGAGCGTCTTTTCAGGCACGCGTCCCTCCCCCGGCGAACCGGTCGCGAAGGGATTCGAGGAAGCCGGCCGTTGAGGCGAACCGCTCCGCCTCCCCGCCGTTCGGGACGCCGCGGGCGCCCGGAAGGCGTCCGGAAAAAAATTCCGCCAGCTCGGGCCGGGGCCGTCCGGACTCGATCCCGGCCAGCCAGTCGTCGAGCAGCCGCCGCACGATCCGCGTCCGCGAGGGCGCGTCCGGGTACCCCGCGAGCGGCCGGAGCGCGGACGGTCGCCTTTGCCCGCGCGCCGCCCGCTCCAGGTCGGCCGGGTCCGCGGCCGTCATGCCCGGCACGTCCACCGGCGACGGGAACAGCCGGAACACGCGCGGGCGCCCGCCCCGGCACGGTTCCCGGAACGAGCCCGAGTATACGGAAAGCGCTTCCGAAGTCCGGACGCCGCCGCGATCGAGCCGCCGCGGCGCGAGCTTCTGGGCGCGGTCGAAGGCGACGCCGTAGGCCGGGGCAAAGCGGGTGGCGGTGGAGGCCGTCAGCTCGTCGTAGGGATGGGGCGGGGCGTGGGAGCGGATGTCGTCGTAACCGCAGTCGAGCCCGCAGAAAAAGACGCTCTCCGCGCCGCAGGCGCGGGCCAAAAAAAGGGCCGTCCCGGCCACCGTGCCGTGCGCGTCGACGGCGGGAACGGATACGCCGCTCCGGGCGAATAGCTCGAGCTCGAAAAAGTTCGGTTGGGCGAACAGGAGCACGCGCTCGGCGGCGCGCCAGGCTTCGCGCGCGGCGCTCAGGGGCATGGCGAGCAGCGGGATCCCGCCGCCGTGCAGCAGGAGATGGGAGGCGTAATACCCCCCGTCCGTGGCGACCGTGAGGTCCGGATCGAGGCCGGACGACCGGAGGGGCCCGAGGGCCGAGGCGAGGGCCCACAGGTTGACGCGAGCGCGCAGACGCGCGAGCAGGGGCAGGGCCGTGGTCAGGGAGGGACCGGCGGCGGCAATGACGAGGGGAAGGGCCGGATCGAGGGGACGGCCGGCGACCGGGGCGTCGAGAAGCAGAAAATTTTCCAATGTATTGCGCAGCCAGCGCCGGCCGCTGGCCGCGGCGGTCGCATCGCTGTAGGCGTTTTCCTTCAGCACGCGCAGGATGGCGGCGCGGGCCCGCCGGGAAAGCTCGGGAAAGGCGCGGGCGGCGGCCGGCCACTCGATGACCTCCACGGCGCGGGGATCGAGGCCGCGCAGGACGCGCTCGAAAAAAAGCTCGAGTGATTCGCCGCTTCCCGGGCGCCAGGCACCCCCTTCCCGGAGCGCGCCCTCGGGCGCGAGCTCGTCCGCGAAGTAGACGGGAATGATCCCCTCCCGCGGAACGGTCTTTTCCGCCGCCGTTTCAAGGTAACCGAGGCCCGCCCCCAGGATGACGAGGCGGGAGGGAAGCCGGCCGTGCAATGCTCCGGCCACGAACCGCTCCGCCTCCCGGCGGGGATCGTAGCCGGAAAAGAGGGCGACGGCGCCTCCCCGGCCGTCGTCGAAACGGGCGCTCCGTTCTCCCGAGGCCGCGGTGAAGACGACGACTCCCGGCGTCATGCGCCCAACCGGGAGAGGATCGCCTCGGGCGCGAGATCGGCGTCCGCCGGAAATTCGATGGCGCGGATCGGGGAAAGCGGGGGGGCGTCGTCGAATAAGCCCCGGAACAGCGATTTCAGGTGATCGGAAACGAACCGGGCGAGCAGCCGCGGGCCGTAACAGCGGTTGTCCCGCGCCACCAGGACGATGTCGTCCCGGCCCGCGGCGACGCAGGCGCCCAGATCGCCGAGCCAGCAATTGGCCGCGTAGACGAGTGTTTCCCGGAGCCGGCCGGCGTCGAAAAACCCATAGCGGCCGGCGAGCGTTTTCAGGAAAGGCGCGAGGGAGACGACGACGACGTGGATCGTGTCGCCCTCGCCTTGCCCGCGGGCCAGGAGCGCCCCGAGCGCTTCGGAAGACGTGCCGAAAAACCGTTCCGGCCGCGGGAGATCCTTCAGCGGCCGCGTGAGGGCGGCGACGGTCGGCCCGACGGAGGCGGAGAGCTCCCGGAAGAGACCGAAGAGCGACGCCCGGCTGTCCGGGTGAACCCGGTAATCGCTCACGAGGAGACTTCCCTCGAGCGCGCCCCGGTCGGTGAACGGGAACATGAAGAGCGGCCGCGGGATCGGGCCGTCCAGGGCGGGAAACAGCCGCCGCCCGTCCTCAATCAGGTGCGGTTCGGCGGGACTCGGGTACTGCTCGGTCCAGCTCCCGGCCGTGAAGGCCAGCCCCGAAACGAGGCGGGGATCCAGTCCGCGATGCATCCAGGGTACGAATTCCCGGCGCGCGGCGGAGGCGAGGAAAAAGGCGCTGTGCGGCAGGTGCAGTTCCTTGTCGAGCAGTGAGTAGAGGGCCGGGAAATAGGAAAAATCCTGCGCCAACCCGGAAATCTTTTTTCTGAGCCGTTCGATATTGCCCGTGAAATCGACGATCAACAGGGATTCGGTCGACGGGTCCTCTTCCTTCTCGAAGTTCAGGAAGAGGAGGGATTTCTTCAGGAGCCCGCCGCCGTTGCGCGGGATCATGCCGCCGGGCCGGTCGGTGAAATCGGCCCCGCGCTCGGCGGGCCCGGTCCGATCACCGGGGGGCGGCGGAGCGATCGCCGTGGACGACGCCCCCGCGGACGACGGAAGCTCACCCGAGATCATCGTCAGCCGACGCAGCAGGCCGTCGCTTCGGCCCGTCATTACCTGGATGGAGATGGCTTTCGCTAGCAGACCCATGGCGATCCTTGCTGTCCGACGGGATCGACGCCGGCGGGCCGGCCGTCGGGAACTCCCGACTCGGTCGACGGCCTGTCGGCGAGCCGGTGAAAAACCGATTCCTTTTTTTCATCGGCCTCCAGAGGCACCGGCCGGAAATTGCCGGGAACGTGTCCGCGTCCGTTCACGTCCATTCCCGTCATCCCCCGCACGGAGGTGTTCCCGCGATCAATTCCGGCTGTTTCTTGAACCGGCTCCCTGAAAAACCCGACCTTTCAAAGCGGCCGGTTACGAAACGAGCCCGAGCTCTTCGAAAAGCTTCTTGTAAATCGAAAAATATTCCGATTTCGCGAATTCCTCGATCTTTTCTTCGGGGAGCGATTCGAGCAACTGATCCATGTACCCCAGGACGGATTTGATCTCTTCCTTCAACCCCGACGGCAGTTCCATGCCGGGGGCGCCCGCCTGAGCGACCGGCGCGGTTTGCTCTTCCGGCACGGGCTCAAGTTCGAGCTCTTCCGCCTCCTCGAGCGTTTCCTCCAGGGACGGGGCCTCCATGCTTTCCAGCTCGAGCCCTTCCGCCTGGCCCAAGTCTTCGGCCTGGGCCGTTCCCTCGAACGGTTCTTCGGCGACCATTTCCTCCGGGCCGCTCTCGAGCTCGGGGATTTCAATCTCTATCTCCCCCTCGCTCGCGGGGCTTTCCTGCCCGGCTTTCTCCCAATCGGCGCCGATATCGCCCGCCGTCATGTCGCTCTCGACCTCGTCGAAACTGAGCTCCTCGGCTTCCTCTCCGGCGGGTCGCGGGGACGGCTCTTCCGGCGCGGCGGCCTCCTCGTAGCCGATGATGTCCTCGCCCAGCTCAAGCTCGGTTTCCTCGGGCGCCTGTTCCGCCGTTCCGGACTCATGGACCGCGGTCCCGGCCTTCGTCTCTTCCTTGATGTCCGCGGTCGTCATGATGTTGTCGAGCTCCTCGCCCGTCAACGCGATGGTCTCGTCTTCCTCATCCTCGAAGAAATCCGCGCCGGCCTCGTCCGCGCCGGTTTTCCGGTCCGCGTGCTCGCCGTCGGCCTTTTTGCCGCGGAGCACGCCCAACTCCGATTTCAACTGGGTGAGCTCGGCCTTGATGGACCGCAGCTCGGCTTCGATATTCTTGAGGATCGAGCCGGACGGGGCGGCCTCGCCGGCGGTTTCCAGTTCCGGCTCCAGGTTTGCCAGGTCCTCCTCGCTTTCGGCGATCGACACCTCTTCGGAAAGGGGCACCTCGATTTCATCGCCTCCCTCTTCCGGTTCGGTTTCCAGTTCGACGGTTTCCTCCGCCCCCAACTCCAACTCCGGTATCTCCTCGAGGGTTTCCGGCCCGGTCAGGTCCTCGAAGGTTTCCTCGACGGCCGCGCTTTCCCCGGACGCTTCCTCCAGCGAGGGCGCGAGCTCCGTCTCCTCCTCTTCGGGCAGCTCGAGCTCGCCCAGCTCCAGCGAGCCCTTTTCCTCGACCGGCTCGCCCGCCCCTCCCTCGTCTTCCAGCTCAAGCGACAGCGAGGCGAACTCGTCGTCAATGACGTGAGGCGTCGCCTCGTCGGCGGCGTGAGCGGGAGCGGGCTCCTGGGCTTGCGCCTGCTTTTTCGGGGCGTCCTCCGCCGGAGGCTCCGCGGAGATCTCAATGCCCAGATCGTCGAGGGACACCTCTTCGAAATCGCCTCCGCCCCCCATGGCTTCCTGCCCCGTTTCGTCGAGGGGCTCCGCCTCCGGAGTTATCGGTTCCAGGGAGGGCGATTCCGCCTCGTCGCGAACGACCGTCTCTTCCTCCGCGGCCGGCACCTCCGCGTCCATTTCCAATGATCCGAAATCCTCTTCAAGCATCTCTTCTTCCTCGAGCGCCGGCATCTCCTCGTCGACGGACGCCCCGGAGGGCTCTTGGACGGCCTCTTCGGCGGCCGTTTCGACGGGCGCGCCGATCGGCTCCTCTTCGATCTCAAGCAAAGCTTCGTCTCCGGTTTCCCCGAGCTCGAGCGAAGGTTCGTCTCCGCTTTCCTCGAGCTCGAGCGACGCTTCGTCTCCGCTTTCCTC
>CAZKOS010000022.1:0-6568 GCA_964554445.1 uncultured Spirochaetaceae bacterium | reverse complement strand
TTCGTCTCCGCTTTCCTCGAGCTCGAGCGACGCTTCGTCTCCGCTTTCCTCAAGCTCGAGCGACACTTCGTCTCCGGTTTCCCCGAGCTCGAGCGACGGCTCGTCTCCGTTTTCCCCGAGCCCGGCGAGCGATTCCTCCTCCGGAATGTCGAGGTCGTCGATCAGACCTCCCTCGCTCTCCATATTTTCCGCTTCTCCCGCCTCTTCCGGCGAGAGGTCTTCGAGCGCCATCTCGTTCTCGTCGAACGAATCATCCGCCTTGAAATCCTCGGGCTCGGCCTTCACCCAGATGCCGTATTCGTCCAGGTTGACGGTCGACTCCTCCCGGGAGGCCTGTTTCGTTTCCTCCTCAAGCGGTTCGTAAGACGACGCGGCTTTGATTTTTTTCGCCATGTGGTTCTCTCCTGGGGGTCCGGCGGCGGCCGGGTAGGCGCCGTTCCGCGGGACGCCGGCGATCGCGAAGATCGCGCGCTCATCCGACTCGCGCCGCTTCACGCGGACGCGGGCCGCGGAAAGCCTGTTTCGATTGCTTTCCGAATACGAGCCTATTATCGGTAGTTTTTTACATCCGTATAACCCAAATCTAATTCATGTGCTTTTGCATTGTCAATAACAATCTCCCCCTTCTACATATTCTATTCGTTTTCGCGTAAATTGGTAACGTTTTTTCCCTGAAAATTCCGCCCGGGGGGCGAGCGATTTGATTAATGCCGCGCGATTTTTCAGCCGTCAATGAGAGGGTATGGTAGTACGACGCGTTCTGGGATGCTGTTATTTCGGGTTCGCCGTGTTCATCCTCCTCTCGCTGTTTTTCGGGCGGGGCGGATTGGCGAATTTCAAGGTGGACCTCGATTACAAGGCGAGGCTCGAGGCCAACATCCGGGACCTCGAGAATATCAACCGGAACCTCTCGCTCGAGCTGAAGGCCGTCAGCGCCAGTCCGGACACCATCAAGGTGTTCGCCCGCGATTACGGCTATTACGCGAAGAACGAGGATGTCATCAAGATCCAGGGAGCCCCGGAGCGGAAGAACTACAACCAACTCGGATCGCTCCTGAAAAGGAACCCGGAACGCGACGAAACCGGCGTCCTTTTCCACGTCCTCGGCCTGGCGGGGGCGGTCGTCGCCTTCGCCTTTGCCACGGCGCTGACGCGCCCCCGGCCCCATGATCGTCTCCCGGGATGACCCCCGCGCGGTCGGCCTGATCACGGACGTCTTCCGGACCGGAGGCGTCGCCGTCCTTCCCTGCGACACGATCTACGGCCTGGTCGGCCCCGTCCCGGAGAGCGAATCCCGGCTGAGGGAAATCAAGGGCCGCGGGGAAACGAGGCCCTTCCTGATGCTCATCGGGGACGAATCCTGGATGGCCCCCTATTCAGCCCAACCCCTTCCCCCGGCGCTCGCGTCTTTCTGGCCGGGCGAGCTCACCCTGTTGTTCCGCGCCCGCGGCGCGGGCGGCGCGGTCGCCTTCCGCCTTCCGCGCGATCCGTGGCTGCGGAGCGTGCTCGCCGCAGCCGGGCGGCCCCTTTTTTCCACGAGCGTCAACCGTTCGGGCGAGCCCCACCTGCGGCGGATCGACGAGATCGCGGGCAGGTATGAGGGCGAAGTCGACGCGGTCGTCTCAGCCGGAGACCTGCCCGACGCCGTCCCCTCCACCATTCTCGACCTCACCGTCAGGCCCTATCGGGTGGTCCGCCAGGGGACGGTCGTCATCCCGCCGGCCATCATCGAGGAGTCAGGAAGAATATGATAAGGAAGCCAGGAAACCAGGAAAAGAAAATAATAAGGAAAAAGCATTTTGGTTTTTTGGCGCTCCCAAGATTTTAGCGGAGTCTTGTTTAGTGACAATAGTAGGGAAGATTTTGGTTCAATGGAAAATTAAGTTTTGTATTGATTATTGTTTTTTTTCTTTACTGCCTCTTTTTTAAATCCTGGTTTCCTGGCTTCCTTATAAATTCTTTTCTTCTCTTTTGTTCAGCGGCGGGAGTCAGGCGCGGACGACCCGGTTGCGGCCTTCTTCCTTGGCCCGGTAGAGGGCGCGGTCGGCCGCGGCTTTGAGCTCCGCCAGGTTGTTCCGCGACTCGGGGAAGGCGGCCACTCCCTGGCTCACCGTCACGGCGAGGGGTTGATCCACCGGCGGAATCCGGATCGTCATCCCCTCCACCGCGCGCCTGATTTCCTCGGCGCGGGCGGTCGCTTCCTCCAAGCCGGCGTCGGGGAGGAGCAGGGTGAACTCGTCGCCGCCGTAGCGGGCGATCACGTCCGTCTCCTTCAGGACGAGATTGATGGTCTCCACCAGGCGGGCGAGGAGCTTGTTGCCCACCTCGTGGCCGTGGGCCTCGTTGATCTCCCGGAAGCGGTCGACGTCCATCATGATCAGGGAGAAGGGCTTCCCGGACGACCCGTCGCCCGAGTAGCGGTCGGTGAGGAGGCTGTCGAGGTAGCGGCGATTGTAGGCGCCGGTGACCTCGTCCGTGATCGCGCGCCGGGAGGCCTCGTTGCCCCAGCGCACCATGTCCGCGACGAAGCGCGAGGTGGTTTCGAGGCGGTGGGCGATGGTGTTGAGCATCTTGTACATGATCTTGATGGCGGCGCGGGGATGGGTCTCGAGCACGTGGTAGTAGTCCCGCTCGTGCATGCGGTAGAGGACGCTCTCCTCGAGCGCCCGGCAGGTGGCGGAGCGCGGCGCGTCGTCGACGATCGACATCTCGCCGAAAAAATTCCCCGCCTGGAAGCGGGCGAGCTCCTTCTCGTTGCCGTCGGCGGTGCGCAGCCCGATCGTCACGAGCCCGCGCTTCACGATGTAGAGCTCGCTCCCCTCGTCCCCCTCGCGGAAGATGACCTCGCCCGCGGCCGCCTTGGATTCGGTGAGCCCGGCGGCGATGGCATCGAGCTCGCGCTCGGTGCATTCGCCGAAGATCGAAACCTTTTTCAAAAAGCTCTTCGCGATCATGAGCACACCCGGTCCCCGCCCGCGTTGCGCGCCTCGAACATGGCGGCCACCGCCTTCTCCACGAGCTCGCCGGCGCCGGCCGCGCGGCTCGGATACGACGCGATCCCGATCGAGGCGGTGAGGCGGATCTCCTTCGAATTGACGACCGGTTCCAGGTCGATGGCCTTGATTTCCCCCAGCAGCCGCTCGGCCGTCGCCCGCGCTTCCGCCTCGCCCGTCCGCTGCAGCACCGCCATGAGCTCGTCGCCGCGGTAGCGGACGCCGACGCCTTCCCTCCCGATCCCGGCCTTCACGGCGTCGGCCAGCATGCGCAGGGCCTTGTCGCCCGCCTCGTGCCCGTAGCCGTCGTTCACGAGCTTGAAATTGTCCGGCTTGATGGCGAGGAGACTCGTCGTTTCCCCGGAACGTTCGATCCCGGCCCGGAAGTCCTCCTCGAGGTAGCTCTTGTTGTACAGCCCGGTGAGCTTGTCGTAAAGGAGCTGGCGGCGCAGGTCGTCGATCCAGGGCGTTTTCTCGGAGACGAGCTTGTTCGTCTCGCGGAGACGCTGGCTGATCTGCTGGATGAGCTTGGTGAGGATGCGGGCGAAGAGCGAGGGATGTTGTTCCAGGAGCGAAGCAAACTCGAGCCCGGGCCTGGGAAACGCGAGGAGGACGGTCTCGCCTTCCGCCGCCGCCCCGTTCGCGCGGGGGGCGTCCTCGAACAGGTCGAGCTCGCCGAAGAGCTCGCCTTCGATGAACTGCGCGATGTCGCGCGTCTCGCCCTCTTTTTCGGCGAGGATGCGCACCCGGCCGCGCTCCACCACGAAAAATGATTCGCCGTTGGTGCCGGCGGCGAAAATCTCCTCGCCGTCGCGGTATTCGGAAAAACCCGAGTACTGAACGACGAGGTCGAGCTCGTCTTCTTTCAACCGGCGGAACAGGGCCACCCGCTTGAGCAGGTCCTTCTTCCGCTTGCGTTCCGCGTCGTCTTTGCGTTCTTTCGGCACGTGTTCCCTTTCCCCGGTCGGGAGTGTCAATTAATGGTAGTACATTTCACAGCCGGAATCAACATCCGGCTTTTTCGGGCCGGAGATTCTCAATGCGCTTCTCAGGAAGACACGGAGTGAAGGCTGAGATATATCGAAGTTCAAATAGAGAATTCCCGTTTCACCTCCGAAACCAGGAAAAAAGCCGTGCCAACCCGGAAGGAGGTCAGTGAGGCAGGTTGGCCATTTCGGAGTTGGCCGCCGCAATGTCCTGGTTCGCCTTGGCGATGAAAGAATCAATGGTAAATTTTTCCACGTCCTCGGGCTTCATCTTCTGCAGCTTCAGGAAGGGCAAAACGTCCTCTTTTGTCAGGGAACCGGGAGTCAGGGGCAAAGCCCGGTACTGGTAAAGCGGACCGTCGAGAAGGTACGCGTCGCACACGTCCTTGAAAGGAACGGGCCGGCCGTCGGCGCCGAGCACGTCCTCGGCGAAGGGCAGGTCCCGGCACGGGCTCTCCGCCGACAGGAACGAGGCGACGGTGCGGGATTCCGGCAGCACCTTCATCCCCTCGTCGAGGACGCCGTTCAGGGGGAACACCGAGCCGCCGTTTTCGAGCGTCCAGACATTGTGGAACAGGACGACCATCGCCCGGTCGCCGATCTTCGCGCTCGTCAACATGGCGATCGTGCCGTGATAGGGAATGCCGATGCCCGTGTAGAACTTCGTGAAGCCCGCCTGCACGCCGTTTTTCAGGATGAGCTTGGCGCGGGCGTACACCAGGGCCTTCCCCTTTTTCCGGATGACCTCGCGCTCGAGCGTCTGAAAGGCGAATTCCTCCTGGGTCATGTCCTGAAAGGTGGCCTTCTGCAGGTCCTTGCGGTCGCGATAGGTATCGTTCGTGAACAGCTCGATGTTGATCTTCATCCCCAAGCCGATGACGCGCAGCGGCGGGGAGCCGCGCTGTAAGCCGCGGTTGAGCGACCAGACGTCCTTGAGCAGCGCCAGGTAGTCCATATAGGCGTAGGGCACCAGGAAATAAGACAGGACCCGTCTCGCCGTCGCTTCGTCGTACGTCGCGGCCGTCAGCAGGGAATCGATGGCGGCCTGGTCGGCGGCGAGCAGGAAGTCGACGCCGATCGATCTCACCCCGGCCGCGTACAGCGCGGGAACGGCGTCGCGCACGACCTCGAACGTGGTGTGGTAGAGCGTATTGTTGATGAAGACAATGTCGTGCGTCGCGAACGCGTGAACGATAAATTCGGCCGGCGGCTCCCGGTGAGCGTCGATGAAATCGGCGTAGGTCTTTTCTTCGGCGCCCGAAAGGGCCGGCAGGGACGGCCGGGCGGTGCAGCTGTTCGGTCCGATGAACGTCCAGACCGAGAACATGGTCACGGCCGCCAACAAGGCGAAAACGATCAGTGTCGTATTTTTAGTGCGTTTCTGCATAGGCGAGCAGTTTAATGGAAACTGCCGCATTGCGCAAGCTAAAACACAATGTCCTTGGCCCGAATCGTGTCGTCTTCGGAGTAGATGAGGGCCCGCTCGACGACGTTGCGCAGCTCGCGCACGTTCCCCGGCCAGGAATGGGCGAAGAGTTTTTCCCGCGCGTCGTCGGCCAGGCGCTTTTTTTGGGACGAGTGGGCGTCGATGAAGTGCAGGGCGATGTATATCACGTCCTCCGGCCGGTCCTTCAAATCCGGGAGGACGATGGGAAGCACGCTCACCCGGTAGTAGAGGTCCTCGCGGAAGGAACCCTCGGCCACCATGGCCTTCAGGTCGCGGTTGGTGGCGGCCACGAACCGGACATTGACCGGTATGGATTCGACGGCTCCCACCCGGGTGACGCGTTTCTCCTCCAGGGCGCGCAAAAGCTTCACCTGGGCGCCGGGCGGCATCTCGCCGATTTCATCGAGGAAGAGCGTGCCGCCGTCCGCGCGCTCGAAGTTCCCGGGACGCGTCCGGGCGTCGGTGAAGGCGCCCCGTTCCGACCCGAAGAGCTCGGTCTCGATGAGGGTGAGGGGGATCGCCCCGCAGTTCAGGACCACGAACGGTCCGGCGGCGCGCGGGGACAAGCGGTGGAGGGCGTTGGCGACGAGCTCCTTGCCCGTGCCGGATTTTCCGGAAACGAGGACCGGCGCGTGGCTGGCCGCGCACCTGGCCACGAGCTCCTTGACGCGGCGGATGCCCGCCGATTCGCCGATGATGGCGTCGAGGGCCGCCGACGATCCGGGCCGCGCCCCGAGGCGGAACCGGGAGGCGTTGGCGTGGGCCTGGATGATCGTCCCGGTGAGCTTGCGCACGTCGTACGGCTTGACGATGTAGTCGACCGCGCCCGACTGCATGGCTTCCACCACCGAGGCGGCGTCGCCCTGGGCGGAAATCATGATCACGGGAGGGGCGACCGGTCCGGCCGCGATCCGTTTCAGCACTTCGATCCCGTTCATCCCGGGGAGGTTGAGGTCGAGAAGCACCACGTCCGGCCGCTCCTTGGCCGTCGCCTCGAGTCCCTGTTCGCCGGAATAGGCCGATGCGATGCGGTACTCGTCCGCGAGGAGCATCTTCATGGTCTTGTGGGCCGGGACGTCGTCGTCAATATACAGAACCGAGATCATGCGAAAGCATACTATTCTTTCGCGCTTTTTTGGAAG
>CAZKOS010000021.1:23535-24944 GCA_964554445.1 uncultured Spirochaetaceae bacterium | reverse complement strand
TCCCGCTACCTCACCTTGAGCGGGTTCGAGGTGAAAACCACCCTCGACGTCGTCGACGGGATCGCCCAGTGCGTACACTTCAAGCCGCAGCTCGTCATCGCCAACAAAACGTTCAAGGGCGTCGACGCGCGCGGCTTCCTCCTGAAGAAAAACGCCACCCAGGCGACGGAGAAGATCCCGATTTACCTCATCGGCGACTTCCAGAGCCGCGAAATCGTCGAGTTTAAAAAAATGGGGGCGCGGGCGTTCATCTCCACCCCGGTCAACCCGGTCATCGTCGTCGAACGCATCCTCAACGCTTTCGGCGTGCCGCTTCCCCCCGTGAAGAAAACCATGCCGATGCTCATGGACATCTGCGCGCGCGGGAACATCATCGTCGTGCAGATCGAGGGGAACCTCGAACCGGAAAAGCTCGTCTTGTTCAATTATTACCTCCGGGATTTCTGCATCCGCAAGGCCGTCAAGTCGCCGCGCATGCTCCTCATCCTCCCCTCCCTCTATCCCGAGTCGATCACCGAGGACAACCTCAAGCTGCTCTTCCAGTTCACGGAGTATCCCGAATTCAAGATCGAAGACCATTACGTGCAGATTCTGACGGCCGTTCCGCGGCTGCTCACGTTTTTGAAGATGGATCCCGATTATACGCGCTACCAGATCGCCCCCGATTTCCTGACCGCCCTGCAGACACTCCAGATCGATTTCGACAAGAGAAAGACGGTGCCGGTCGGATTCATCAAGCCGGGCAGCGTCTTCATTTTCGACCTCTACGACCAGCGGGGCCGCCGGGTGATCCCGGCGCACACGCCCGTCTCGGAGGAAATGCTCGCCTACCTGGCCGAACATCAGCTGCAGACCCTTTCCTACTTCAGCGACTTCAATCCGGACGAGATCCGCCGCGACGCGCTGGAATTCGACAGCTTGACCGACGCCGAGCGCGCGCTCGACATCCTCTCGAGCGCGTACGAGCCGGTGGTGACGGAAAAGACGCCGGTGAGCGTTCTCGACGAAAAACTGACGCTGTTTTTCCGGAACGCGAAGGGCCAGACGCTTCTCATCGTCACCTCGAACGAGGATACGCGCGAGCTCATCGCGCACGTCCTGGACGTCTATTTCACCATCGACGCGGCCGCGGACGCCGGGACGGTCCTCGACCTCTTGGGCCGCAAGCAGTACTTCCTCGTGTTCATCGATTCCAAGTCCGGACTGGAAAACAGCCTGGAGATCCTCCGCGCCGTCCGCAGCGCCGCCACCCGGCGCAAGACTTCGGTCGTCATCGTCACGGAGCAGATCAACAAGGTCGACGCGCTCCGCTACAAGGACGCGGGGACGGACAACATTGTCATCACTCCCTTTTCCGCCACCACTCTTCTGCAGAAAGTCTACGAAGCCATCGACGCCGACCGGCGCAC
>CAZKOS010000021.1:22172-23435 GCA_964554445.1 uncultured Spirochaetaceae bacterium | reverse complement strand
TAGAGGCGGCAGGCTTCGTAATACTTGCCCGGGCCGCGGAAGGTGGAGAGCAGATCGGCGCGATAGAGCTCGAGCAGGGTGGGAAAGAGCGGAGAGGCGAGGAGTTTTTCTATCCGGTAGAGCGGCATGCGCGGCAGGGCCTCCGGCATCATGTGAAACCGCACCAGCCACGACACGTCATCGATCAACCCGGGGCTCATCCCCAGGCGCCGCAGAAATCCTCCCGCCATGGCCGCCCCCCGGCCGGCGTGGTCGCGATACGGCTGGTCTTTCGTTCCCTCGACGGCGGTTTTCCCGAGATCGTGAAGGAAGATGGCGAAGGAGAGGGCGGGGCCGTGCTTCTTGCGGTAGCCGAACGCCTCGAGAACGTGATCGAACACGTTTCCCTCGGGGTGGTGGTCCTTCGTTTGCGGGACGGCGGCCATCGCCTCGATCTCCGGCCAGTGGACGCGGATGAAGCCCGTGTCGCGGAGCAGGGCGAGCCCCTTCTGCGGCGAATCGGACGAGAAGAGGGCGAGGAGGAGCAGCTTCTGTTCGTAGACCGGAAGCTGCCGGTTTTCCGGGCACGATCCGAACAGCTCCCGTGAATAGCCGAGGTCGTAGCGGGCGATGAGCAGGGCGGCGTCGCGGAGTATCTCCGGCGTGGTCGGCACCGGATCGCGGGAGGCGAGCACCCTGGCGCGCAGGTCGCCGTATACGCCCGCGGGGTCCAGGTAGCGGTCGGCGTCGAAATCGTAGTAGAGCCGCTGGACGGTGAAGGCCCGCGCGGGCGGCCGCTCGAGCGAATCGACGCATTGAAAGAAGGCGCGCGAGTCGCCGGGCAGGGAGACGACCGCGTCGCTCTCGCTCGTGCCGCGGTAGTCGACGTCGTCGAAGAGCCGGGCGAGGACGGCCAGCGGCGCCTGGGTGAGGAAGTAATACGCCTGTCCGTTTTTTTTGCGGTAGTACCGGTCCAGAGCCGAGTAGGTCTGGAGGAGAAATCTATGGCCCGAAGCCTGGAGGGTGGTGAGCAATCGTTCCACAGGCCGCCTTCTTTCCAAAGTCAAAAATCTGCCATGATTTTATAAGATACGAATGGAAAGGGCAAGCGAAAAGGATGAAGAGGGGACTTTACGGTAGCTCAACTTCCTGAAGAATTTATCAGGAAACCAGGAAAAGCAGGAAACCAGGAAAGGACAGGAAAATGGATCGGACGCGGATGTGGAAGATGAGAAACTGCGTATGAAGAAAAATGAGGCGGAAAAAACCGTTTTCATTGGTTCT
>CAZKOS010000021.1:20056-22072 GCA_964554445.1 uncultured Spirochaetaceae bacterium | reverse complement strand
CCCCGTTTTTTTTCAGAAGCATCTTCCAGTAAAAATCGGGCAGGCCGAAGATCGATAAAAACGCCCAGAGAATGAGGAACCCCCCGCCCAGGTGCCTCGGTCGGGCGAGGCGCTCGACCGCCGCCGGGTCGAACCGGCCCTCGCGCTCGAGGCTCGCGCCGATGGCGGTGAAATCGGCCCTGACCTTTTTCGTCATGCTCTCGGGCATCATCCTGAAACCTTCCGATCCGCCCTTGATGGCGCGCCCGATAAAAACGAGGCCGAGCCTTCGGCAGAGCCTCTCCAGGTAGCCGGCCACCGGTTCCGAATGAGCCGACTCGGGGAACCCGGAGTGGACCACGAAGCCGAAGCGCTTGCCACGGAGTCGCTTTCGGTCGGCAGCAGCGGCCAGGGTTTCGAGGAAGGATTTGACGATTCCGGGCAGCGAATCCGTGTAGAGCGGGAACACGAGGATCACCTCGTCCGCGTTCAAGAAAGCCTCCCGTTGGGCCGCCCGCCCGGCCAGCCGCACGAGGTCGAGGACCTCCGGTGCCGCTCCGCCCCCCGCGGCCAGACCGGCGGATAGCCAATCGATGATGCGCCTGGAATTCGAGTTTGCACCCCGCGGGGAACCGTTAAGCAGTAATCGTTTCATGCATGGCCTCCTCGGCCTGTTCCGCCGCGCGAGCGGCGGGCGTGTCCGTGGTAACGGCGAAGCGGAGCCGGCCGTGTCCGTTCAGCGCGAATCGCTCGTGCATGTGACGCACGACTTCCACGTCCTCGTCGCCGTCCCCGGGTTTTTTCTCCACGACGAGCCCCATGTGAATTCTTTTCGGGTAACGGCGGCGGTGGTGGCATTCGCCCTTCACGATTGCGAAGAAGGGATGGAGAAGCGGGATAATGCGGTCCTGGGCGAGTTTGGTCAGGGAAGAAACATAACCCAGGATGAGCGGGCTGGCCCAGACCGTCACGTCGGTGCCGAGGACGGCGGGGTACAGCTTCTCCATATCGTCCCTGAATCGGCAGCGGCCCGGGGTGGTGTGCCAGCACTTGAAGCAGCCGGTGCAGGGCTTCACGTCCAGGTCGCGCAGGGTGAACCGCGTCACCCGGGAGCCGGCCGCGGCCAGACCCCGTTCGAATCGGGTCAGGTAGTTTTCCCAGATTTTGGCGTTCGGGTCCGGGTTCCCGTCGACGATCAGGTAATCCATGGCACCTCCTATGTTTACAGTGTAAACATAATATAGCTTATCATGTTGACAGTGTCAACATGATAAGCTATGATTTTTTTGTGCCCAGAGACTCGGCCGCTGACGCCTATCACAAGCAAGACCTACGCAGAACGCTCCTCAATTCACTGAAAGAAGAGCTGCGCACGCATGGCCCCGAGGACGTCTCCCTGCGCCGGGTGGCGGAACGCGCGGGCGTGAGCCACGCCGCGCCGTACCGCCACTTCAACGGCAAGGACGGCCTTCTGGCCGCGTTCTGCTGGGAGGGGCAGGCCGCGTTCACCGCCGGGCTCGCCGCGGCGCGGGAGGGCGAGCCGGCGCGGCCTCTCGACCGGCTGTTCCGCCTCGGCTTCGCCTACCTCGATTTCGCCCGGGCCAATCCCGAGGCTTTCAGGCTCATGTTCTCCGCCGCCGGCCTGCGCGCCATGGGCGCCAATCCTCCCGCCGATTGGACGACCGACCCGGGACGGTACGATTCGTTCGGCGTTCTCATCGCCACGGTCAAGGAGTGCCAGGCGGAAGACGCGCTCGATCCCCGCGAGGGGAGCGAAACCCTCGGCCTCCTCATCTGGTCGTTCGTGCACGGGCTCGCCTTCATCCGCGGGGAAGGCCTGGGAAACGCGCCCGAGAAGGCCGCGGGCGCCACGCCCGACGGCGTCGAGCCCGCCGTGATGCGGGCGTTCAAAAACATGATTTTAGGCAGGGTGAATTCGAAAGAGAAGAAGATCAATAAGGAAACCAGGAATCCAGGAAAAGAAGAGATGGGAAGAAAAAAAAGCAGAGAGTGAAAATACGAATTTGAGACGAATGC
>CAZKOS010000021.1:15132-19956 GCA_964554445.1 uncultured Spirochaetaceae bacterium | reverse complement strand
TGTTTCTTTCCTGGTTTCCTGGCTTCCTTATTGAATTTACCCAAGCGAGCCCATGCCTTGAAAACCTCAAGGGGACCATGGTACCATTGCAGTAAGAAATAAGCGCCTCATGTGCGCATTTGGACAAGGGACACATATGAAGGAATTTGCGCCGGCCCGCAAGGCGATCGGTCTGTGCCTCGGGGCTTCCACCATCAGCGCGGTGAAAATAGAGATTGAAACAGGTGCCGCCATTGAAATCAAAAAGGTCGTCAGGCGGGCGCACGAGGGGAACCCCCGCCACGCCCTGGACGAGGTGCTGGCCGAGCTCGCCGCGAGCGAGCCCCTGGCCGGGATCCCGGCGCTCGCGACCGGGCGCAAGTTCAGGAATCTCCTCGCCATCGATTCCATCAGCGAGCCGGAGGCGACCGAGCACGCGCTCGATCATGTCTCGCGGCGGGGCGGGCCGCGTTTCGACGCCCTCGTGTCCGCGGGCGGCGAGACGTTCCTCGTTTACGCCCTCGACCGCGACCGGAAGATCGCCGGGCTGTCCACGGGCAACAAGTGCGCCTCCGGCACCGGCGAGTTTTTTCTCCAGCAGATCCGGCGCATGAACCTGACGCTCGAGGAGGCGGTGGCGCTCGCCCTCGAGGGAGAGCCGTACGCGGTGAGCGGCCGCTGCTCCGTGTTCTCGAAGTCCGACTGCACCCACGCGCTCAACAAGGGAGAGCCGATCGCCAACGTCACCGCCGGGCTCTGCCGCATGGTCGCCAAGAAAATTCTCGAGATCGCCGCCAAATTCGAGCACCGGCGCCTCTGTCTGGTCGGCGGCACGGCCCTCAACCGGGGAGTGCTCCGCTTTCTCAAGGAAAAGCTCGACGACGTGACCGTGCCTGAGGAGGCGCCGTATTTCGAGGCGCTCGGCGCCGCCCTGGCCGCGCTCGAACGGGGACGGCCCCTGCCGGAAAAAATCTACCGGGAGGCCGTTTCGAGCTTCTCGTTCCTCCCGCCCCTGAAGGAGGCGCTCCCGCTCGTGACGCGGGGAGAGCTCGCCTATGGGACGGCGGCCGCCGGCGACCGCTGCCTGCTCGGGCTCGACGTCGGCTCCACCACCACCAAGGCCGTGCTCGTGCGGCCGGCCGACAATGCGCTCCTCGCCTCGGTCTACCTGCGCACGAACGGCGATCCGGTGGCCGCCTCGCGCGCCTGCTTCACTTCCATCCTGGAAAAGCTCTCCGGCACGCCGGTGGAGATCTCCGGGATCGGGGTGACCGGTTCGGGACGGCACATCGCGGGGCTCTACGCGGGCACGGAGGGCGTGGTGAACGAGATCGTCGCCCACGCCGCGGCCGCCGTGCACTTCGACCCCGAGGTGGACACGATCTTCGAGATCGGCGGGCAGGACGCCAAGTACACCCACCTCACCGCGGGCGTGGCGAGCGACTACGCCATGAACGAGGCCTGCTCCGCCGGCACCGGCTCGTTCCTCGAGGAGGCGGCGCTGGAGTCGCTCGGGGTGAGGACCGAACAGATCGGCGACCTGGCGCTCGAGGCCGGGCGACCGCCCAATTTCTCCGACCAATGCGCGGCCTTCATTTCCTCCGACGTCAAGAACGCGGCGCACGAGCTCGTCGGCCGGAACGACATCCTCGCCGGGCTCGTCTACTCGATCTGCTTCAATTACAACAACCGGGTGAAGGGCGCGCGGCCCGTGGGAAAAAAGATCTTCATGCAGGGCGGGGTCTGCTACAACAAGGCGGTCCCCCTCGCCATGGCCGCCATTCTCCGCAAGCCGGTGCACGTGCCGCCCGAGCCCGGGCTCATGGGCGCCTTCGGCGTGGCGCTCGAGCTCGAGAAACGGATCGCCCTCGGGCTCATCCGGGAGAAGAGGTTCGACCTGGCGGAAATCGTCGGCCGGGAGGTGACGCGCGAATCGAGCTTCACCTGCCGCGGCGGAAAAGAGAAATGCGATCTCAAGTGCCCGATCGCGCGGCTGCGGGTGGGCAACGAGCTCTGGAGTTTCGGCGGGGCCTGCGACCGCTATTACTCGGCGCGCCGGCGGTCCGGCGACGCACACGCCGCGAGCGAAAACGCCGGCGACGCGGACGCCGGGGAGGCGGGCATCGTCGATGCGAGCATCGATTACGTGAGGACGAACCACGAGCTGGTGTTCGGGAAGTACGCGCCGCCCCGCACGGCGGCCGCAGGCGCGCCCTCGATCGGCATCAGCACTTCCTTTCTTTCGCAATCGCTTTTCCCCCTCTACTACAATTTTTTCTCGCTGCTCGGCGCGCGCGTCATCCTGCCCGACGCGGTGGCCGAGGGCGCGTCCGACCACCTCGTCACCTCGATGTGTTACCCGGCGGAGATCGCCATCGGACTTTTCAAGAATCTGGCCGCCAAGGATCCGGACTACGTATTCCTGCCCTTCGCCAAGGAGCTCTACGTGCCGAACGGGACGCGCAAGCACGACTATTGCTCCACCTGCGGGTTCAGCCGGGGCGAGGGATTCTATATCAGGCAGGCGTTTCGAAAGAAAGGGCTGCGCGCGAAGCTCCTGACGCCCTACCTCAATTTTTCCGGCGGCTGGGAGCGGGGGAGGCGCACCCTGGTGAAACTCGCCCGCGAGCTGGGCTTTGCCGCGGAAGCGGCGGAGAAAGCCTTCGCGGCCGCGGTTACCCTCCAATATTCCTATGAGGAGGAATGCCGCATCCTGGGGAGGGAGGCGATCGAGTCGCTCGAGCGCCGGGCCGGGATCGACCCGGAAGCGACGGCCGTCGTTCTTTTCGGCCGCGCGTACAACGCCTACGCCGCCGAGGCGAACAAGGGGATCCCGAAAAAGTTTTCCTCCCGCGGCCGGACGGTCATTCCCTTCCATTTCCTGTCGTACCACGACGAGCCCCTCCCCGAGGAATACCGGCGGAGCATGCACTGGGAGGCGGGGCAGCGCCTGATCCGCGCCGCGGCCCTCGTCGCCCGCCATCCGCGGCTCTTCGGCGTGTTCGTCACCAATTTCCTCTGCGCGCCGGACTCGTTCATCGTCCCGTACTTCCGCCGGATCATGGGGCGGAAGCCGTCGCTCACCCTGGAGCTCGACGCGCACACGGCGGACGCGGGCCTGAACACGCGGATCGACGCCTTCCTGGACGTGGTCCACAATTACCGCCTCGTGCAGGGCGAAGCCGCCGCTCCGTCGACCGTCGCGGCCGGGGTGAGCCCGAACGGCTTCAGAAACGCGCGCGTCAGTTTCGAGCAGACCGGCGCGTTTTTCATCGATTCCGGGGGGAAGCGCTACGCCTTTTCCGATCCGCGGGTGAAGATTCTTCTTCCGTCCATCGGCCGCTACGGCAGCCACGCCCTGGCGGCCGTCTTCCGCGGCCTGGGAATGAGGAGCGAGGCCCTGCCGGCCTCGGACGCGGAGACGCTCAAGCTCGGGCGGAGCGTCACCACGGGCAAGGAGTGCATGCCGCTCATCGTCTGCATCGGCGGACTCCTCAAGTACCTGCGGGACGAACGGCCGAAACGGCCGGACGAGAAACTCATGCTCTTCCTGCCGGAGGCCGCGGGGCACTGCCGCCTCGGCCAGTACCACGTCTTCATGAACCAACTCCTGCACGACCGGCGCATCGCGGACGTGGCGCCGCTCAACCTGAGCCTGGACGGCAAGTTCGCGGGCATGGGAGTGCGGGTGTTGTTCAATGCCTGGAAGGCGGTGCTCGTGGCGGACGTCATGGACGACGTCTACTGCTCCGTTCTCGCCCTGGCCCGCGACCGGGAGGAAGGCGTGCGCGTCTTCGAGGAGGAGTTCGCCAAAATCTGCGCCGCGCTCGAGAAACGGGGACGGGCGTTCTACAACCAGGTGCGGGAGTCGGTGAAGAAACTCCGCGCCCTGCCCCTCGTCATGCCGCTGTCCGAAGCCGCGCGGATCGCCGTCACCGGGGAATTCTTCGTGCGCCGCGATTCGTTCTCCAACCTCGGCCTGGCCCACCGCCTGGCGCGCTCGGGGTTTCTCGTCAACACGGCCCCGCTGGCCGAGGTCATGTACTACATCAGCTGGATGATCAAGAGGGGCATCAAGGACCCCGACCAGACCGTGGCCGCCCGCCTCGAGCTCTTCATCTCCGAACGGACTCAAGCCTGGGCCGAGCGGAAGCTCAAGAGGATTTTCGCGCGGTCGGGGTTGTACGCCTACGAACCGATCGACATCGACGACCTGATGCGGTTCTCGTCGGCCGTGCCTCCGGAGCTCGACGGGGAACCGGGAATCATTTCGGCCATCACCATGCGCGACTCGCTGACCAAATACGCGGGCGTCGTCAATGTCGGGCCCTTCGGCTGCATGCAGACGCGCTTCGGGGACGCGGTCACCGCGCCCCAGGCCGACGTGACCGGGAAGCGGGCGGCCTTCGCGGCGGCCGGCAAGCCCCTCGACCTGCCGGGCTTCGGGGAGGACGACCGCATCCCGTTCCTCACCGTCGAATCGGACGGAACCCCGTACCCGCAGCTCCTTGAGGCGCGTTTCGAGAGCTTTCTCCTCCAGGCCCGCCGCGTCGCCGCCAGGCAGGGCAAGCGGGTGGCGGACCGCGAAGCGGCCGCCGGCGATTCGCATGGGGTAAAAGAAGTGAACCACCGATGATACCGACGGGAACCGATGACGCTGATGGAAAGAAGAAGAGAGAGAGGGTTATTGGTCAGGCGGGCGTCTCGTCGGCGGGGGAGAAGAGAATTTATAAGGAATCCAGGAAACCAGGAAAAGGAAGAAACGAAACGGGAAACGTTGTAGAAAAATGACGTTTTGAAAAAACATAGTGCTTTGAACGGGCTGAACACAAGAAAAAAGGATAC
>CAZKOS010000021.1:10083-15032 GCA_964554445.1 uncultured Spirochaetaceae bacterium | reverse complement strand
CGCGTGTTGAAACCATTGGTCGGAATAAAAAACACTGTCAGGGTCTTGGTCAAAGAGAAAATATTCACTTTGATCATTTTCGTCCTGGGATTCGTGGCGTTCGGAGCCGGGCTGGTGTATCTCTTCGAGAAAGCCGGCCACAGCCGCGCGTTCAATGATTATTTCGACGCGATCTGGTGGGCGGTCGTGACCGTCACCACGGTCGGCTACGGCGATAAAATCCCCCAGGAGCCTTTCGGCAAGATCGTCGCCGGTATCCTCATGTTCTTCGGATTCATCCTGATGTCTATTTTTTCCGGAACCATCGCCAGCATCTTCGTCAATAAACGATTGCGGGAGGGAAGCGGATTGGAAACCATCGCCGATAAAAAACACCTGATCGTCTGCGGCTGGAACCGGAACGCGGAAAGGCTCCTGAGCGAGCTCCAGAGCGCGCCGGCCCGGTCGAAGGAGAGCGTCGTGCTCGTCAATGAGCTCGCCGCGGACGATTACCAGGCGCTCCACTCCAAGTACGCCGATGTGAGGCTTCGCTTCGTGCGCGGGGATTTCGTCAATGAGAAAATCCTGAAAAAGGCGAACGTCGAGGCGGCGCGGGCCGCCATCATCCTCGCCGACGAGAAGGGACGGGAAGGTCAAGGCAACGCCGACGAGCGCACGGTCCTGGCGGCGTTCACGATCAAGTCCCTCAATCACGGGCTCAGCGTCAGCGCCGAGCTTCTCAACGCGGAGAACGAGCAGCACCTGCGCCGGGCCGGGGTCGACAACGTCCTCGTCTACGGCGAGTTCAACGGTTACCTGTTCGCGGCCGGCACCAGCCAGCAGGGGATCACCCGGGCGGCCAAGGAGCTCCTGTCCGGTGCGGGCACGAGCGCGCTCGTGCAATGCGACGTCCCGGCGTCTTTTTACGGAAAGTCGTTCAAGGACCTGTCCGATCATTTTCTCAAAAACGGGCGGGGAGTGCTCGTGGGGTTCCTTTCCCAGGAGACGAAGATGCGGGTCGACGATATCCTCTCCGACGACACCTCGGCGATCGACGCCTTCATCATTCGGAAATTCAAGGAGGCCGACATCGACCTGGCCGAGGAGAAAAAGGAAGAACTGAAGATCCGCCTGAACCCGGGAAACGATTACGTCATCCGGGACTCGGACGCCGCCTTCGTGATCGGGAACCGGTAAGAAAGGGGGGCGGACATGCGCGTTCCGAACGCGAAATGGAAAAAGTCCCTGGCCGCGCGGGACCTGTTCTCCTCGCTCGACAAGCGGGAATTCGACACCCTCATGACCGTCTGCCGGCCCGTCTCGGTCGGCGCCGGGCAGGTGATCATGCGCGAGGGGGAAACGGGGGATTCCATGTTCCTGTTCGCCGCCGGGACCGTGGACGTCACCAAGAGCCTCACCCTCAAAACCGGTACGAAAGACTACAGCAACGTCGAGAAATCATTCGTGAAACTGGACGCCGGAAAGGTCTCCTTCTTCGGAGACATGGCTCTCTTCGAAAACGAAACGCGCAGCGCCACGATCACCGCCTCGACCGATTGCCTGCTGTTCGAAGTGAAACGGCTGGATTTCGATGATCTGTGCGGACGTCATCCGGCCCTGGGCTACAAGCTCGTGAAAAAGATCGCCGCCGTGCTCTGCGAGCGCGTACGGAAGGGGAACCAGGACATCCTGAAGCTCTCCACGGCCTTAAGCATCGCCCTCTCGAAAACCTGACCGCCGACTCGGATGCCTAGAAGAAAATTTATAAGGAATCCAGGAAACCAGGAAAAGGAAAAAAAGTAAAAATAGCGTAGAAAATATGGCTCACGAATAGGGCAGTGATTCCGTTACAAATTGAAAATATATTTTTAGGCCCATTTTCGCCATATAGAATCATTTCGCTTCAAATAGTTATAGCTTCTATTTCCTTTTTTCCATTCTCGTTCTTTTCCTGGGTTCCTGGTTTCCTTATTTCCTGATCTTCTCCGTGCAGGGTAAAAGAAGCTACCGCCAGGCGACGAGGTTCATGATGTCCCAGATAAAATAGCTTCGGTCCGAGGTCGTGTCGAAGGAAAACCGGTAGAGCCCGCAGAAATCGATTTCGAAGAGCGGCATCCAGGACCGGGAGGCGAAGGGGTAGCGGAGGATCCACTGGAGGATGCCCTTGTGGCTGACGCAGAGGACGACGGCGGGGCCCGAGGCGGTGAGGGCGGAAAGTTCGCGCCAGACGGCCGCGGCCCGGGCGTAGAGGGCGTCTGATTTTTCGGCGCCGGGCACGCCGTCCCAGCTCCGCTTTTGAAAGGCGTTGAAGGCGTCCGGCAGACGGGCGGCGGCCTCGGCCTGGGTGAGACCGGTGAACGCGCCGGTGTCGAGCTCGCGCAGGGAGGTCAGGGAGGTCACGTCCGGTTCGCCCGGCAGGCGGGCGGAGACGATGCGCGCCGTCTGGAGGGCGCGGCGCAAGGGACTCGCGAGCACGCGCTCGATGCCGCGGCTGGCGAGCCAGTCGCCCGTGCTCTCCGCCTGGGCGATTCCCTCTGCGGAAAGGGGCTGTTCGCCGAGGCCCTTCATAAGGCCCCGCTCGTAGCCCTCGGTCTGGCCGTGGCGCAGAAAGTAGATTTCGCCTTTGCCGTGCAGTTTTAATTGGAAGTTCAACCGCTCTTCGTCCTGTTCCCGAAGACGATGTCGATCACCTCGGCCATCGTTTTGACGGGGTGGAAGGAGATGCCCGCCTTCACGTTCTTGGGAATTTCCTCAAGGTCCTTGCGGTTCTGCTCGGGGATGAGGATCGTCTTGATCTTGTGCCGCTTGGCGGCGATCACCTTCTCCTTGAGCCCGCCGATGGGGAGCACGTTTCCCACCAGCGAGAGCTCGCCGGTCATGGCGATCGGCTTCTTCACGACCTTGCCGGTCAGAAGCGAAATGAGCGCGGTGGCCATCGTGATGCCGGCCGACGGTCCGTCCTTGGGCGTGGCCCCGGCCGGGATGTGGAGGTGGATCTGGTTCGTCTCGAAAAATTCCTTCGGTACCTTGAACCGGTCGGAGGCGATGTGGCGCACGTACGAATAGGCGATGTTGGCCGATTCCTGCATCACCTCGCCCATCTGGCCGGTGAGCTTGAAACCCTCCTTGCCCGAATTGGCGATGGCCTCGATGGTGAGGGTGGCCCCGCCGAGCTCGGTCCAGGCCAGGCCGGTGATCATGCCGGGCCGGGTGATCTCGAGGGCCTCTTCCTCGCGGAAAAGGGGCTGGCCCAGATAGCCCTCCAGGTCCGCGTCCTTGATTTCGACCGGGAACGTCCCTTCCGCCAGGGCGGCCTTCTTGGCGAGCTTGCGGTGGATCTTGTCGAGCGCCTTCTCGAAGTTCCGCACCCCGGCCTCGCGGGCGTATTTCTCCGCGACGGCGAGCAGGGCGCCGGTCGTGTATTTCACCTGCTTCTTGGTGAGGCCGTGCTTCTCGAGCGACTTGGGGATGAGGTAGAGCTTGGCGATGGCGAGCTTCTCCTCGTTGATGTAGCCGGAGAGCCGGATCACCTCCATCCGGTCGATGAGCGGGCGGGGGATGGTGTCGAGGGTGTTGGCCGTGGTGATGAAGAAGATGTTGGAGATGTCGAAGGGCAGATCGAGGTAGTGGTCGCGGAAGGCGACGTTCTGCTCGGGATCGAGCACCTCGAGCAGGGCGGAAGAGGGGTCGCCCTGGTAGGAGACGCCGAGCTTGTCGATCTCGTCGATCATGAAGACCGGGTCCTTGGCCTTGACGTACCGGAGCCCCTGGATGATTTTGCCGGGCATGGCGCCCACGTAGGTGCGGCGGTGGCCCTTGATCTCGGCCTCGTCGCGCATGCCGCCCACGCTGAAACGGAAGAACTTCTTGCCGAGCGCCTTGGCGATCGACTTGCCCACGCTCGTCTTGCCCACGCCCGGAGGGCCGACGAGGCAGATGATCGAGCCCTTGGTGTCCTTTTTCAGCTTGCGCACGGCCAGGTACTCGAGGATGCGCTCCTTGACGTCCTCCAGCCCGTAGTGGTCGGCCTCGAGGATCTTTTTCGATTCCGTCAGATCGAGCTCGGGGAGGGGGGACGTCTTCCAGGGCAGGGAGACGATGGTGTCGAGGTAGTTCCGGGTGACCACGAACTCGGAACTGTTGGAGTCCATGAGCCCGAACTTTTCGAGCTCATTGTCGATCGCCTCCTTGGCGTCTCCCTCAAAGCCTATTTCCTCGAGCTTTGTCTTGAGACGCCGGTACTCGTTGGACTTGGCGTCGACGTCCATGCCGAGCTCGCTCTTGATGGCCTTGAGCTCCTCCTTGAGAAAATACTCGCG
The DNA here is from genome assembly GCA_964554445.1 of uncultured Spirochaetaceae bacterium. Lineage (GTDB taxonomy): Bacteria > Spirochaetota > Spirochaetia > SZUA-6 > RPPD01 > JAFGSW01. The sequence continues at coordinate 10,734 of CAZKOS010000021.1, read as the reverse complement.
CTGGCTCTTGGAGATCTTTTCATTGATCTGGGTCTGGATTTTCTTCTGGATCTTGAGCAGCTCGAGCTCCTTCTTGATGAAGATAAGCACGTGCTCCATGCGCTTCTTGACGTCGATCGTCTCGAGCACCTTCTGCTGCTCGTAGCGGTCGATGTTGAGGATCGAGGTGACGAAGTCCGCGATTTTCCCCGGATGGTCGATGTTGACCATGTTGAGCCGCATCTCCTCCGAGAAGAGCGGGTTGTTCTCCGATATCTGCTTCATTTCCGAAAGGAGCGAGCGGGTGAGCGCCTTCACCTCGAGGGACGTGAAATTGTCGTCCTCCAGGTACTCGACGGCGACGGCGATCGGAAAATCCCGGCTGATGACCTTTTTCACCTGGAAGCGCTTCAGGGTGGAGATGAAGATGTTCACCCCGCCGTCGGGCAGGTTGATCTTCTTCACGATTTTGGCCGCCGTGCCGATCCGGAAGATGTCGTCCGCGGTGGGGTTCTCCGCTTCCTCGCGCTTGGTCAGCAGCAGACCGATGAAACTGTCCCCGGAAACGGATTTTTCCACGATCTGGACGTCCGTGTCGCTCCCGAGAAGAATGGGGGTGAAAATCCCGGGGAAGAGCGGCTTCCCGAACAGGGGGATGACGTAAAGCTTGGG
>CAZKOS010000021.1:0-9983 GCA_964554445.1 uncultured Spirochaetaceae bacterium | reverse complement strand
AATAATCCTTGATGTTGTGAAATTCCGCCTGCTCCATCCAGAGATTGGGCGTTTCGTAATATTCGATGATCGAGCTCAAGAGCGAGTAATGGGCCTCTTCCTGCCGCTTGAGCGCGCCGAGGAGGTTTTTCGCCTTCGGGTCAGCCGCTTCGCGGCTCGCCTTGTCGTAATAGGCGATGCTTTCATCCTCGATCTTCATCGCCTTGGTGAAGATATCGGTCACCGTGTCTTTCGGATCGACGAAACTCTCGTTCTTCGCCTTCATGCGCGAAAAGACGTTGGTCACGTCGGAAACGAAGATGCTCGACGGGCGCTCGTCCTCGCCTTTTTTCAGACGCTCGAGAAGCTCGTAATGCTTGTGCTCCTCGCCGGCCAGGAAGAGAAGAATATCCGCGAGGTTTTTATCCTTGAGGGCGGCGGCGGACGCGCGGTAGAACGCCTCGCCGTCTTTTTCGAATTGCAGGGCGAAGTTATAAATATCCATCCATGGCTCCTTTGATTTTATGCTTCAATAATAAAGGTGGAGGAGCGATCGGGCAAGTAAAATTTGTCCATGGGAAGGCACTTCCGTACGATTCCTCCGCGCCGGGAAAGGAAACGCGTGCGTCAAGCTCGGCGAAATTTCAATCGCTGTTTTGGGGAGGCACGGCGTTTGACCGCGCCGCCGCTCACGGCTTGACGAAAACGGACCCATTGCAGAGAATCGCGCGCGCGTGTATTCTTCTCCCATGACGAAAAAAGAGCGAATAACCGCCGCTTTGAGTGGACGGGAGACGGATCGCGTCCCCTTTTCGGCCTACATGCACTCGAGCATTCACGACCGTTCGATCGAGCGGTTCGTCGAATTCACCCTCGGGTTTTACCGGAAATACGATCCGGACTACATCAAGGCGATGTTCGACGAGCATTACGACCTGCCCGCCACCTACGACTTTATCCGCTCGGCGGAGATCTGGCGGGAGCTCGAGGAATTCGATCCGCACCTCGGCGCCTTCGGGAGGGTGCTCGAGGGATTGAAGCGCGTCAAGTCCGCCGTCGGCCCCGACGTGCCCGTCATCCAGACGATTTTCCTGCCCTTCCACTTCGGCCAGCGTCTCGCCTACCGGCGCATCCTGGAGGATTTCAAGCGCGAGCCCGAGGCGGTCCGGGCCGGTCTCACCGCGATCGCGCGCAACACCGCGGCCTTCGGGCGCGCGTGCCTTTCCGAGGCGGGCATAGACGGGTTCTTCCTCGGCGCGTACGGCTGCGAACGATCCTGGACGAGCGAGGAATTCTACCGGGACCACGTCAGGCCGTTCGATCTCATGGTGGTGGAGGCGCTGGCCGCGGCCGAACCGGCGCCGATCACCATCCTTCACATCCACGGCGTTCGCGACATTCATTTCAACCTCCTCAAGGACTATCCCGTCGACGCCCTGAGTTGGGAGGACCGGGCGGCCGGCCCATCGTTGGAGCGGGCTCGCACCCTCACGGACAAGTGCCTGGTCGGCGGCGTCGATTTCGAGAAGGCCCGGCGTTGCGCGCCGGAAGAGGTCGTCGCGGAGGGCAGGGAGGCGATCAAGGCCGCGGGCGGACGGGGTTTCATCCTCGCCCCGGGATGCACCTTCAAGCCGGACACGCCCGAGGCGAACATCCGGGCCCTGGCGCGCGCCGCCGGGGCGGCCTAACAGGTTGTTGAAAAAAATCAACTTTTTCAACGGCCTGCCGGATAATTCTTTGGCAATTTGGCGTCAATTCACCTATTATTTCTTACGAAAATAAAAGAAACTGAATATAGAGGTACGGAAATGGGAGACAGCAAGAAGGGGGACACGGGCCGGCGTTGGCGCATCGGCTATTTGTTGCAGAGCTCGACCGGTGCCGGCGGGTTCCAGGAGCTCGTCTGGTACAGTATGGTCGAGGCCGCCCGGAAACGCGGGGTCAATGCCCTGCTTTTCGCGGGTGGATCGATCGACAGTGCCCCGTACAATCCTTTCGAAAAAAACCTCAATCTGGTGTACGACCTCATCTCTGAAAAACATCTCGACGGCCTCGTCGTGAGCAGGCCCATCGGAAACTACGTGCCCCTGGAGCGGTTCCAGCAGTTCTGCCGGCGGTTTTCGCTCCCCATTGTCACCGTCGTCGGTTCGCTGGCCGGGTTTCCGAGCGTACGCGTGAACAATCGGAACGGCCTGCGCGACGTCATCCTGCACCTGGTCGAGAAGCACCGGGTGCGGAAAATCGCCTTCATCAAGGGCGCCGCGGGGAACGTGGACGCCGAGGAGCGATTGACGGTCTTCCATGAGACGATGAAAGAAGTCGGGCTGCCCGTCGATCCCGACCTGGTGTACAACGGGATCTTCAATGAGGATTCGGGCTTTGACGCGGTGAACTTCTTCGTCAAGGAGAAGGGGAAGAGCTTCGACGCCGTCGTCGCCTCGAACGACGGCATGGCCCTCGGCGCTCTCACCGCCCTGCGGAGCCTGGGAATCCAGGTGCCGTGGGAGGTGAAGGTGACGGGTTTCGACGACACCGCCGAGGCGCGCGCTTCCATCCCGCCGATCACCACCGTCCGCCAGCCGATCGACGCGATGTGCGACGCGGCCCTGGATCTGCTCGAGCGCCTTCTTCGCGGCGAGGAAACGGACGATTCGGTCGTCATCCCCACCGAGCTCGTCGTCCGCCAGTCGTGCGGCTGCTCGTCCGAGCTGACGCGGGAGGCGGGCGTGGCGCGGCACGCACCGCAAGAGGAAGCCGGGAAGCCGGAGGAAATTTTGCTCCGCGAGCTGCGTTCGGTGGCCCCGGCGGAGAACGAGCGGGAGATCGCCGGCGTCGTCGCCGACTACTGCGACGACGTTCGCGGCCGGGAGCCCCAGGCCGCACTTGACGGGCTGCACCGGAAATTCCAGGAGAATATTCTGCGCGGACGGGCGCTGGACGCGTGGCAGCGCGCCCTGTGCCTCATCCGGAGGTGGAACCGCGTCCTCTGGCCGGACGGGGCGGCGCGGGCCCGCGCCGAGGACATCGTCTATCAGGCGACGGTGCTCGCGGCGGAGTACGCGAAGCAGGCGCTCGCCTCGCGCTCCACCGGCATCGAGAAGAAACTGAAGGATTTGACCGAGGTGGGACGACTGCTGATCACCACCTTCGATTTCGAGGGGCTGAAAGGTTTGGTCAAGGCCCAACTTTCATTCCTGAAAATGCCCTCGTGCTTCATCTCGGTGTTTCGCGACGCTTCGGGCGCCGCGGAAGACTCCGAGGTCTTCGTCGCGTATCAAAGCGGCGGGGAGGACGCAGCGGTGGCGCACCGGAAGCACGCGCTCCCGGAAGAGTCGTTCTGGCCGCGCGACCGGCGGTACACCTACGCCGTCCACCCCCTCACCTTCCGGGAGCGCCGGCTCGGGTACGCCATGTTCGAGTTGGGGCCGGAGGACGGGCTCGTGTACAACACGCTCGAGGTGCAGATATCGAGCTCGCTCATGGGTTCGGAGCTCATCCGGGAGAGGGAAAAGACCGAGGCGGCTGAAAAACAGAGGAGCGACTCCATCCAGGAGCTGGTCCGGCCGATGCTCGATTCGATAGAAACGGTGACCGCCACGGCGCGGGCCAAGATCGGGATGATCGGCGATCTTCTTGCCGTCACCAAGGAAAACGGCGAAAAGCTCGATTCGACCAATGCGGCCATCAAGGCCATGGCCGCGAAGATAGAAAAGATGGCGGACGTGATCGGCCTCATCGACGACGTCTCGTCGCGGGTGAACATCATGGCCATCAACACCTCGATCGAATCCGCCCACGCCGGAGCGTACGGGAAGGGGTTCGCGGTGATCGCGGGGGAGATCCGCAAGCTCGCCGACTCGATCAAGGAGAACGCGACGGTCATCGCCACTTATCTCAAGGACATCCGCCCCACGATCGACGGTTCCCGGAAGGCCGGCGACGAAAGCCGGGAGGCGTTCCGGCGCCTGGAAAACGACGTGGCGGACGTATCGCAGTCCCTGCGGCAGATTACGGACTCCATGGACGCCCTCACCTCGGGCAGCGCCAAAATACTGTCTCTCATGAACATCTCCTGAACCGCGCTTTCCTCAGGCCGCGCGGACCCTTTTTTCAGTCATTTCTTGCATTTTCGCATCGCCATCTACTATACTTTTTATGTACGCTCGGCAGCGCCGCTTTCCGGGCGCATGTCATGCGCCCGGAAAGCGCCCTTGTCCACCGGGACGCCGTCATGTGCTGCGGAAATTTCTCCGAGCGCGCATTTTTTGCGACGGAAGACTCCATCATCCACTCCGGTTCCGCCGGCGCGGGTTGGGCGTTTTCCGATATCAAGGGGGAGGCGATGCCCGCACTGCAGGGGTCGGAAAATAAGGCCGGATATACCGTCGGCTTTTTGCCCCAGTTGTCGACGGGATTCGGCGGATTTCAGGACATGGTCTGGCGCAACATGGTGGCTTCCGCCCGGAAACGCGGGGTGAACGCGCTGCTGTTCGCCGGGGGGTCGCTCGACAGCGCCTCCTACAACCCCTACGAAAAAAACCTCAACCTCGTGTACGACCTCATCGTCAAGGAGCGGGTGGACGGGCTCATCGTCAACTACACCATCGGCAACTACGTTTCGCGCGAGCGATTCCTGGATTTCTGCCGCGGTTTCGCCGTCCCCCTGGTGACGATCATCGGCCGGGTGGAGGGATTCCCCGACGTCCGCGTGGACAACCGGATCAGCATGCGGGACATCGTCGTTCACCTGGCGACGGATCACCAGCGCCGGCGCATCGCCTTCGTCAAGGGCACCGCCGGGAACCCGGACGCGGAGGAGCGCTTCGCCGTCTACCGGGAGGCGCTCCGCGAGTGCCGCCTGGAATACGACCCCGATCTCGTGTTCGACGGCCGGTTCGACGAGCATTCCGGCGTACAGGCGATCGAGAAATTCCTGCGGCGGACTGACAAGCCGGTGGACGCCGTCGTGGCCGCCAATGACGCGATGGCGTTCGGCGCCGTCAATGGACTGCGCGCCCGCGGGAAGCGGGTGCCTTGGGACGTGGCCGTGACCGGATTCGACGACACCAACGAGGCCATGGGATTCACCCCCGCCCTCACCACCGTCCGGCAGCCGTTCGACGAAATCTGCGATCGCGCCCTGGAAATCCTCTGCGACATGATCGAGGGGAAGGAGCGGCACGATTCGACGGCGATCCCGGCCCGCCTGGTGATACGCGAATCGTGCGGCTGCTCGTCCGCCCTCCTCCTCAACGCCGAATCGGCGGCGCGGGCGACGGCGGCGGTTACCGTCACGGCCGGGCCGGCGACGGAGGGCCTCGCGGGAATCACTGGCGTGATTACGCAGGAGCTCCTCCAGGCCGTGGGTGGGGACGACCGGGAGGAACTGCAGTCGATCGTGGAAGAGTACATCCTCGACGTTCAGAACGAGCACCCGGGAGCGTTCATCGAAAAATTGAAGATGATATTGCAGGAGAAAGTCATCGAGGGCAGCGACGTCAACCCCTGGCACCAGGCGCTCTACATTCTCCGGAAGTGGGCGGGGATGCTGTGGACCGACGAGAAGCCGGCGGCCGACGCCGAAAACAAGATTCTCCAGGCCTGCGTCCTGGTCGGCGAGTCGTCCAAACAGGCGCTCGCCTACGAGAAGATCATGATTGAAAAAAAGTCCAAGGACCTGCGGGTGGTCGGGCAGGAGTTGATTTCGACCTTCGATTTCGAACAGCTGAAAGGCGTGATCGAACGGCAGCTCAAGCGCCTGGAGATTCCCTCGTGCTTCATCTCCGTGTACACGGACGACGGACGGTCCGGAGCCGAGGCGTATCTCGCGGTGCGGCCCGAAGACGGCGGGCGCCGGGAAGAACGGCCGCCCGCCTACGACAGGCACGCCCTCCCGGATCGCTCCTTTTTCCCCGTTTCCCGCCGTTATTCCTACGCCGTCCATCCACTCTCGTTCAAGGACCGCCGGATCGGGTACGTCATGTTCGAACTGGGGCCGGAGGACGGGGTCGTCTACGACACGCTCCAGATTCAGCTTTCGAGCTCGCTCATGGGTTCGGAGCTCATCAGGCAGCGGGAAAAGACGGAGCGGGCGGAGAAGGAGCGGAGCGACACGATCCAGGAGCTGGTCCGGCCGATGCTCGACTCGCTCGCGGCGGTGACGGCCACGGCGCGCGAGAAAATCGGGATGATCGGCACCCTCATCGCGACGACCAAGGAAAACAGCGAAACGGTGAACACCACCAACGCCGCCATCAAATCGGTGAGCGAACGGATCGCCAAAATGGCGGACGTGGTCGGGATCATCGACGACGTCTCGGCCCGGGTCAACATCCTGGCGATCAACACCTCGATCGAATCGGCCCACGCCGGACAATACGGGAAAGGCTTCGCCGTCATCGCGGGCGAAATCCGCAAACTGGCGGATTCGATCAAGGACAACACGTCGGTCATCGCGGAAACGCTCCAGGACATCCGGCCGGCCATCGAGATTTCGCGGAAGGCGGGAAACGAAAACCAGGAGGCGTTCCAACGCCTGGAGAAGGACGTGCTCGACGTGGCGAACGGCCTCAAACAGATCGCCGCCTCGATGGACGATCTTTCCGAGTCCAGCGGCCGGATCTTGAGCATCATGAACACGGCCCCGGCCTGAGGGCGGCGGCGGAGCAAGCAAAGAACGAGCCATGGCACCCGCGACGGCGGACTGGCGCTACCGCATCGGATTCCTCAACCCCTCCGCCACCGGCCGGGGAGGGTTCCAGGACATGGTCTGGCGGAGCATGGTCACGGCCGCCCGCCGCAGCGGCGTGAACGCCCTCGTGTTCGCCGGCGGGGCGATCGACGAAGCGCCGTACAATCCCTACGAAAAGAACCTCAACATCGCCTACGACCTGGTGCGGCCGGAATACCTTGACGGGGTCATCGTCAACAACATCATCGGCGCCTACGTCGGAGCCGTTTCCCCTCAGCCCTCGTGGCGCGGGAATACACGTCGCCTCGACCCGTGCTTGGAAGAAACAAATCGATGCGGAGCGACGAAAAAACCCATTTCTTCATGCCGAAATACCTATCCTCGGTTCCGAACGAAGGTTGTAAATTAACATAAACGGGATATACTAGTAAAAAAGGAATTCGGGATCCGGTTACCAAGGCTGCCGGACCGATGCTGAAGATTTGCCTTTATTCAAAAAAGGCGAGGGAAGGAGAGTATATGTTGAAAAAATCTTACCTGTTGGCGGCCGTGGCGGGATTGCTGGTCCTGACCGGCTGCGTCATCAGTCCGGGGGTGCGCAGACCGCGTCCGGCACCGGTCTATACAAGACAACCGGTGAAGGTCGTGGGTCCGCCGGTCATTTCCGTCGGCGTCAATCCCATGATGGTGGTCATCCCCGGCACCTACGTCTACTGGCTCGACGGCCAGGACGATGTGTTCTTCTACGGCGGAACCTGGTGGCGGCGCTGGGGAGGCAACTGGTACCGCGCCGGTGATTATTCCGGGAGATGGACCCGGGTCGAGGCCCGGCACGTGCCGCGTTCGGTGACGCATTTGCCGAACGACTGGCGGAGGAGACACAGGGAAGCGCCGCGGGTGCACTGGAGGGACACGAGAACCCACTGGAGATCCTGGGAACGCGACAAGTATTGGAACAGGCGGAAGTGGCGCAGATAACCTTCCGTTTCGAGCGCTGAGCGGACGTCGAGTCAGGCGGCGGCCGCACGTGAAACCCGGAGAATCGTCCGTCGAACGGCGGACGGGTGCTCCGGGTTTTTTATGCCCGGGGCCGGTCACCCCTGGACAAAGAGACAGGTGACGAGGGGGCGCGGTTTCCGTACCTTCAAACCAGGAGGATGCAAGCCATGAAACAGAACGTTCTGGCGGACCTTTCCGGAGAGCTGCAGGGCCTGGTGGAGAAGGTCGCGCCTTATCTCGTGCATATCGGAGCCGAGGATATCCCGTACCGCACCGGCGTCGTTTGGAATCCGCATTTCATCCTGACGACCGCCCTGGCCGCCCGGGAGGGCGAGCCGGTGGCCGCGCTCGGCCCGGAAGGCAAAACGATCCAAGCCGAGGTACGGGGATTCGACGCCCGTTCCGGCCTGGCGCTGCTCAAGACCGAAACCGACCTGGGCGATCCGGGCTGGGAAGGGGAGCGGCCGCGCGTGGGCGCGCTCGGCGCGGCGATCGCCCATCCGTCGCCGGCCGGAACGGAGGCGGCCCTCGCCATGGCGCGCTGCGTGGGCGAGGACTATTTCCAGACGGACGCGGACAGGTTCCCCGGTTTTTCCGGCGCCGCCGTGGTCTCCGCCTCCGGAAAGCTCTGGGGAATGGTCACGGTCAACGCGGCCGGAAACCGCGGGCTGGCCGTTCCGTTCGAGCAGATGCAAAAGATCGTCGACGATCTCGAGAAATCGGGATCGCGCCGGCGCAGGGTATTGGGCGTGCGCACCCAGCCGGTGGAGGGGGGGCTGCTCGTGACGGACGTGGCTCAAGGGAGCGCCGCGCGGGAGTCCGGCCTGCTCGTGGGGGACGTCCTGGGAAGGATCGGTACGACGGATCTGAAACATCCCTTCGACCTGCTCGAGGCGCTGGAAAAGAGCGAAGGGAAAATTGCGGTCGGGCTGACGCGGGGAGGCCGGGAGATGACGGTTGAAATCGAACCGCGTCTCGAAGCCGAGACGACGGCGCGCCATTGGCGCCATGGGTTCGGTCACGGCCGCTAGGCCGCCGGCCGTCCCGGTCAATCGGTTTATGACGAAGGTTCGGGAACGGTTGAAAACCGTCGTCCTGCATATGCCCGCCGGCGGAGTGCGCGCCTGGGCCGAGGAGGTGCTGGCTCGTCTCCCCCCCGGCGCCGGGAAGGGCGGCGTGTCTCGGTCGACCGTCCACTGGGCGTACCTTGAAGAGCCGGAACCGCCCCCGGAGTGGCCGCTCGGAGAGGGCCGGTGGGTGATTTCCTCGCCCCTGGATTCCGGTTCCTGGCGATTCCCGCCGCGGTTCGTTCCCGACGCCGCCGTTCCGCCCTTCGAGGATCCTGATCGGGCCGCGGCGGCGATTACGGCGGTATCTCTCGGGTGGAGTCTGCGCATCGGCGCGCCGGAAGCCGGCACGGGGGCGCGGGGAACCGAACCCATCGCGGCCGCGTTCGACCGGGCCGACGCGCCGTTCCTGTCCGCGCGGGAGCTGACGGTTCTGGAAGAGATCGCCCGCGGAGAACCGAACAAGCGCATTGCGGCGAACCTGGGGTTGAGCGAGTCCACGGTGCGGTTTCACGTCCGGAACGTCTACCGGAAACTGGGCGCCGCCAACCGCGCCGAGGCGGTGGCGAGGGCCTACGCGCGGGGTCTGCTTGTCATCTGAAGCCGGGGAAAGAGAACCACGGATGACACGGATAAGACGGATGACACGGATAAGAGAAAAAAAGGGGAAATGAAAAAACGGTAAAGCGTATTGGATAAATATTTTTCTGAAAAAAATTACTTTTACATTTTTGAAATCATGAACGTCTTAATTAAGCTGGTATTTATTATGCATTAAGTCTATTGTACCTATATTTCAATCGGCATCTTCTTTTTATTTTCTCCTTGATTTTTATCCGTGCTATCCGTCTTATCCGGTTTTATCCGTGGTTCTCTCCCCCCCCCACAAAAAAAGCCGCCGCTTTGTGAGCGACGGCCGGAAATTATTCAGCGCAGAAGCACTCAGCCCTTGATCTGCTTGATGATCTCGGGCACGACCTCGAAGAGGTCGCCGACGATGCCGAAGTGGGCCACGTCGAAAATCGGGGCGGTGCGGTCCGAGTTGATGGCGACGATGATGTCCGACGACTTCATGCCGGCCAGGTGCTGGATGGCGCCCGAGATGCCGCAGGCGATGTAGATCTTCGGGTTGACCGTTTTGCCGGTCTGGCCCACCTGGTGGGAGTAGGGGATCCAGCCCGAGTCCACCGCGGCGCGCGAGGCGCCCAGGGCGGCGCCGATCTCCCTGGCCAGCTCCTGGAGCAGGG
>CAZKOS010000020.1:23832-24951 GCA_964554445.1 uncultured Spirochaetaceae bacterium | reverse complement strand
ACACACCGGAAGGAGCGGGTCATGGCCTCCGTCACCCTGCGCAACATTCATTACGATTACCGGCCTACCAGGGACGAGATCGCGCGTCACGCCGCGAAGGGGTTTTCCCTGCGGGACGTCAACCTGGACATCGCCGACGGCAGGAGCACGGTCATCCTCGGGCCGAGCGGCTGCGGCAAGACGACGCTCCTGAAGATCATCGCGGGGCTCATCGCGCCGGACTACGGCACGGTCTCGTTCAACGGGGAATCGGTCGACCGCACCAAGCCCGGCGACCGGCGCATCGGCATGGTGTTCCAGGACTACGCCCTGTACCCGCACCTCGACTCCGAGGACAACATCAACTCGTTCTTTCTCTTCCGCCGCAGGTCGAAGGAGCTCGACCGGAAGAAGAAGGAGCTCTTCGAGCGCACCAGCGCCCTGCTGGACGTGGACATCCGCTACCTCCTCCGGCGCAAGCCGCCGACCCTCTCCGGCGGGGAAAAGCAGCGGGTGGCCGTGGCGCGCTGCATCACGCGCGAGCCGCAGCTCTTTCTCCTCGACGAGCCCTTCTCCAACCTGGACCGCAGCCTGCGGGAGAAATACCGCGTCTCGCTCAAAAAGCTGCTCGAGCACTTCCGCATCACCACGGTCTACGTGACGCACGACCAGGTGGAGGCGGCCGTCCTGGCCGACGAGATGGTGGTGATGAACTCGGGCTGCATCGAGCAGGCGGGGACCGTGCGCGAGCTGTTCGACAATCCGAAGAACAAGTTCGTGGCCGGCTTCCTCTCGCTCTCGGGAGACGCGGTGCCGATGAACTTCATCGACGGCGGGCTCGTCGACCGCTCGCTCGAGGGCATGGTGATCGGGGTGCGGCCCGACGACGTGGAGATCGCGACGGGCGGGAGGGAGGCCGACGTCCGGGGCGCCGTGGTCACCGAAGTGCGCTCGCTCGTGGTCCACAACGAGCACCTCGTCTGCGCCGACTACAAGGACGCGGCCGTCCAGTCCAGGTCGAAAATTTCTCCCGCCCCCGTCCGGGGCGACGAGGTGAACCTCGTGTTCAAGAAATACTTTTTGTTCAACCACATCACCGAACGGCTCGTCAAGCGCGTGGTGAAGGACGAAGAGCCGGCG
>CAZKOS010000020.1:15208-23732 GCA_964554445.1 uncultured Spirochaetaceae bacterium | reverse complement strand
TAGAGCGTGCGCCATTTCAGGCCGCCGCGTGTCCCCATCGTTTCAAGCTCGTCTTCGTCCAGGTATCGTTTCCGCACCCTGAAGCTCCTGCCGTCGGGGAGGACTCGCCGCTGGATCGTCTCCCGTTCCCGTCCCGGGCCCCGGACCGAGTCGACGAGGATGACCCGGCCCCCCGGGGCGAGGAGGCCGCGGACGTTCGCGAACAGGCGGTCTTCCGGCGCGGGCGCGAGGTGGCTCACGATGAAACCGAGCAGCACCGAGTCGAACGCCGTTCCGGGGGGAAAGGGGAGGGCGATGAGATCCGCCCGCAGGAAGGAAGCCTTTGCCGTCGCGCCGAGCGCCGCGACGTTCCGGCGGCACTCTTCGAGCATGCGTTCCGACCGGTCGACGAGGGTGACGGCTTCGCAGGCGGCGTGATGGAACCTGAGCCAGAAGCCCGTGCCGCAGGCCAGGTCGAGGTGCCGTTTTCCGACCAGGCCGGGCAGGAGCGCGCCGACGGCGGCCGCGTCGTGTCCGAAGAGGCTCGCGTCCGCGTCCGCCCCCGCGTACACGCGCTCGTACCCGCTCGCGATCGCGTCGTAGTAGAGACGCATGTCTGCGTCGATGATTCTATCTTCCCGCCTCATGTTCGGTGACGGCGCCACTTCGTTCACTCCAATCGAAAATAGCCGGCGTTGTGAAAATCAATAAGGAAGCCAGGAACCCAGGAGAAGAAAAGGAATAGGGTAACGAGGATATAAAAAAATAAATGTACGGGCAAGGAGGATCTTCTATGAAGTTTTCGATATTTTTTACATGCGGAAAATCCGGCATCGATCCTATCTACATTACGTCCCATTACTCAAGTAAAAGTATTTACGCCTGACTCTTCTCGTATTCTCTTTTTCCCCATTCTTTTCCCTTTCCTGGGTTCCTGGCTTCCTTATCGACTTTTTCCAGGCGATGTATACGCGACGAAGAACAGCCGCTTGAACGGGAAGAGCACCCTGCCGTCCGGGCGTTCGGGATAATCGCCTGCGAGCTCCTCGAGGAAATCGCGCTCGAAGGCCCGGCGGTCGTCCTCCTCCCAGAGCCGCTCGAGGTACGGCCGCAGGCCGGTGGCCTTGATCCATTCGGCCAGCGCCGGCCGGCAGTCGAGAACGTGGATGTAGTCGGTTTCCCACAGGTCGAGCGCGGCAGCGCGCGGGGCGAGCAGGTCGTAGTAGAACGCGGCGTCGTGGTAGGTGAAGACGTCCCCGGCGCCGGCCATTGTTTTTTTCCAGCGCGGCCTCGACGCGGCGCGGTCGATGGCGGCGCTCATCGGCATGGCGCGGAAGAGCGGCGCCTGCACGGCGAGCGCGCCGCCGGGATTGAGGAAGGCGAGCAGGCGAGCGAGCAGGCGCTCGTGGCCCGGAATCCATTGGACGGCGGCGTTCGAAAAAACCAGGTCGTAGCTTTCAGCGGTCTCGTAGCCGGCGGCGTCGGCCCGGACCCATTCCACGCGCGCGCGGCCGTCCGCCGGCCAGTCGGCCCGGGCGCGCTCGAGCATCGCCTCCGAATGGTCGAGCGCCGTGATGCGGCTTTCCGGCCAACGGTCGGCGAGGACGCGGGTGGAGTTGCCCGGCCCGCACCCGAGGTCGAGAATACGATGAGGTTTCTCGAGTCCGACGCGCAGGACCAGGTCCGCCGCGGGCCGCGTCCGTTCCGCGCCGAAGGAGAGATACGATTGCGGATCCCAATCGGGCGATTTTTTCTTCACCGGTTTGTCCCCCGCCCGTCATCTTAGCCGATGGCCGCGGCATACGTCCATGCTGCATTTCTTGTCACGAGGCCTCTCTTGTCAGGGCCTGCCTTGTAAAGAATTTATAAGGAAGCCAGGAAACCAGGAGAGAGAAGTAAAAATGAGAAGGGAAAAGCCGATACAACTTCTTCCATTTTTTTCCTTTTCCTCATCATTTCCTGGTTTCCTGGCTTCCTTATCGATCCTATTAAGTGGAGCTACCGCCGATAGGAGATCCTGTACACGCACCCGCGGCTGTCGTCGGAGACGAGGAGCGAGCCGTCGCTGTAGACGAGGACGTCCACCGGGCGGCCGGTACCGGGCAGACGGCGGAAGTTGTCCGCGAAGACGGTGTAGCTCGTCGCCTTGTCTCCGTCGAGCGTCACCAGGGTGATCCGGTAGCCGATCGGGACGCTCCGGTTCCAGGAGCCGTGCTCGGCGATGAAGATCTGGCTGCGGTAGCGCCCGGGAAATTGCGCGCCGGTGTAGAATTTCATCCCGAGGGACGCGACGTGCGGACCGAGGTCTTGCACCGGCGGGGTGAAGGTGAAGCCGGCCGGCCGCCGGCTCCAATAATACGGGTCATGAACGTCCGTGCCGTGCACGTACGGGAAGCCGAAGTTTTCGCCGGGCCGGGAGAGGCGATTGAGCTCGTCGGGCGGGATATTGTCGCCCAGGTTATCGCGGCCGTTGTCCGTGAACCAGAGCTCGCGCGTCACCGGGTGCCAGTCGAAGCCGACCGTGTTGCGGATGCCCGAGGCGATGAACTCGACGCCGGAACCGTCCGCGTTCATGCGGCGGATGGTGCCGAAGCGCGGATCCTCCTGCAGGCAGACGTTGCAGGGCATACCGAGCGGCAGGTAGAGTTTTCCGTCCGGCCCGAAGGCGATGTACTTGAGCCCATGGTGGGTGAGGGAGGGCAGGTCGGAATAAACCGTGGTCCGTTCGACGGGCCCCCCGACGCCGGCCGGAAAAGTCACCCGGCTCACCCGGTTGATCTCGGCCACGTAGAGCGCGCCGTCGTGCCAGGCGACGCCGTTCGGGGCGAAGAGCCCGCTCAACACCCGGGTCTTGCGGTCGGCCTTGAAGTCGCCGGTAGTGTCCTTGAGCGCCCAGACCGCATCGCCCCGCGTGCCGACGAACACCGTGCCGTCCGGGGCCAGGGCGAGCTCGCGGGCGCGCGGGATCCCCTCGGCGAAGAGCGCGATGGAGAAGCCCGGGGGCAGCGAGATCGAGGCGAGGGGATCCTGCGGGTACAGCGACCCGAACGAAAGGAACGCGATAATAAAAAGCACGATCAGTTTTTTCATTGTTTTTGTCCTCGGAGTTATGCTGAAAAGCAAATGCTTTTCAGCATTTCCTTATACTATAACAAGATAGTGTATAACATCGGTTCCGGAAATAGAAAACCATTTGCTATTGAGTATAAGATACTGCCGGGCGGGGGGAAGGGAAAACCGAAAAAAACCCGCCCTCGAGAGGGCGGGTTATAGTGAGCTCAGAAGGAGACGCAAACAGTCGTTTATGGCGCGTTCGTCACTTTCACATTGGTGACGTACATGAGAACGTCCTGGCTCGCGCTCGCCGAGGTGGCGGTGATCCGGAAATGGTCCAGAGCAGTCCAGGCTGAGGGAGTGGCGACACCACCGGTACCGAAACCGTCATAAGCGACGTTCCCGGCAGTCACCGTCATGCTGAAGGTCAGCCATGTATCCGCCGGAGTGAGAGTAGTGGTGGGGTTGAAAAAAATCGGTGTATAGCTTGCGGCGTAATCATAGAATTCCATCCGTATCCCGGTAATGTTCGTCGCGGGCGACGACGGGATATAATATTCAAAGCTGACCGTGTAATCCTGGCCGCTCATGTTCGTGGGACCGGAGAGCGCCCAGTCGACTGTCTCACCCGTGTACCCGTTATTGGTGACGCTCGTCGAATGGACCGTGATCGAGGGCATCCCGCCGGTGGTGACCAGGTTGAAATTATCCCCGGCGGCCGTACCTTGCGCCAGGTAGGCGCCGCCGTCGCTCGACGTAAAGTCCAGATTCAGCGGTGTGTTTGAGCCGGAAGGCGATACGGGAGAGCTGCAGCCGACGAGCAAAATAGCGCCGGCGAAAACCATTGCGAAGTGAAAGACATTTTTCATAGATTGCCTCCAAAATGGATTTTGTCATTTGACGATTAATAATAGCGAGGAGTTTTCAAAGCGTGCTTGACCGGTTTCTGCTTTTCGTTGATCGGGGAAATTGGGAGTACATCTTGAAGGTTTCTACTGCATATAATTTCCCGCTGAAAAGTTGCGTACCAAAAAAAGAGATTACCTAGTAGTATTTACATAATATCTAAAAATCCACTGTGCATTCATTGTATGATTATTAATCCGGGACTTCGAGCACGAGGTTCGAGAAATGCGGCCGGTCGGCTCAGCCCCTGAAACCTCCGCTGATGCTTTCTGAACCTTCTTTCCACTTCTTGAAGGCTTTACCCTTCCCTGTTGCGGTCGTGAGGGCATGAGGTCTCCCCGGGTATTGGGTACTGCCGGGTGTGTACCATAAAGAAAGGCCGTCCTTCGTGGAACGGCCTTTCACAGCTAAAAGTGCAAACGCCTATTATTCTGAAAATGTAATAGAATGTATTGTTATTGCATCACCACTTGTATTGTTCTGCAATACAACCGCCTGTACCGAACTTAGGCCAGCAGCGACTAAACCACTGGTTAAATTCCAGGTAATTGACTCTGCCGTTGCGCCATTGGTCAGGTCTCTCCAGTTGGAGTCTGAGCTGGTAAATATTGAAGTATAGGTATCATCGAGTAAATCAAGTTTTATACCATGAGTACCGCTTGCAAAGCTATTCGAAAATACAATAGTCATTTTGGTGTAACCGGTGAGATCCTGAGGAGCACTGGGAATACTTCTCTGATACCATGCATACTGCGTGTTAAAGGTTATTGTCCATGACCCGTCTCCATTGTCTACTGCAGACGTGTTCGCATTAGGGCTTTCGTCTGGGCCAAGAGTGACAACTATATCTGGTAACGGGCTCGTCGACGGCGCCGGGCAACCGGTGAGGAACAACATTGTTAAAATGACTGTTAGTAATACCAGCATTGATTTCTTCATAAGATACCTCCTTTAGAATGTTTTGCCAGTATTCCTTGATTGACCCCGGTTGATACTATCACTTGTGGTATTCGTTGTTCAATATTTTTTTCAAATAATCGAAAAAATATTCGTTTTAAAAATCTCCAAAACATAAAAGTTATCGTTAACTTTATTGACTGCCCCCAAGATTGCGATGAATTCGGATAACATGTGGTCACCGCCGGAAAATACCCGAATCTATCGGGTTGATCGGACTGGGATCTCCGATCCGGACGCCGTCGCAATCTTGGGGGCACTCAATTAACTTTATGAAGCTTATTGAGGCGGCTCGTCTCATTCAAAACCGGCGCGTCGTCAGTCCGGCGATTCTTTTTTCTTGCGCTTTCGCTCTTTCCGCAGCTCAGCCTTGCGCTCCCGCTCCTCGCGCTGGCGGCGCTTCTTGTCGTGGACTTCCTCCTCGAACGGAAAGACGTACTGGTCGAGCCCGAAGCGGTGCTTGAGCTCGATCATCTCCTCCTGTACGACCGGGTCGATCGGCACGCCGTGCGCCAGGCGCTCGATCTCCGCGTCGTGCTCCTTTTCTCCCGCGGTCCAGATGCGGTCGTGGTCGGGCATGGTGGCCGAGTTCCTGAGCTGGCGCAGAATGTCGCCCGCCGTCTTTTTGAACTCGGCCGGCTCGGTGAAGGCCGCCACGTCCACGGCCATGAAAAAGTGCCCGAGCCGGTGCGGCTCCCGGCGGCCGTCCTTGTAGCCGGAGAGGGCGGTCAGGAAGGCGCCGCCCTGGAGCGCGGCGGAGAGGATCTCCACCACGGTGGCGTAACCGTAGCCCTTGTACCCGGAAGTGTCCTCGCCGATGCCGCCGAGCGGCACGAGCGCGGCGTCGCCCTTGAGGAGGGCCTTCAGAACGGATTTGGCGCTCGTCTTGGCCTTGCCCTTGCGGCTGATCACCCAGCCCTTGGGGAGACGTTTGTGCAGACGGGCGTAGACCTCGACCTTGCCGCGTTGGATGATCGACGTGGCGCAGTCGATGAGGAAGGGAAACTCCTCGTCCGTGGGCAGCCCGATGGTGAGGGGGTTGGTGCCGAGGAGGTTGTCGACGCCGAAGGTGGGGGCCACCGAGGGCCGGGCGTTGGTGCCGGTGATCCCGATCATGCCTGCCTTGATCGCCATGAGGGCGTAGTAGCCGGCGATTCCGTAGTGGTTGGAGTTGCGCACGGCCGTCATGCCGGTGCCGTATTGTTTGGCCTTGGCGATGGCGGTCTCCATCGCCTTGATCGCGATCACCTGGCCCATGCCGTTATTGCCGTCGAACACCGCCGTGGTCGGTCCCTCGCGCACCACGTCGATCGTGGTCACCGGGTTGATGATGCCGTCCCGGATGCGGTCGATGTAGATGGTTTTCAGCCGGCCGATGCCGTGCGAGTCGATGCCGCGCTTGTCGGATTCGGCGAGGACCTCGGCGCAGACGGCCGCGTCGGCCGGCGGCACCCCGGCTCTGACGAACACGTCGACCATGAAGCGTTCCATGAGGTCGAGCGGCAGGCGATGTTGCTTTTCCAATGCTGGTCTCCTCGGATTCGGCCCCGGCGGATCGTCTTGCGCCGGGGCCTTTTTTAGCACCACGAAGTGCACTTCGTGGTGCATTACCAAGCCAAGAATAACAGTGTTCCCCCCCCTTTTCATTCCCGGACCGTTTTTATTATATTATTGCTTGTCGAATGCGCGTTTCGCGCCTCGGATTTTCCGAACAATAGAACGAACAACCATGACCGTCAGTACGTTCATATTATGGAATAAGAACGACATGATACCGAAAGGAGTTTGAAATGTCAAAGCACGAATTCAAGACCGAGGTGAGCCAGCTCCTGGAGCTCATCATCCACTCCCTCTACTCGCACAAGGAGATCTTCCTGCGCGAGCTCGTCTCCAATGCCTCGGACGCGCTCGACAAGCTCAAGTACCTGACCCTCACCGACGAGGCGTTCAAGGCGGTCCCCTTCGACCCGCGCATCGATATCCGCTTCGACAAGGAGGCCAAGACCCTCACCGTGTCCGACTCCGGCATCGGCATGAGCGAGGAGGACCTGGTGGACAACCTCGGCACCATCGCCAATTCGGGCACCCGCAAATTCCTGGCCCAGATCAAGCCCGGCACGGCGGTCGACTCGAGCCTCATCGGCCAGTTCGGCGTGGGGTTCTACTCGATCTTCATGGTGGCGGAGAAGACCGAGGTCGTCACGCGCAAGGCGGGCGGCGAGGCGGCCTTCCGCTGGACGAGCGACGGCAAGGGCGGCTTCGACCTCGAGCCGGCCGAACGGGACAAGCCCGGCACCGACGTCATCCTCCGCCTGAACGACGAGGGGATCGAGTACGCCGAGCGCTGGGAGATCGAGTCCATCGTCAAAAAATATTCGAACCACATTCCGTTCCCCATTTTCCTCCACTACACGGAGGAGAAGGACAAGAAGAAGACCGAAAAGACCGAGCAGATCAACTCGGCCTCGGCGCTCTGGAAGAGGCCCAAGAACGAGCTCAAGGAGAAGGACTACGACGAGTTCTACAAGACGATCACCCACGATACGGAGGACCCGCTTCACTACGTGCACACTCACGCCGAGGGCGCGCTCCAGTACACGACGCTTTTCTTCATTCCCAAAAAGGCGCCCTTCGACCTCTTCTACATGGACTACAAGCCGGGGGTGAAGCTCTACGTCAAGCGCGTCTTCATCACCGACGACGAGAAGGACCTGCTCCCCGCCTACCTGCGCTTCGTCAAGGGCGTCATCGATTCCGACGACCTGCCCCTGAACGTGAGCCGCGAGATCCTCCAGAAGAACAGGGTGATGGTGAACATCCAGGCCGCCTCGGTCAAGAAAATCCTCTCCGAGCTCGCGGCGCTGTCCGTGGACAAGGAAAAGTACGCCGAGTTCTACCGGGAGTTCCGCAAGCCCATCAAGGAGGGGCTCTACCAGGACTTCGCCAACCGCGACACGCTCCTCGAGCTCGTGCGCTGGAAGTCCAGCAGGGAGGAGGGGCTGGTGAGCCTGTCCGAGTACAAGCAGCGCATGAAGCCCGACCAGAAGGCCATCTACTACGTCACCGGCGAAAACGAGGAGACCCTGCGCCGCTCGCCGCTCCTGGAAATGTACAGGGCGAAGGACGTCGAGGTGCTCATCATGGACGACGAGATCGACGAGATCGTCGTGCCGGCGATCCACAAGTACAAGGACGTCGAGCTCAAGGCGGTCAACCGGAGCGACGCGGCCGAGGACCTGAAGACCGACGAGGACAAGCAGTCCGAGAAGGAGATCGATTCGATCGTCAAGCGCATGGGCAAGGTCCTCAAGGACGAGGTCAAGGAGGTGAAGGCGAGCTCCCGCCTTTCCGATTCGCCCTCCTGCATCGTGGTGGACGAAAAAGACCCGACCATCCAGATGCAGCACCTCCTCAAGTCCATGGGCCAGAAAGAAATGCCGGACTTCAAGCCGATCCTCGAGATCAATCCCAGGCACCCGATCGTGAAGAAGCTCGAGGAAGTCAAGGACGACGCCGTGTTCGAGGACGCGACGCGCCTCCTCTACGAGCAGGCCATGCTCATCGAGGGCGTGGAGCTGAAAAATCCGGCCGAGTTCAACCAGCGCTTGAACCGGGCGCTCGAGCGGGC
>CAZKOS010000020.1:10571-15108 GCA_964554445.1 uncultured Spirochaetaceae bacterium | reverse complement strand
GATTTTTACACAATCAACGGCCGCTTTCCTGCCTTCCCCGGACGGTGCTCGGCTTCCCATTGGCGGTCTGGCTTGTTGAGAGTTATACTATGGATGACCCCGGCGCCCGGAGATGGGCGAACGGGAATGGGAGGTGGGGGCATGAAACCGCAGGAAGAAATGCTCGCGGCGGGGAAGGTCGTTGAGGCGCTGACGGCGATCATGGATGTCGTCAATTCGTTTTTGACGGGACACCATAAGCGCGTCGCCGAGTTGGCCGCCGCCCTGGCGGCGGAAATGAATCTGGCGGCCGATGCCAGGGAAGGCTTGAGGATCGCCGGCTTGTTGCACGACATCGGGGAGATCGCCGTTCCCATCTCCATCCTTTCAAAGCCGGGGAAGCTGAACGCCGATGAATCCGGTCTCGTCATGGCCCATCCCCAAACGGGATACGACATCCTGAAAGCGATCGGCTTTTCCCAGCCGGTCGCCGAAATCGTGCTGCAGCACCACGAGCGCCTCGACGGTTCGGGCTATCCCCACCGGCTCAAAGCCGACGCCATTCTCCCCCAGGCGCGGATCCTCGCCGTGGCCGAGGTCGTGGTGGCGATGTCGAGCCGGGCCATGTACCGCACGGCGCCCGGAGTCGACGCCGCCATGGGCGAGATATCGCGCAACAAGGGAACGCTGTACGACCCCGCCGTCGTCGGCGCCTGCCTCAAGCTGTGCAGGGAAAAAGGCTTCCGGATTCAATAAGCGCCTTAAGCCGGCCGCTTTCACTTTGTGAAATGATGCTCCCCCGGATTGTCCCGCCCGGTCCTATATAGTATCTTCTAACTACCTTTATGGCCTCCAAGAGCGTCGTCCAGAACCTGGAATTCCGCACCGGCCGCGAACATCATTACAACCGCTCCGGGCCGGTGGCCTGGATCGTCTCGCACTCCCTGCGCTATCCGCTTTTCCCGCTGGCGGCGCTGGTCGCCTCGATCATCAACAATTTTTCCTACTCGGAGATCCAGGTGATGATCGGCCGGGCCTTCGGGATCATCACGACGCAGGGCTGGCAGCTGCAGGCCCTCTACGGGGTGGTCGTGTTCGTCGTCGTTTTGGCGGTCGGGCAGGGCGTGTTCGGCCTGGTGCGCAACTACGCCATCGAGTTCATGGCCCAGCGCATCGAGCGCGACGCCCGGGACGAGCTCTACGCCTCGCTTCTCGGCAAGAGCCTCACCTTCCACGGCCGGCTGCGTACCGGCGACGTCATGGCGCGCGCCACCAATGACGTGCACCAGCTCAATACCATGTTCTCCCCCGGCGTGATGCTCCTCATCGACTCCGGCATGGGGCTGGTGGTGCCCTTCGTGCTGGTGGCCGTCCTCGACTACCGCCTGCTCATCGTCCCGTCGATTTTCGTCGTCCTGCTCTTCCTCACCGTCTGGGATTACGCGCGCCGGCTGGGGCCGGTGAGCGCCTCGGAGCGCGAGCAGTTCGGCGTCATGAACTCGGACCTGGAGGAGGACATTTCGGGGGTGGAGATCGTCAAGTCCAACGTCCGGGAGAAGTCGGCCTGGGAGAAATTCCGGGACCAGGCCCGGCGCTATCGGGATTTCTACATCAAGCAGGGAATCGTGCAGAGCAAGTACTTCCCAATGCTCGCCTTCACGTTTTGCTGGGCGCTCGCCCTGCTGCACGGGCTCTGGCTCTACGGCAACAAGCTCATCGGCCTCGGGGAGCTCGTGAGCTTCCTCGGCCTCATGAACGCCTTCCGTTTTCCCACCTTCATCTCGCTCTACTCGTTCCAGCTGGCGCAGATGGGCATCGCCGGGGCGCGGCGCATTCTCCACCTGCTCACGACCACGACCGAGCTCGACGAGAACGCGGGCGGCGTGTCCCGGCCCATCCGCGGCGCGGTCGAGTTCCGCGGCGTCGGCTTTTCCTACGGGGACAAGCCGAGCCTCGCCGGCGTGAGCTTCCGGGTGGAGCCGGGCGAGACGATCGCCATCGTGGGCAAGACGGGCTCGGGCAAGAGCACGCTCACCCGGCTCCTGAACCGGGTGTACGACGCCACCACGGGCTCCATCCTGGTGGACGGCGTTGACGTGCGGGAGTGGAGCATCGAGAGCCTTCGCTCGCAGATCGCCTCGATCGAGCAGGACGTCTTCCTCTTCTCCCGCACCATCCGGGAAAACATCGCCTTCGGTTCGCCGGCCGTGAGCCGGGAGCGGGTCGAGGAGGTGGCCAAGGCCGCCTGCGCCCACGATTTCATCATGGAGTTCAAGGACGGCTACGAGACGGTGATCGGCGAGCGGGGCGTCACCCTTTCCGGCGGGCAGAAGCAGCGCATCGCCATCGCCCGCGCCTTCCTCACCGACCCGCGCATCCTCGTCCTCGACGACTCGACGAGCGCCATCGATTCCCGGACCGAGGACGAGATCCAGAAGGCGATGCGGCGCATCAGCCGGGAGCGGACCACCTTCATCATCACCCACCGCCTGAGCCAGATCCGCTGGGCCTCGCGCATCCTGGTGCTCGAGCGCGGGCGGGTGACGGCCGCGGGCACGCATGAGGAGCTCCTCCGGGCGAGCCCGGAGTACGCGCGGATCTTCGTGAGGAAGTGAGAAACCGACTTTGAAGGGAAAAGCCGCAGAGGCACAGAGAGCACAGAGAAGAAAAGGGGGGGAAGGAAAAGAGCCGGATCGATTTTCTTCTTCCTCCTCATTCTTCTTCTCTTCTCTGTGTCTCTGTGGCATCGTAAAGGCGGAACGCAACGAAAGGATCGATTGACAATGGCATTCGTACTTGACGGGCTCGAGACCGAAGCCTACGACCGCGTCTATTCGGACCGCCAGCTCTTCCGGCGGATTCTCGCGTACATGAAGCCGCACGCGCGGAAAGTCGCGGGCATCGTCGTCGTGCTCGCGCTCAACTCCCTGGCCACCAGTTTCGCGCCGATCCTCATCTCCCGCTCGCTCAACCAGTTCCTGAAAGCGGTGACCCCGTTCGCGGCGGTCCTCTTCACGGGCGGCATCCTCATCCTGGGGGTGTGCGCCTGGATCTTCAACTACCTGCTCCAGCGGCTGGAAACGACCGTCATCGGCAACATGGTCCTCCGTCTCCAGGAGGACGCCCTGCGTTCGGTGCTCACCCACGACCTCTCCTTCTTCGACGAGCACCCCACGGGCAAGATCGTGAGCCGCGTCACCTCCGACACGCAGGACTTCTCCTACATCATCACCCTGGTGACCGACCTGGCGAGCGAGGGCGTCATCCTCGTCTTCTTCTTCGTCTGGCTCATTCTCGTCAATCCGCCCCTCACCCTGCTTCTCGTGAGCTTCGCGCCGGTGGCGGTGCTCGTCGCCTTGAGCTTCCGCCGCATCGCGCGCACGGTCACCCGGCACGCCAAGCGCTTCACCGCCAAGATCAACTCCCAGATCCAGGAGTCGATCTCCGGCATCCACGTGGCCAAAACCTTCCGGCAGGAGGGCGCCCTCTACCGGACGTTCCTTGTCAACAACAAGCAGGGGTACCAGGTGGGCCTGCGGCGCGGCATCGTTCTTTCCACTATCTTCCCGCTGATGGGCACGATCTCGGGCACGGGCATCGCCGTCCTCGTCGCGGTGAGCGGCTTCCAGCTGCAGTCGGCCGGGCTGACACCGGGCGACTGGTACCTCTTCATGCAGGCGGTCGGGTTCTTCTTCTTCCCGCTCATGAGCATCGCCTCCTTCTGGAGCCAGTTCCAGGACGGCCTCTCGGCGGCCGAGCGCGTCTTTTCCCTCGTCGACTCCGAGCCCCGGGTGAAGCAGACGGGAAACGCCGTCCCCGATCCGTTCGCAGGGCGGATCGAGTTCCGGAATCTGAGCTTCCGCTACAAGGAGAACGAGCCGGTGCTCGAGGACTTCTCGCTCGTCGTCCGCGCCCGTGAGACGATCGCCCTGGTGGGGCACACCGGCGCGGGCAAGTCGAGCATCGCCAGTCTCATCGCCCGTTTCTACGAGTACCAGGGCGGCGCGCTCCTGGTCGACGGCGTGGACGCCCGCGACCTGGACCTGGAGGCCTACCGCAACCGGATCGGGCTGGTCTCCCAGGATCCGTTCCTCTTTTCGGGTACGGTGCGGGACAACATCCGCTACGGCCGGCCGGGGAGCAGCGACGATCAGATCCGCGAGGCGGCCTTCCACATCGGCCGCGGCGAGTGGGTGGGGGACCTCGCCGACGGTCTGGATACGGTCGTCACCCAGCGCGGCGCCAACATCTCCATGGGCCAGCGGCAGCTCATCGCCCTGGCGCGCGTCTTCCTCAAGGACCCGCGCGTCTTCATCCTCGACGAGGCCACCTCGAGCGTCGACCCGTTTACCGAGGAGCTCATCCAGGAGGGCCTGGACACGGTCATGCGCGACCGCACGGTGATCGTCATCGCCCACCGCCTCTCAACCGTCCGCCACGTCGACCGCATCGTCGCCATCGACCACGGAAAGATCATCGAGGAGGGCAGCCACGACGAGCTCTTGGCGCGCGGCGGCTACTACGCCGAGCTCTACAACACCTACTTCCGCCACCAGTC
>CAZKOS010000020.1:0-10471 GCA_964554445.1 uncultured Spirochaetaceae bacterium | reverse complement strand
ATCGTCACGAGATTGCTTCGGGACGCCGTTTTTTTTGCAGAGGAGATTGAATCTTGCTGTCCTTCGCAATGACCTTTTCTTTTTTTCCCCATTTCCTCTCCCTTCCTGGTTTCCTGCCTTTCCTGGTTTCCTTAGAAATTCTTCTCAAGTAATGCCACAAAAAAAGCGCCCCCGTTGCCGAGGGCGCTTCACGTAATTTACCGAAAGAATCTACTTATGATACAGCGCGAACTTGCCGTCGTGAACGGTGAACATCTCGAACGCATCGATAGTGAGCCCGTTGTGGTCGGTGGGGGAGAAGTTGAAGATCCCTCCCGTGCCCGGGAAGTTCTTGATCTGTTCCAGGGCGTCCCGGACCTTTTCCGGGTCGGTGGAGCCCGCGTTCTTGATGGCCTGGACGAGGAGCATGAGCGCGTCGTAGGCGTGGCCGCCGAAGGTGCTCACTTCCTCGTTGTACTTGGACTCGTAGTCGCTCTTGTACTTCTGGAGCACGGCCTTCTGGGGATTGGAGTCCGGGAGTATGTCGATGGCGAGCAGGCGCCCGCAGGGGAAGATGACGCCCTCGGCCGCTTCCTTGCCGGCGGCCTCGACGTACTTGATGTTGCCGAAGCCGTGGCTCTGGTAGATGGGCTGCTTCATGCCGAGCTGGCGGATGTTCTTGATGACGATGGCCTGGGCCGGCTCGATGGACCAGTTGACCACGGCCTGGACGCCCGCCGACTTGATCTTGGTGACGACGTCGGAGAGGTCCTTGGCGTCCTTGTTGTATTCCTCGGCGGCGACGATGGTGATGCCGTATTGCGGAGCGTACTTTTCGAGCTGCGCCTTGCCGCCCTTGCCGAAGCCGGAGTTGGCGTTGAGAACGCCGATTTTGGTGATCCCCTTGGCCTTCATGTCCTCGAAGATCTTCATGGCCGCCAGCGCGTCGTTCTGGGGCGTCTTGAAGATGTGAGGCGAGACCGGGTTGACGATCTTTTCCGCCGCGGCGCAGGAGATGAGAAGCGTCTTGTTCTGTTCGCAGAGATCCTTGACGGCCAAGCTCTCGCCCGAGGTGGTGGGGCCGAGGATGGCGAGTACCTTGTCTTCCTCGATGAGCTGCTTGGCGAACGAGATGGCGTTCTCGCTCTTCGCCTGGGTGTCCTTGTAGACGACTTCGATCTTCTTGCCGTCCACGCCCCCCTGGGCGTTGATCTCGGCCACGAGCATCTCGATCGTCTTCTGCTCGGGAGCGCCCAGATTCGAGGCGCCGCCGGTGACCGCGAAGAGCGTCCCGATCTTGATGGTGCCGGTTCCGCTCGACGAGCACGCTCCGACGGCGAAGATCGCGGCCAGGCAGGCGGCGCCCAACGCCAGGCCGGTGAGCCAATTCCGTTTCATATAAATTCCTCCTTTTCCATGCGGCTGCCGGAAACCGACGCCCGTGCCGGCGGCGTCCGGAAAGCCGGGCAAAAGTACATCCCGCCTTTCCCGGGCGGGGAACGGCGCGTGGACTTATGCTTCTAGGGATAGTAACGGTAGGTCATTATTGGGCGGCGAACGGTCATTTGTCAAGCCTGTCGGGGAGGAACTATCAGGTTGTTGAAAAAGCGGGTGTCCCGCCCGCCGCCGAACAGGGATTCACGCCGGGGACGAATGCAAAAAAGGCGCATGCAAAAAAAAAGAGAAAACATTTGAAAATGAAGCGGCAAAAGCGATTAATATACAGTAGGCGCGCCTCGGCGCGTTGAATCACGCGTTCCTCCGCCGTATTTTGAAAGGAGCGACCCATGAATCCCTCCTGGATCGAATACAGGGGCAAATCGATATTATACCTCGATTACCGCGGCCTCAAGGACACGGCCGAGTCGCTCAGGATTTTGAGAGACGGATTCGAAATGGAAATGAATTCCGCCGGCAATATTTTGATCCTTCAGAATTTCGAAGGCGCGGTCGCGAACGAGGTGTACATGGCCGAAGTGAAGAAACTGGGCAAAATCGCGAAAGACAAGGTAAAAAAGAACGCGTGCGTGGGGATCACCGGCATCAAGCGGCTGTTGCTCCAGGCATACGTCGCTTTCAGCGGCGAAAAAACGCTCAGGACCTTCGAAACCGAGGAGGGCGCCAAGAAGTGGCTGGTCGAAGGCTGAAACGGTGCATACAACCCGCAAAGAGCATGAAGATGGAGACGAGCGGGAAGAGGAGCGGAGGCGGCGCGAAGGACCGCCGGCCGGAAGGCGGGCCGGAAGATGGCGGCGAAAAATCCGACACCTGACCTGTTGGCAATGCGCCTTTCCAATCAGCGCCTGTCCCGCCGGCCGTGCCAGAGAGCGGACGAGGTGGTCGACGCACTCGGCGCCGTTCAGGCGCAGGATTTCCCGGCCGCGAAGTGGTCGTTGGCGCTGCGCATGCGGAAAACCACCGATCGTGAAATTGAAGAAAGTTTCAATGCCGGGCGCATCCTCCGGGTCCACGTCTTGAGGCCGACCTGGCATTTCGTGACTCCCTCTGATATTCGCTGGATGACCGAGTTGACTTCTCCCCGGGTGAGGAAATCCCTGTCGTCCTACAACAAAAGGCTCGAGCTTGACGACGCTTTGTTCGCGAAAAGCAATGAGGCCGTGACGCGGGCCCTTGGCGGACGGAATTACCTGACGCGCCGCGAAATCAAGAAGATCCTGGAGCGAATCGGCATCACGACGAATGTCCAGCGTCTGGCGCACATCATGGCGGCGGCCGAGCTTGAAGGATTAATCTGCAGCGGTCCGCTGCGGGGGAGACAGCACACCTACGCCTTGCTCGAGGAGCGGGCGCCGCGGACGAGCCGCCTCCCGCGGGAAGAGGCCCTCGCCAGGCTGTGTTTGAAATATTTTTCAGGCCACGGGCCCGCTCAATTGAAGGATTTCGCCTGGTGGTCGGGATTGGGAGACACGAATTCGCGCGCGGCGCTCGAATCGGTAAAATCCGAGCTGGAGATGATCCCGCTGAACGGAAAAACGTATTGGTTCAAGAACGACGGAACGGCACCGCCGGCGGCGCCGGCCGCGCTGCTGTTGTCGATTTACGACGAGTACACGATCGCCTATACCGACAGGAGCGACCTGAGCGGCGAGCGGGACGTGGAAAAAATGATCTCCATGGGCAATGCGATGACGGCGGCGATCGTCATCGGCGGGAAGGTGACCGGAACCTGGAAAAGGAGCGTCGGGAAAAACGGCGTTGAGATACGCTTGAGCCCTTTTCGAAAATTGAACAAAACCGAAAGAGCCGCGGTGCTCGAACAGGTTTCACGCTACGGGGAGTTTCTGGGGATGAAAGCGATCGTCCGGGAGTAGAAGGGGCGGAAAATCGACTCATCCGCCTTGAAAGAGACGGCACTGAATTCCTTCCGCATCCGTCTCGTCCGTGGCTCTCCTCACCTCGGGATCATCGGTTTCTCTCAGTGTCATCCGTGATTCGCTTCCGCCCGGGCACAAGCCGGTCGCTAAAAAAGCGGAGCTTTTTCAACGACCTGCCGGGTCCGCGATGCCCGGGAACAGGCGCTTGAGGAAGACGATTCCCATCTCCCGCCCGCTGACGAAGATTTCGCGCGCAGATGCTTCGCCCGGCCCCGACGAGGCGCCGGTCGCTACAATACACTCTTCCTTCGGATACGCACATTCATCTCGCTATTGGTTTCCCGTCTTTATACACTCGGCCGGTAAAATCTTTTTTTGTTACGGCATCTCACAAAAAAAAGCGGAGTTCCCGTAAGGGGAATTCCGCTCCTCCTTTTCCTGGTTTTCTTATTCTCTTGCTCTCCGTGATCTCCGTGACCTTTCTCGGTATTACATGTTCTTGAGCACGTCGCTCGTCACGACCGAAATGCCGTTCTCCTTCAGCACCCGGTGCGCCTTTTCGTGGTCGTCGATCTTGAAGATGACGACGGCGTTGGACACGCGCTTCTCCACGAAGGCGTACATGTATTCGATGTTGATGTCGTTTGTGTTGCAGACCTCGAGGATGCGGGCCAGGCCGCCCGGTTTGTCCTCGACCTCGATCGCGATCACCTCCGTAACCTGGGCCACGAAACCGGATTTCTTCAGGCAATCAAGCGCCTGGTCGGGGTCGTTGACGATGAGGCGGAGGATGCCGAAGTCCGTGGTCTCGGCCAGGGACAGGGCGCGGACGTTCACGCCCGCCGACGCCAGGGACCTCGTCACCTCGGCGAGTCGTCCCTTCTTGTTCTCCAGAAATACGGCGATCTGTTTGATATTCATGACAATCCTCCTTACAAGCTCCGCTTGTCCACGACGCGCTTCGCCTTGCCCTCGCTCCGGGGGATGCTCTTCGGTTCGACGAGCTTCACCACCGTGTGAATGTTCAGGGTCGAGTAGAGGGCCGATTCGATATCCTTCTCCATCTTGGCGAGACTCTTCATCTCGTCCGAGAAGATCGTCTCGTTCATCTCCACCTGCACCTCGACCGAGTCGAGCGCGCCCTTGCGGTCCACCAGGATCTGGTACTGCGGTTCCACCCCCTCGATCTTCATGAGCACCTCCTCTATCTGGGAGGGGAAGACGTTGACGCCGCGGATGATGAGCATGTCGTCGGTGCGGCCGAGGAGGCGGTGCATGCGCACGTGGGTGCGGCCGCAGGCGCACTCGCCCGTCAGGAAGTGGGTGATGTCGCGGGTGCGGTAGCGGAGGACCGGGGTCCCCTCCTTGGTCAGGGTGGTGACGACGAGCTCGCCCTTTTCGCCCGCGGGGAGCGGCTTCCCGGTCTCCGGGTCGACGATCTCCGGGTAGAAGACGTCCTCGAAAACGTGGAGGCCGTTCTGCGCGAGGCACTCGGAGGCGACGCCCGGGCCGATGATCTCGGTGAGGCCGTAGATGTCGAGGGCCTTGAGGCGCAGCTTCTCCTCGATCTCCTTCCGCATCGCCTCGCTCCAGAACTCGGCGCCGAACAGGCCGACGCGGAGCTTCAGTTGGGAGAAATCGAACTTTTCCTCGCGCCCGATTTCGGCCAGGAGGAGTGAATACGAGGGGGTGCAGGTGAGCACCGTGCCGCCGAAGTCCTTGAGCATCATGAGTTGGCGCTTGGTGTTGCCGCCGGAAATGGGCAGGACGATCGCGCCGATCTTGTGCGCGCCGTAGTGCACGCCCAGGCCGCCGGTGAAAAGGCCGTAGCCGTACGCATTGTGGACGGTGTCGTCCCTGGTCGTGTCGCCCATGCCCAGGGTGCGCGCCATCACTTCGCCCCACAGATCGACGTCGGCCCTGGTGTAGGCGTCCACGACCGGCTTCCCCGTCGTGCCGGTCGAGGTGTGAATCTCGACGATTTCCTTCCTGTCCACGGCCAGGAGTCCGTACGGGTAGACCTCGCGCATCTCGTCCTTGGTGGTGAAGGGAAGCTTCGCGATGTCCTCGATTTTCGTTATGTCCCTGGGGCCGACCCCGGCCGAATCCATCTTCTTCTTATAGAACGGGACTTTTTTATAGAGGGTTTCCACGAGCCTGGCCAGGCGTTCGCCCTGCAGCGCGGCGAGCTCCTTCCGTCCCATGGCTTCGCTGGATTTATTCCACATCGCCGTCCCTCCTTCGCGAAAAACTGTCGGTTAAAAACTGTAACAGGAAAGGCGCGGGCGTGTAAACTACTTTTTTCCGGCGGGGTCAGCTTGAGAAATGCAATAAGGAAACCAGGAAACCAGGAGGAGAAAGACAGGGAAGGAAAAAGATTTGAGATAAATATCCCCTTTTTTCTCTTGTGCCTCATCTCTTTTTCCCTTTCCTGGTTTCCTGGATTCCTTATCGACTTCTTATATCAAGTTCAAAAAAAAAGCACCCGGGACACCGAGTGCTCTTGATAAACGTAGAAACGGATCGGCGCTTACTCGCCCGGGGCGCCGGCTTCGGCCTCGCCGGCCATGGCGGTCTCGGCGGCCTTGAGCTCCTCGACCTTGCTCGTGATGACCTCTTCGCGGGTCCGCTTGCCGAGCATGTGCGCCTGGAGGTAGCCGCCGAAGAGGCGCCACTCGTCGAGGCGGCAGGAGTGCACGAGCTTGCCGTCCCAGTAGGTGATGTCCGGGCAGGCGTCGCACATGTCGGTGCGGCCGTCCGGATAAAGGTCCGGCGCCTGCACCGTGCCGATGGAGAAGATGCGCATGCGCTGGAACAGCCGCCAGGGAAGGAGGCAGTGGACGAGGTACCGGAAAAAGGCCCGGCGCACGTGTTTGTCGAACAGGCCGAGGAAAAAAATGCGCCGGCCGAAGGATTTTTTCTTGGCGTAGACCATGTACGACTTGCTGAAGATGTGGTGCATGGATTGGATGAGCTCCATCGACTTCGGCCCGAGGGCGCCGAAAACGCGGCCGCCCGCGGCGATCAGCACTCCGGCGGTCCACTTGAAGGAGTCGTGCGTCATGGTGCCGCCCAGGTAGGCGGCCGGTTCGTAGCGGGCGCAGCCTTCCTTGATCCGGTCATAGACGTCCTTGGTCTCGATGTTGATCTCGGCGAGTTCGTCGGTGGTGTAGCCGAGGGAGTCCACCTTAACCTTCACCTTGGCGCCCTTGGTGTCGATGTACTCGACGCCCTCCTCGATGGGCACCCCGCGGTACATGATGAACACGAAACCGCTCACGTATTTCATATTCCTGATTCCCCAGCGCACGATCTCCGGGAGCTCGTCCAGGTTCTGGTTATAGACCGTCAACCCGAAGGTGAGGATGAGCTTGGGGAAGATGTTGTGAATCATCTTCGCGTAGCGTTCGCGCAAGGCGCACAGGTCAAGGTCGGTTTTCTCTCCGTCGCGGTCGGCCCGCTTCTGGTTCCGGTCCATGTGGATGGTCATGCTGTTGAGCCTGGCCTTCTTGAGCTTCCTGATGAGCTCGGGGGTGAGGGCCAGGCCGTTCGAGAGGATGTGGACCTTGAGCTTCTGCGAGCGGATGAACGTGATGAGCTCGAAGAGATGCGGGTAGATGAGGGGCTCGCCGCCGGCGAGGGTGATGTTGTCGACGTTGCGCCACTCCTTCATGAAGAGCACTTCCTTCTTCAACTCGTCGAGCGTTTTGTGCCCGCCGAGCGTGGAGCGGTAGCAGCCCTTGCAGTGGATGTTGCAGATGTCCGATACTTCCACCCAGCCGATGGGATTGTCGTTCAACGACCAGGGAAAGCGATACATATCTTTTTTTGCGAGCATATTTTTCTCCTCGCATTCATCATAGGGGGCGGACCGGAACATGTCAATATATTTTACGCTGGGATTCCGGCGCAGCGACTGAAACGTTCTATAATATACGGGCGCGTCGGGAACTGCTGTTTTCCGCGTCGCAATGGGAAACGCGGACGCCGCTTACAGGTCCCGTCCGATGCAAAAGGCCCGCCAGTTGGCCTCCGCCGTGCCGCGGGGGACGTGCGCCTCGACGGCCCGGCGCCAGACCGCCTCGGGAAGCTCGAGCCTGCCGGCCAGGACGCCGCAGAGCGCGACGTTGACGTATTTCTTGTCGCCTATTTTTTGGGCGAGCGCGGCCGGGTCGATGAAGCGGGCGCCGGGAACGAGGGCGCGGATTTCCTCCTCGATCCCGGCCGGGTACTCGGCGACATTGGCGGGGAGGATCTTTTCGGTCGAGACGATGAGCCCGGTGCCCGCGTGCGCGAAAGGGAGCCAGCGGAGCGTCTCCATGAGCTCGAGCGAGAGGAGGACGTCCGCACCGCCTTCCTCGATGACCGGCGAGTGGACCGTGCGCCCGAAGCGGACGTGCGAGGTGACCGATCCCCCCCGCTGGCTCATGCCGTGAATCTCGCTCTTCTTGGCGTCGAAGCCCGCCTCGAGCGCGGCCGCGGCCAGCACGTCGCTCGCCAGGATGATTCCCTGCCCGCCGACGCCGGCCATGAGGATGTTCCAGATTTTATTGTCTGCTGAAGCCTGCATTTATCGAATCTCCTCCCCGAAGAGAACCACGGATGACACGGATAAGACGGATAAAGGAAGAAGAAAAGAGCGATGAAATACGAAAGAGTGAAAATGAGAAAAGGCGATAAAACCCGAATTGATTATTCTTCTCATTTCATCCCCCCTTTCCTTTCTTTATCCGTGTCATCTGTCCCATCCGTGCCTATCCGTGGTTCTTCTCTTTCTTCCGCTTCCAGATGATGCACGGCCCCTTCACCACGAGGAGCGACAGGCGGCGGGCGGAAAGGAAACGGTTGATCGCCTCCTCCACCTCCTTCGGCTTGTAGGCGTCCACGATCGCGACGTCGCTATCGGCGAGGCCGGCGGCGGCGGCGAGCGTGCGGTAGTCGACGGCCGGGGCCGGCTTTCCGTCTAGGCGCTCGCCCGAGAAGGGGTTGGGCTGCATGCCGGTCATGGCCGTGGTGGAGTTGTCGAGGACGATGACCAGAATCCGGCGGCCGTTGTAGGCGGCGTTGACGAGCCCGGTGAGGCCCGAATGCGCGAAGGTCGAATCGCCGATGACGGCCGCCGTCCGGCCCGCTCCTTCGGTTCCCTCCGCGCGGCCGAACCCCTCGGCGATTTCGATGCCCTGGGCCAGCCCGATCGAGCCGCCCATCTCCACGCAGGTGTCCATGGCCTGGAAGGGCGGGAGCACGCCGAGCGTGTAGCAGCCGATGTCGCCCGAGACGGTGACGCCGAGGCGGCCCAGGATCTTGAAAACCGTGCGGTGCGGGCAGCCGGGGCAGAGGGTGGGGGGGCGGGGCGGGAGGCGCAGGTTCGAACGCAGGCCTGCGGCGCCGGCCTCGGTCCCGCCCTCCTCGCGAAACGCGCGCCGCAGCAGGTCCGGTGAAAATTCGCCCGTGCGCGGCAGGAAAACCTTGCCCCGCACCCCGATCCCCATCGCCTTGATCTCCGTCTCCAGGAACGGATCGAGCTCCTCGACCACGTAGAGCGTTTCGAGCCCGGCGGCGAAGCGGGCGATGAGCTGGCCGGGCAGGGGCCAGACCAGGCCGAGCTTCAGCACCGGCGCGTCCGGGAAAACCTCCCGCACGTACTCGTACGCGATGCCGGAGGTGACGATGCCGAAGCCGCCGCGGCCCGGCTCGATTCTGTTTTCCGGGAAGGTCTCCGCAAACTCCGTCAGGGCGAGCAGGCGCGCCTCGACCGCCTGGTGGCGGGCCCGGGCGTGGGCCGGGATCATGACGTATTTTTTGAGGTTGCGCTCGAAGCGGGGCGCGCCTTCGCGGGTCCGCCGCTCGCCCGTCGGCGTGACCGGCGACCGGGAATGGGAGATGCGGGTGGTGGAGCGCAGGATGACGGGCGTGTCGAAGCGCTCCGAAATTTCGAAGGCGAGCGCGGTGAACCGGCGCGCCTCGTCCGAGTCCGCCGGCTCGAGCATGGGGAGCTTGGCGGCGCGCGCGTAGTTCCGGTTGTCCTGTTCGTTCTGGGAGGAGTGCATGTCCGGGTCGTCGGCGTTGACGATCACCAGGCCGCCCCTGACGCCCGTGTAGACGGAGGTGAAGAGGGGATCGGCCGCCACGTTCAGACCGACGTGCTTCATGGTGACGAGGGAGCGCGCCCCGGCCAGGGCGGCGCCCAATCCCACCTCGAGGGCGGTTTTCTCGTTTACCGACCACTCGGTATAAACGCCTTGATACCCGGTCAAGGTCTCGAGGATTTCCGTCGACGGGGTCCCCGGGTAGCCCGCGCCGACCATGACCCCGGCCTCGTACGCGCCGAGGGCGATCGCCTCATTTCCCGACATCATCAAACGCTGCAGCATGTTGTTCCGTCCCGGTGTTCTTGGATTGCATGGGTGTTATACGCGCAAAGCTACGCTTTGTCGGGTATTCCCGATCATAATTCTTTGACATACCGAGATTTAACTATATTTCGGTATGTTAAATCAAAAACGATTGAGGATATTTGGGATCAACTATCTCGGATTCGATTATATTCGGTGAAATCGGTCCGAAAGTCAAGATTGCCGGGACGCACGGAATAGTCTGTAAAGGTTTCCTGTAACACCCCGGACACCGGCTGGTTTTTGTTGACGGGGGCTTTCTCGGACCGCCCACTTGTATAATCGATTATTTTGCGGCACAATGCCGATGCCAAGGAGGACTTCAGTGAAGAAGCTTTTCTGCCTGACCATGGGCCTGTTTTTGTCGATCGGAGCGTCCGTTGCCTGGGCGCAGGACGCGTACGACATAAACTTCTCCAAACTCCCTTCCGACGCGGCCTACCGGAGACATATCGACGAGTTCATGCCGCTGTACCAATTCGTGTCCGTCTGGACGCCCGAATGGAAGGCCAGCATCCCCAAGTCCAAGGTGGTTGCGATGCTCAAATCGCTCCTCGGTGAAACAAAGTCTTACCTCGCCAAGGATAAATCCGGCAACCTGGACCTTCGCCTCTTTCAGGCTTTCCTGGAATCCTGTCTGTACAATACCGACCTCCCCGCCTATCACGATGAAATCGTGAAAGAGCTCCTTGCGATCAAGAAGCAGTACCCCAAGGACTACCGGGCCTATTGGCTGCTGGCCAACCATTACGGTTCCGCGGA
>CAZKOS010000019.1:20093-25348 GCA_964554445.1 uncultured Spirochaetaceae bacterium | reverse complement strand
CGAAATCGATCCGGCCGAAGAACGTGCTCTTGGCGGCGGTGACGCAGAGGCCGTCCGGCTTCAATGCCGACGCGACCGCGGGCGCGAACCAGGCGTGCCAGGGAACGCCCGGATCCGCGTCCGGCCGGACGATCATGAAATCGTATTCCCGGCCCAAAGCGAAGAGCGAGGGCGCGTGGCGCTGCTCGAGGCGCTCCTCCCCCGCCCCGCCCTCCAGGCAGTTGTACCGCGCCATCTCGAGGCTCAACAGATCGCGTCCCGCCAACGTGAGACGTTCCATCCGGGGGAAGCGGTCGAGGACGAGCAGCGGGAGGTAGCCCTGGCCGGGGTTCCAGACGAGGACGCGCCCGCGCGGCTCGTTTTTTTCCAGAACGGATCTCATGAGGCGGGTCGCGTAGCTCAGCGTATCGAACTCCGGGAGGCCGAACGCCGTGCGCAACCGTACCGTCCTCCGCCCGATGCGCACCGGCATTTCGCCCCGCAGGTACGGCCCCAGGCCGACGTCGGGCTCGGCCGTGCGCGTTTTCCGCGCATGAAAGACGGTATGTTCGCGCGTCCCCTCGCGGTGCAGCATGCCGTACCCGCCGTCACTGAAAGACTTTTCCGCCAGCGCTTCCAGCGGTTTGACGACGACGACGGCGATCGTTCCAGCGGGCGTCACGGAGCGCGACAAGCCCGCGATGATGGACGCGAGCGCCGCCGGACCGGCCTTGGCCGGCAGGTTGGAGAGGACGAGATCGAACTCCCGCTCA
Source organism: uncultured Spirochaetaceae bacterium (assembly GCA_964554445.1). Lineage (GTDB taxonomy): Bacteria > Spirochaetota > Spirochaetia > SZUA-6 > RPPD01 > JAFGSW01. The sequence goes on along the minus strand of CAZKOS010000019.1, from coordinate 24,596 downwards.
GGAAGATGCCGGAGGCCGAGCGCCGGCCTGACCGTGAATCCCCCCCCCTCCCCCGACCGGATGCCGTTGGCGGCGGCATTGAAAGCCGTGAAATCCAGAGCCAGGGCGTCCCGGTCGACCGCGTATAAATCGATGTCCGGTTTCTTCTTCTTCAGGCTCAAGCCCAGGACACCGACCCCGCACCCCACGTCGAGAACCGAACCGACGGTTCCGAGATCCACGCGTTGCGCCACGGTTTTCAAAAGGAGCTTCGACCCCGCGTCCACGTCGAAGCTGGAAAAAAGCGCGTGCGACAGGGCGAGGCGCAGGTCTTCCCCCATGAACCGAAAGGGCACGATCTTGTTGACGAGCGCTTTCCGGAATTCTTCCGCCGGAATCTTGCTTTTTGCGGGCACCGCTATCAAGCCTCCATTTTGACAATACAGAATAAGGAAATTATAAGGAAGCCAGGAATCCAGGTGGAGAAAAAAACCGAAGAAAAATAAAAAAAAGGATATTCGATTGCCATATCAATAATTTTTCATTTTTATAAAAATCATTTCCCTCGAAGAGTATATCTTTTTTCCTTCACCTATCATTGTATTTTCTGTTCTTGGTTTCCTGGTTTCCTGAGAAATTCACTTATCCTTCTCCCTCTTCTCCGTGTTCTCCGTGTCTCTGCGGCTCCGTGTTGAACCAGAGTTGATTACCGGAAGCGCCGGTTGAGGGGCGGCTTTTCGCGCGCTCCGCTCCAGAAACTGTTGAAGCTGAGGAAGTAGTAAAACGCGAAATCATTGATGTCCGGCGTTTCGCTCAAGCCCCAATCCAGGCGCATGGTCACGCCCAGGCCGATGGGGACGCTGAACACCCCCAACCCCGCCTTCACGACGAGCTCGACGCCGAGGTAAAAATAACGGTCGAAAGTGAAGGCGGGCGAGACGACGTCCCAGTCGAACGGAACTTCAAAGTGCAATCCGGCGCCGAGCCCGTCGAAGTGGAACCCGCCGGGGAGAGGAGCGTCCGTGTAGGCGATGGTCGTAAGCCAGTCGAGCATGAGGATTCCCCTTCCCCGCTCCGCCTGCGTGAGATCCGGTGAGAAGCCGCGCGGGCTCACCCAGGGAGAGCCGAGCAGCTCGTCGGTCTCGTAATCGGCTTTCAAGCCGATCCTGAACGCACTCAAGTTCCATAAACCCGGCAGGGTGACAAAGAAGCGGTCGATGAGCACGACTCCGACGCGCGTCTCGTCGAGCACCGGGATCGGGGCGACCGCGTCGAAGGCGTTGACCACGGACCAGGGCGGGTAAAACGCCGCCGGTCCCGCGTATTTGGCGTGGGAAGAGAACAGGCCGAGATCGGCGGAAAGGTAGTTCCCGTTCGCGAGCGCGGAAGGCGAAAAGCCGTTCAGGAACGCGAACGGCGCCCAGCCGTCGAGGAGATAGTCGTGTCCCACAGACAGCGAGACGCTCCAGTAATCCCCGCCCGAGGCGGCATAGCGGTCGACGAGCGGCAGCTCGCAGGAAAGCGTCTGGCGGAAGTCCTCCCGGTAATAAACCGACGGCGGCGCGCCCAGTTCCGCGAACGTGTGGGCGAACGAATAAGAGAGGTTGAGCGGCCCGATTTCCGTGCTGAAATTGAAATTCGCCTCGGGCTGATTGAAGGTCGGAAAGTAGACGAGCGAGAGATCGAATCCGTTGGTGTCCAGGTACGAAGCGAAGAGAACGTACACCCCGAAGGCGAGCTGAAGCCGGTTCCGGGCAATGAGAAAATCGCCGTACGGAAGCCAGAACTGAAATCCCGGCCAGTCGACGAACGCGGACGATTCGATTTCCGGCCGGGCGGGCGGCGGAGGCGGGGTCGTGTCCGGCGGCACGATCACGGCGACGCGTTCCAGGCCGCCGGCGGGCATCCTTTTCAGGCACCCCCCGCGGCCGCGGTACGTCGTGTACACGAGCCCGCCCTCCGCCACGACGCCGTCGTAGGCGGCGATCCGGTCGGAACACACCCGGACGAGCTCCCTTTTCCCGGGACTCGCCTCGTACAGGGCCAGGAACCCTTCGCGATCCGAGGTGAAGAGCACCGTGTCGTCGTCGACGAACCGGGGGAAATAATCTCCCGCCTCGTCGTTTCCCAGGAGCGGAAAAGCCCGGTCCGTGTTCACGTCCACGAGCCGGCCCGGCTCGGCCTCCCCGGGCGACGCGGGTGAATCCGCGTCGATCAGGTAAATGTCCTGAATCCCGCGCCGGTTGAGAACGAAGGCGATGCGCTTGCCGTCGGGCGAAAAAACGGGATTGTACACCTCCGTGCTCTCTTCGGCGAACAGCACGGACACCTTCCCCGTCGCCTGGTCCACCAGCACCAGCCGCGAATACGCGCCCGCTCCCTGGACCGCCGCCAGGCGGCCGCCGTCCGCCGAAAGCGCCGGATGCCACAGGTGCTCGTCATGCGTCAACCGGCGCCGACTCACGCAGCGGGGCTGCCGGTCCGCGGCGCCCGCGATCTCCGCCAGCGAGAGGTCGGAGACGATGCGCTCCCGGGACGGCCCGCTCCCGGAAGTAATGGTCGAGGCGAAGACGATCGTCTTTCCGTCGGGCGTGGCGCAGAACGAGTTTTCATCCGTGAGATATTCTTCGAAGAGCGTTCGTTCCGTTTGCGTATCCGGATCGAGAGCCACCACCGCCGGGGGAAGGTCGAGTCTCGTCCGGTACGCGTACAACCCGCCCGCCGTCCGAATGGGATGCGAATAATCCCCGATCACGGCCGGCGTGACCGCGTTCCCTTCGCGAGCGGGCGACCCTTCGGTCAACTTCGCCTTCCAGAAGGCGCGCATCTCCCGCCACAACTCGTCCTGTCCATGGCCCGTCACGGCCCTGATGGCGCCCCACGGACCGAAGAGCGGAAAGGCGAGAAAACGCCGCCGAATGTCGCGAAAAACGTCCGGCCCGTAATTCAATTTCAAAAAATCGAGAAACAGGTAGCCGAAAAGGTAATAGCGGTTGGGGGGCGGATAGGCGCTCGCGTACTCGAGGTTGCCCAGGCTGAACGGAACGTCGTCGGCGAGAAACGCCTTGGCGTACATCAGGAAGAAGGGATTGCGGCCGCGGCCGCCCGCGGTCAACTCGGTCTCGAGCAGCACGGCCAGCCCCTCGTACGTCCAGGCCGGCCGCAGACCGGAATTCCCGCTCTTCACCCCTTCGCCGAAAATGAGGGACAAAACGAAGAAAAAACCCTCGTCCGCGTCCATGTCGACATAGTGGGTGAGCTCGTGCGTGAAGAGCAGCTTCAGCCAGCTCGATCCGCGCGCCCCCATCCACGGTGCGCTGGGCGCCCTGACGTACAGCTCCAGGTGATGAGGCGGCGCCGAGTACATCCCGTTCGCCTCATCGACGTCTCCGAGGACTAAAGACCGCACCTCCCCCGGATAATTGTCCAGAGAGCGGGTGACGTCCGAGTAGACGTCTTCCGCGAAACCCGCGAGCTCGCGGGCGGCGGCCTCGTCCTTCTGCCGGTAGATGAAGACGCAGTGCGCGGTGCGCGTTTGCCTCCAGGCGAGACGATCCTGGGCCCGGGCCTCAGGCGCGGCGAAGGCGAAAAGGCAGACGGGCAGCAGAACGACGCCGATCGGTTTCACGTGAGGTCCTTTCAGGTGACGCTACCGCTCGAGCTCCAGCGCGCGCGCGGTCGCGTCCTCCACGGCCTCCATCACGATGCCCCCGAACCCGGACCTTTCCAGCCGTTCCAGCCCTTTGATGGTCGTGCCCGCGGGCGAAGCCACCTGGGAAAGGAGCTCGACCGGGTGGAAGCCGGTCGCGCGCAGCGCGGCCACGGCGCCCTCGGCCACGGTGAGCGCGATCCGCAGCGACTCATCGTACTTGATCCCGGTGGCGACCCCGCCCATGGCCAGGGAATGGAGAAAGGCGAAGACGAAGGCGATGCCCGACCCGGAAAGCCCCGTGAAGGCGGCCATCAGCCGCTCCGGGATCTCGAACGGTTCGCCCACCGCCCGCGCGACGGCCAGGCATTCGTCCCTGAATCCCGCGTCCGCGTCCTCCGCGAACGACACGCCCACGGCGGCCCGTCCCGCGAGCGCCGCCAGGTTGGGCATGAAGCGGCAGACCGGCGCCTTCTTGAGGCGGGAGGAGATGGACGAAAGCGGCGTTCCGGCCATCAGGCTGATGAAGCGTTTGCCCGCGGCCAGGCCCGCGAGCTCCTCGAAAAGCGGCGTTGCCTCCTGGGGCTTGACCGCGAGAATGATGAGATCGCAGCGCTCCGCCAGTTCCTCGAGCGGCAGGCTCTTCTGACCCTGCTCCGCCTCGAGGGCCGCGGCGCGCTCGGTCTTCCGTTCGGAAACGGCGAACGCCGTTCCCAGTTTGGCCAGGCCGCGGCAAAAAGCGCCTCCCATGTTCCCGAACCCGATAATTCCGATCATGCCCATACGTTCACCGTCCTTTGATGGCATTATTGACGCGGGTACTTTCATTGTCAAGGAGAAAAAGATCAATCAGGAATCCAGGAAACCAGGAAGAC
>CAZKOS010000019.1:7031-19993 GCA_964554445.1 uncultured Spirochaetaceae bacterium | reverse complement strand
TCGATGGCGTAGAAGGCCGACCGGTCGAAGCGTGAGATCCGTTTTGTGAAATCCGTCAGCTCGCGGCGCTTGACCACGGTGTGAACCACGTGTACGAGGTGGGCCGCCGAACGGGCCTTATAGAATGTCGGCCGATAGCCCACCACGCGCAGCCGTTTCAGGAAGCGCTCCGGGTTCTTGCGGGTGATGAATCGGATGCTCATGAAACCGATGGAAAGCTTCTCTTCCAGCCACATGCCGGCGTAGGTGCCGACCGCGTATCCGAGCGCGTAGGCGAAGAGATAATGCCATTCGGACAAGTGCTGGAGGATCGCGGAAATGGCGAGCAGGTACACGATGATCTCAACGAAGCTCACCGCGGCGGAAAGTTTCTTGAAACCACGCGCCGTGAAGATCAAGCCGATCGTGGAAAGCCCGACGTCCACCACCTTGGCCGTGAAAATGAGAAGGGGGATGAAAATCGCCCGGAAAACCTGGGAATCCAGCACCGAAGAAGCGATTGAAACGAAGGAATTCATGTGAGTTCTCCTTTCCGGCGAAAGGGAGAACCCGCATCAAGACCTTCGTTGCGTCAAGAATTCAGAGTGATGCTCCAATCGCCGGGGAAAAGCCTTTCACACAAGCTGAAAATACGATACCGGCCGAGCGGGTCGGGATCGCTATCATCTTGAACGTGCATAGCTTTCTACCTCCGATAATTATTATACATCCAAATTGCCGTTTTTGCAAAGATGAGTGAGGGGAATCCTGCTTAAAAATGGCCACAGAGCGCACTTGACAGCTCAACTCATTCTCCTACAATCCTGAGGAGGCCGTTTCCCGGAAAGTGCCTTCCGGAGAATCGTTATTCGCTCGGACGACTCGTCATGAAACCGCGATGGAGGGAGGTATCCGTCACCGTTGTTCCTGCGAGAAATCACCAATAAAATCCAATACCTGAAAGGGATCGGCCCCCGTCTCGCGGCCCGGTTCGAGAAGCTGGGGATCGCCACGATCGCCGATCTCCTCCTCCACGTGCCGCGCGGCTACGAGGACCGGGGGGAGATCACTCCCCTCAGCCGGGCGCCCGGCCGGGAGCGCGCCAATATCATCGCCACCGTGGCGGCGCACGACTTCCTCGGGTTCGGCCGGAAGCGCACCCTCAAGGTCTACGTCCGGGACGCGAGCGGCGTCGCCTGTCTCGTCTGCTTCGGCAGGGATTTCCTGGAGCGGGTCTTCACGATCGGCGGCCGCTTTTTCATCTCCGGCGCGTTCGCCTACCGGTTCGGCGAAATCCAGTGTTCGGCGTTCGACTATCTGCCCGCCGGGGAGTACGAAAAGAAAAAAAACAAAATCTTCCCCTTTTATCCGCTGACCGAGGGTGTGTTCCAGAAAACCATCCAAAGCGCGGTGGAGCGGGCGCTCGCCGAGTACGGGCCCCGCATCGACGACGAGCTTCCGCCCTCGATCCGGGAAAAATACGGGTTTCCGGCCAAGCGCGACGCCCTCGCCGCGGTCCATTTTCCGGCCGACCAGGCGGCCCTCGACCGCGGCCGCGCGGCCCTCGTCTACGAAGAGCTTTTCTACCTGGAGCTGATCATTCTCCGCGCCGCCCTGCTCCGCAAAACGAAGCGCCCGGCCCGAAAGACGATCGCCTTCGACTTGAAGCGGCGGCTCCTCGCCCGCCTCCCCTTCCGTTTGACCCCCGACCAGGAGCGGGCGGTGTCCGAGATCGAGCGCGACCTTTTTTCCGACTATCCCCTCTACCGGCTTCTCCAGGGCGACGTCGGTTCGGGCAAGACGCTCGTCGCCCTGATCGCCGCCCTGGACGCGATCGAGTCGGGAGACCAGGCCGTCTTCATGGCGCCGACCGAGCTTCTCGCCCGGCAGCACGCGGAGACCGCCTCCTCCCTCGTCGAGCCCCTGGGCGTGCGCACGGCCCTGCTCGCGGGGAGCCTGGAACCCGGCGCGCGCGACCGGCTCCTCGAAGCGCTGCGCGCCGGCGGGATCGACCTGCTCGTCGGCACGCACGCTCTCTTTTCCGGAGACGTCGAGTACCAGCGCCTGGGACTGGCGATCATCGACGAACAGCACCGCTTCGGCGTGCTCCAGCGCAAGGCCCTGGCGGAAAAAGGCGTCGCCCCGGATCTCCTTCTCATGACGGCCACCCCCATCCCGCGCAGCCTGGCGCTCACCGCCTTCGGCGATCTCGACTCGACCCTGATCAAAACCAAGCCGCCCGGCCGCGTGAAGGTCGTCACCCATCTCACCCGCGAGGGCAATGAGGCCAAAGTCTACGAGCGCGTCCGCGCCGAGCTCGCCGCGGGTCGCCAGGCGTATTTCGTCTACCCGCTCATTGAGGAATCCGAAAAAGTCGATCTGAAGAACGCCATCGATATGTACGAAAACCTGGCGCGCTCGGTCTTCCCCGAATTCCGGCTGGGCTTGATCCACTCGCGCGTCAGCGAGGAGGAGAAGCGCGAGACGATGGAAAAGTTCGTCCGGGGAAAGATCGACGCCCTCGTCGCCACGAGCGTGGTGGAGGTGGGCGTGGACGTGCCCAACGCCACCGCCCTCGTGGTGGAGCACGCCGAGCGCTTCGGGCTTTCGGCCCTGCACCAGCTGCGCGGCCGCGTGGGGAGAAGCGGGCGCCAGTCGTACGCCTTCCTCGTCTACGGCCGGACGCTCACGCCGGACGCCGTGCGCCGGCTGAAAATCATGCTCTCCACCGACGACGGGTTCGCCGTGGCGGAGGAGGATCTGAAGATCCGCGGACCGGGCGCGCTCCTGGGAGTCATGCAGTCGGGCTTCCTGCGCCTCGCCTTCGCCGATCTCGTCCGGGACGCGGACGTACTCCTGCGCGCCAAAACCGACGCCGCCGCCCTCCTCTCGGCCGATCCGGGGCTCCTCTCGGCGGACGCCGCGGTCGTCAGGGAAGTGCTCGAACGCGTTCCGCCCTTCCCAGCGGATTTCCTGGAAACGGGGTAGCGCGGGAGAATCACCGGGGGCTTGCAGCAAGGCCGGACCGTCGCGTGTCCGCCGGGAGAAATCCGGCCAAGGCGCGTCTTTTCTCCCTCATCGCCGCCCCCGGCCCGCTCTCCGGAGACGGCGCGATCCTGATCCACCTGCCGAAAGCGGAAGCCCGGGAGCCGGTCGTGACGGATTTCGAGCTTCGCGACGAGCGGCCCTCCGGAAACTCGTCCGTCTTGTTTTTCGCGAGTCAGTCGTCTGCGGAACGCGGGTGACGGGGACGCTACCTGTCTATCAAGTCCAGCCAATCGGCGTACTTGACCACGAGAGAATCAAGCTCCTCGTCCGAAGCGGTCGGGATGTATTTTTGACATCGCTCTCTTTTTTGCATCTCCGTCAGGTCCAGGTAGACCGTCTGTTTTCTTTCGCTTTTCTCCATGCCTCTAGCCCTCGAAAAAGATTTTCCATGCCTTCTTACCAAAAAATATAGCGCGTTTTGGACAAAAAACTAAGGGGTATGTTATTTTCGGGGAAGATTGCAGCGCGGGCGCGGCCGCGGAAATGCGGACCTCAGTCGGTGACCCGTTCCACGTAGTCCTTGGTTTCGGTGTTGATGCGGACTTTATCGCCCTGCTTGATGAACAATGGCACCCTGACGATCAATCCCGTTTCCAGCGTGACGGGCTTGGTGCTCCCGCTGACGGTGTCGCCCTTGATGGCGTTATGGGCCTCCGTGACCGCAAAAACCATCTTAAAGGGAATTATGATATTGATGGGCTGGTTCTCATAGACCACCACCTGGTAGGTTTCGCCTTCCTTTAAAAAATCCTTTTTGTCTTCCAAACCCGCCCTGGGCACTTCCAGCTGCTCGTACGTTTTGTTGTCCATGAAATGGAAAAACTGGTCGTCCGCATAGAGATACTGCGAATACTTGTTGTCGACCTGGGCGTCTTCGACCGACTCCTGGGTCTTGGTGGTTTGGGTGAGCACCGCGCCCGTCTTCAGGTTCTTCATCTTCAAACGCACGAAGGCCGAGCCCTTGCCGGGACTCACAAATTCCCTCTCCACCACTTCATACGGTTCGTTCTTGATCAACAGAAACGTGCCTTTCGCTATTTCGCCTGCCCTTATCATACCTGTCCTCAAATGTCATGGAATGAAGATTCGTAAAAAAACAGGTATCATTATATTTTTCTTGAATCGACTGTCAAGGGGCGAAGGAGGAGGGAACCACGGATGACACTGTTGGGTAGGGCGGGCGTCTCGCCCGCCTGAATGGATAACACCGATAAGGAAGCAGAAGAAGAAAATCTATAAGGAAGCCAGGAAGCCAGGAAAGAAAAAAGATAAAAAAAAGTTTGGGAATGCACAGTTATTTGAATTACGAGCTGTCAATTTTACATGCGTTTTTCCGTAATAATCAGTTTTTCATTTTATTCCTCTACCCCTTTTCCTGGGTTCCTGGATTCCTTATTTATCTTTCCCCGGGTGCCCTCAGCCGAGATCGGTGTACCACGCGAAGGGGATGACCTCCCGGATCGTGTCTTTCCCGAGCAGCACCATGAGCAGGCGGTCGAAGCCGAGCGCGTTGCCCGATGCGGCGGGCATTGAGGCGGCCATTATTTCGGCGAGCTCTTCGTCCGCCGGGTGCGGGGTGGGCGAGGCTTGTTTTTTGGCGCCTTCCCGCCTGAAGAATTCCGCGAGCCGCGTCCGGTCCCGTTCCTCGGTATAGCAGTTGGCGAGCTCAATTCCCCCGATATACAGCTCCCAACGTTCGGCGTAACGAACGCCGGGAGGGACGAGGGCGAGCGTCGGGAGCTCGGCCGGGTAATCGAGGAGGAAAAGCGGGCGGTCGGACGGGAGCCGGGGCTCGACGGCCTGCAGAAAAATCTTGTGAAAAACGCTCTCCCACTCGTCCTCGGGCGAGACGGACAGGCCGAGGCCGGCGGCCGCCTCGGCGAGCGCTTCGCGCTCAAGAAGGGCGTCCAGGTCGAGCCCGGCCGTCTCGCGGAAGGCCTCGCGCAGCGTGAGCCTGCGAAAGGGCGGCGAAAGGTCGACGCTCCTTCCCCGCACGGTCGCGGATCCGCCGGCCCCGAGCGAGCGGCGGAGGAAATCGAAATATTCCTCCTGGAGCGCGAGAGAGTCGAGGTATCCCGCGCCCACCGTGTACCATTCGAGCATCGTGAACTCGGGATGGTGGACCCCGGTGGGAGGCTCGCCGTCGCGAAAGCATTTCGTGATCTGGAAAATATCGCCGCTCCCCAGGGCGAGCAGCCGTTTCATGTAGACTTCGGGCGAGGGGATCAGGTACAGCGGCCGGGGCCGCCCGAGATGGTCGTGGAACTCGACCGCCGGCACGTCGATCGTTGATTCGGGAATGAGGGCCGGAGCGAGGAGCGGGCTGTCCATTTCCGCGTAACCCCGGGCCCAGAAAAATTCCCGCGTGGCGCGCAACGCCGCGGCGCGCGCGCGGAACGTGGAGAGCGTCATGGAGCGCACTCAGCATTTGTAGCGGAAACCGATCGATTAATCAATGATAACGACGATTTTCCCCCGGCGCAGGAGATCGCGGTTGGCCTCGCTCGCGAGCAGGGTGCGGGCCGCTTCCTCGGAGATGACGAGGTCCGTGTCGTAGGTGCCGTACACCGCGAAGGCCGTCACGAGCAGGGGATCGGCGCCGGCGCGCGCGGCGTAGCCGCTTTTTTCGGTTGTCCGGACGTAGCCGACCATCCCCCGGGAGACGAGCACCCGCGGGTCGACCATGGTCATATCGAGCACGGGCTCGATGGTCCGCCGGGAGGAAAGGTAGAAAAGGCGGGGGAAAAAGGCCGGGCGGCAGGCCTCTTCGACGTTCTTGCCGAAGGAGAAATTTTTCCCGCGGGCGTCGATGACCAGGCCCGTGAAGACGCGCGTCGCGTAATACCCGGGAGAGGCGGGCAATGGGCGGGGACTGTCGCCGGCGACGAAAGGCGCGACGAGCCCTTGCTCGCCGTAAAACGGATATTCGTACACGACGGTGAGGGATTTGAAATCTGCGGAAACCGTGGCGCGACTCAAGAGGGCCGACTGAGAGAGCGTCGGGATGGCGGCCATCACGCGCCGCACGCGGGGGTCAGGCTCGGGATCGGCGAGAAATTCGCCCACCGTTTGCGACGAGCGAAGCGTCAAGGCGTCAAACGCGTCCAAAAAGAGCCCGCTCCGCGCGTCACGGGCGCGTTCCTCCGCCGCCTGCCTCGCCTCGGGAAAACGGAGGCGGTCGAGATCCAGCCGGACGGTGATTTCAAGCCGCAACGTTCCCTTCTCCCAATCCGGTCCGCTTTTTACGCTGAGGTCCCCTTGCCGGGGGGTGTCTGCGGTTCGGGGGAGGCCGTTATTTTGGGCGAAGGCGAACAATGCGCAGAGGAGGTACGTCAATGCCGCCGCGATTCTCTTTATCGCTCGAGTCTCCATCGTTCTACTCATCGGCCGATTGGCGGGCATTATTGAGCGGATGAACTAGAGCTTCTCCCCGAAATAGATGCCGGCCCATTCCCACCCGCCATTGATCTCCGGATCGGCCGGGAAATCGACTTTCCGGAAATAGAAATACCACGTGGGATGTATTCGAAACGCCCAGTTGTCCGTGCGCAGGTACGCCTCCCGGGCGCTGGAGTCGATGTCGAGCTTCTGATCGACCGAGACGTTCGAATGGAGCAGGAAGGTCCCGATGTAATTGGTGAGCGACGCTTCGGTGAAGACGTTGAGCGAATCGTCCTTGATTTGCTCCCAGGTGAGCGTGAAGAAATAGCCCTTGGCGCGGCAGGCCTGCAGCGCCGCCACGTCCTTCCGTTCGATCGCCCGGCGGATGATGCCCACCAGGTCGATCAGGTCCCGGTGCACCCAGGTGGGTTTGCCGTCGTACAGCACGATCTTCTCCTTGACCCGGGAGACGGCGTTGGGGTAGCCGGGGATGGTCGTCGGGGGCGAAGCGAGAAACCGCCGATAGGCGCTGATGGCGCTCGCGTAATCGCCGACCTCCTCGTAGGCGCGGGCCAGGTTGAAATAGGTCGCCCCCATGTCGATCGACTGGGAAAAACGGTCGAGCAGTTTCAGGTACGCGTCTATTTTTTCCTCGGGCCGGCTGCTCAAGGCGGCGAGGTGCTGGAGGCAGAATTTATGGACGTATTCGCCCGCGAAGAAAAGGTCCTCGTAGGCGGCGAGCACCTTTTCGTAATAGTGCACGGCGAAAAGGGGGGCGCCGAGCTTCTCGTAGGTCTGCGCGACGACCGCCAGGTAATATCCATTGAACGGGTCGTTCGGAAAACGGCCGACGATGTACGTCAGGTAGAGGATCTTTTCCCGCTCGCGGCCCGAGGTGTTGTACAGCTCGATGATCTGCTTGTTGACGATGAAGCGCTCCTTCGAGCGGTCGGGAGTCTTGTATTTTTCCACCAGGCCGAGGAGGTCGTCCAACTCCGAGCTCCGGCCGACGGTTCCGCCCGCGAAGGAATCGAAATCGCGGCGGCAGGCCGGCGCGGCGACCGCCCACCACGCGACCATGAAAAGGATGCAAACTCGGCGCAGCGTCATCATGCATCCATGGTAGCACGCCCGTACGGGCGAGGCAAGCTCGTGACTGCCGTGCTGACAGATCTCAGGAGTAAGGACACGGAGTGCACGGAGAAAACGGAGAACACGGAGAAAAGAAGGCAAAATATCTTTACAATATCAAAGACCGGTTTTCTTTTTTCTCCTCCGTGCCCTCCTCTTCCCTCCGTGTGCTCCGTGACCTTCCTGAATATAAGTTGTCACCGCCGCACTTGCCGCCGGCGATTCCACCGTGGTATACTTGATGACGATCCCCGTGCCGGAGCGCGGGCCGGGATCGACGAACGCGACACGAACGGATCGGAAACCAATCATGGCTGAAAAAATCACCTGGCGGGAAAACCGCCTCATCGTCCCCGACCATCCCGTCATCCCTTTCATTGAAGGCGACGGCACGGGACCGGACATCTGGCGGGCCGCGGTGCGCGTCTTCGACGCCGCCGTCCGCGTCTCCTCGGGCGGGAAAAGAAAAATCGAATGGCTCGAGGTGTTCGCCGGCGAAAAGGGAAAAAACCGGACCGGAGATTGGCTGCCCGAAGCCACCATTGAAAGCTTCCGGGAGCACCGCGTCGGCATCAAGGGGCCGCTCACCACGCCGGTCGGGGGCGGGTACCGAAGCCTCAACGTGGCCCTGCGCCGCATCCTCGATCTGTACGTCTGCCTGCGGCCCGTGTCGTATTTCCCCGGCGTTCCCTCGCCGGTCAAGGAACCGCAGCTCGTGGACATGGTCGTGTTCCGCGAAAACACCGAGGACGTGTACGCCGGCATGGAGCTCAAATCCGGCACCCCGGAGGCGGAGAAGCTCATCCGGTTCTGCGAGAAGGAATTCGGATGGCGGATCCGCCCCGACTCCGGCGTCGGATTGAAACCCATCAGCCGCACCGGAAGCGAGCGGCTCATTCGCGCGGCGATCCACTACGCCGTGACGCATAAACGGAAGTCCGTCACGTTCGTGCACAAGGGCAACATCCAGAAGTTCACGGAGGGGGCGTTCACCGAGTGGGGCTACGAACTGGCCCGGCGCGAGTTCGGATCGGAAACGGTGCGGTGGAGCGAGGCGCGGGAAAACGAGACCCGGATCGTCGTCCAGGACACGATCGCCGACATCTTCCTTCAGCAGATCCTCACCCGGCCGGGAAATTTCGACGTCATCGCCACCATGAACCTGAACGGCGACTACCTCTCCGACGCCCTCGCCGCCCAGGTGGGAGGCATCGGCATCGCGCCCGGCGCGAACATCAATTACGAGTCGGGGTACGCCATCTTCGAGGCCACCCACGGCACCGCTCCCAAATACGCCGGCAAAAACGTCATCAACCCGAGCTCGGTGATCCTCTCCGGCAAAATGATGTTCGAGTACCTGGGCTGGCCGGAAGCGGCTCAGCTCATCGAACGAGGGCTGAAGGCGACGATCGCCAGCGGCACGGTAACCTACGATTTCGCCCGCCTCATGCAGGGCGCGACCGAGGTGTCCACGAGCGCGTTCGCCGATCGCCTCATCGAGAACATGGCCACATGAAAACGGAGCCCCGCTTCCCGAACAAACTCCTCATCGCGGGCATCGTTCTCATTCTGGGCGGCGGCGTATTCCTGCTCTGGACACTGGGCCTGTTCCCCGGATTCCTGAACTGGCTCGTCGCCCTCTGGCCCCTTCCGCTCCTGGTGGGCGGGCTGGTCATGCTCTACCTGGTGTACCTCAAGGGCCGGGCCCATCACCTGCTTCTCCCCGGCATGATCCTGCTCCTGGGCGGCCTTTTTTTCCTGCTGTACAACACCATCATCCCGGACACCAGCTTCGAGCGCATCTGGCCGGCGATGATGTCCATCGCCGGGTTCGCCCTGATTCCCTACGCCTTCAAGATGAAAAAAAGAACGCGCGCCGGGCTGCTCATCTCGGCCGCCTTTCTGATCGTCCTCTCCGTCCTCTTTTTTCCCTTCAGCCTGAAGCTGATCCGGACGGATTTCGTGCAGTTCACTTCCCGCTGGTGGCCCGTCATCATCGTCATCACCGGCGCGATTCTCGTCATCTCCTTCGCCGTCAACAAACATCGCAAAAAGCGGGTTGGGGCCGGGACCACGCGGCCGGGGAAAGACTCTCGCCCCGAGAACAAGCGGCGCGCCGCGGACGCCTCCGTTGCCCGAACCCGGGCGGCGCCGGCCCGCAAAAAAAACGCGCTTCCCGGAGCCCGGAAAACGCGTCGATCGCAGGGAAAAACACGGACGACCCAGGAACAATAAACCACCGCCGGGGGCGGCGGTCACTTGTTCCGGCTGAACATCGCCCGCCTATTTGTTCAACGCCGACAGCGTCGAGTACACATCCGCGAACTGGGGATCGTCGAGCAGGCTCTTGTTCGTCTTCGCGAGCTCGTTGATCTTGTCGACCACCTTCAGGACGCGATTGATGAAGTTCGGATCCTGCGCGATCAACTTGCTCTCCTCCATCCCGAATTCGCCGGACAGGGTTTTCATTTCCGGGAGATTTTTGTCGAGATAGGCTTTCACATCGGCGAGCGCCTTGGAAGGATCATTGCGATCGGTGGTCATGATGTTGACGATTTTTTCCCAATGAGAGAGGAACCGCTCTTCCGGCGTCGCCTTGGCGCAGCCGGCCGACAGCAGAATCACTCCCAACAAAAAAGTGACGACGAGGGCCTTTTTCATGAAATATACTCCTTAGGTGGCGTTATAATCGCTTCAAGATCGGATATTTTACACTCGAAGATAATATCGATAACCAGCCCCTTATGCAAGCGGGTTCTTTCACCACCAGGTAACCGGGACAGGCAAGGAATTTCTAAGGAACCCAGGAAGATGGAAACCCAGGAAAGGAAGAAGGAAAGGGTAAAAAAAAATCGGGGAGTCGATAATCGTCATACTATACTCAATCGTTTTAAGCTTTTTTTCTTTTTTCGTGGTTTTTTCTCTTCCTGGGTTCCTTATAAATTCTTCTCACGGTGCGACCTACCCGGAAGCGGATTCCCGCTCCGCGGTCCGGCTCTCGGCTCGCCTCAGCAACTCTTTTTTTTCATCCTCGAGCGCCTGCCATTTCCCGAACAACCCGGTTTCTTCCTCCTCGTTTTCCGAAAGCCGCCGTTTTTTCTCCCGGACGAGATCGCCGTCCCGGTAGACCTTCTCTTCGGCGAGGGAAGCTTCAATGCCGGCCCGCTCGCGGTGAAGGTCCTCGATCGCTCCGAGCAGGGCGGCTTCCTCCCGCTCGAGCTTCTTGATCGCGTTGCGGATTCGTTTCAAGTCCTCGTGATCGGTCTTTCCGCGCCCGCCGCCGTCGGCGGACACGGCCCGTTCCGGCCCGGCGTTTTCGCCCGGCGGCGCCTGGACGGCGGTTTCCTGCTTCCAGAGGTAGTACCGGTAATCGCCGTTGTACATGACGGCCCGACCGTTGCCCATCTCCAGGACCTTCTCCGCCAGCCCCTCGATGAAACCGCGGTCGTGAGACACGAAGATCACGGTCCCCGGGAACCGGCGCAGGGCGTCGAGGAGCACCGACTGAGAGGCGATGTCGAGATGGTTGGTGGGCTCGTCGAGAATGAGCAGGTTGGCCGGCTTCAGGAGCAGGGTGAGGAGGAGGAGCCGCGACTGTTCCCCGCCGCTCAAGACCCGGACCGGTTTGAACACGTCGTCGCCGCTGAAGAGAAAGGCGCCGAGCAGGTTCCGCAGCTTGGGATAAAGGGCGGCCGGCGCCACGGCCTCCACCGTCTCGAAAACGGTGGCCGCGCCCTCCCCGTCCAGGCTCACCTCGCCCGAATAGAATCCGACGGCGGCCCGCTCGTCGCTGACGACCCTTCCCGAGTCCGCCGGCTCCCGTCCGGCGAGCACGCGCAGGAGCGTGGACTTGCCGGCCCCGTTCGGCCCGACGACGACGATTTTTTCGCCGCGGGCCGCCTCGAAGCTTATGTCCCGGAAGACCTCGAGCGCGCCGTAGCTTTTACGCAGGCCTTCCGCCGCGAGCGTCCGCCGGCCTCCGGGCGGAGGCGGCGGGAAGTCGAACCGGATATGCTTCGCTCCCGGCGGGATCTCCACGACCGGCAGTTTCTCCAGTTGCTTGATGCGGCTCTGGACGAGGGACGCCCGGCTGGCTTGCGCCCGGAAACGGCGGATGAAGACCTCCAGCCGCTCCCGCTCCTCCTCCACCTGCCGCGCTTTTTCGATGAGGGACTCCATTTCCTGCGAGCGGACCGTCTCGTATTTCGAGTAATTTCCCCGGTATGTCCTGAGCTTCCCCAGAAAGAGCTCGGCGACCTCGGATACGGTCGCGTCGAGAAAAAAGCGGTCGTGGGAGACCACCAGGATGCCGCCCGGAAATTTCCGGAAAAACTCGAGCAGCCAGGCGCGGGCTTCCAGGTCGAGGTAGTTGGTGGGCTCGTCGAGGAGGAGAAAATCCGGATCCTGGAGAAGCACCTTCGCCAGGGCCAGGCGCATTCGCCAGCCGAAGGAAAATTCCGACGCCGGCTTGCCGTAATCCGACTCGGAAAACCCGAGACCGCCGAGCACCTGGGAAATTTTCTTCTCGCGCTCGAAAAACCCGCTGCGTTCGAGTCTATCCTGGAGCGCGTGATGTCGTTCGAGGGCGGTCTTGAGACGCGGCGAGCCGGCGGGCAGTCCGGAAATCTCCTCCGCCGTGCGCCGCGCCTCGGCCTGCCATTCCTCCTGGGCCGCGAACGCGGTCGCCGCCTCCGCGAAGAGCGTCGTCGCGGCCGTGGTTGAATCGCCGTGATGCTCGGTCCCCTGGGGCAGGTAGGCGACGATCGCGTCCCGACTCGAGACGATCGTCCCCGCGTCGGCCGTCAGCAGCCCGGCCATGATCTTCATGAGCGTCGACTTGCCGCTCCCGTTCGCGCCGCAGAGGGCGATCTTCCCGCCGTAGGGAAAATTGAGACTGACGCGGTCGAGGCACTGTCGCGCCCCGAAGGCGATTGAAATGTCCTGCAGTTGTAGGCTTTTCATCCGATGACGACGTTTCTCCTCCGCCGCCGGACCGCGGACGGCCGGCGGGGACGCACGTATTCTATCCGCCTTTCCGAGAAAACACAATGCGCTGGACGTTCCCCGCCTCCCGATGTACCATGAACCATGAGCCGAACACTGGACGGAAAACGGATCCTCTTCATCACGGGCCGGGTCAATGCCTTTTTCTTTTTCTGGTCGCTCGTCCTGTTCGTTCTTTTCCTTCTCAGCAACTACCAGCGGTTCCTCGACGTCGATCAACGGCTCATCATGGACCTGCTCGCGGCCGCCCTCGTCCTGCATCTGGTCTCGGGACTTTTTTACCTCCTTTTCCCCGTCATCCGCCGTGACCCGTCCCTGCGTCCCCGTCCCGGCCGACTCGTCTTCATGATCCTTTCCTTAAGCCTCAGTTTCCTGCTCATCCTGATCATCGAATTTTTCTCCGTCTGGATTTCTTTTTC
>CAZKOS010000019.1:0-6931 GCA_964554445.1 uncultured Spirochaetaceae bacterium | reverse complement strand
GAGCGAGGCCGCCGCAGCACACGGGTCGGCGACGCCCGTGAGACGGGATGGACCACCATGAAAAAAATCGTCATCGCGTTCATCATTCTCGTGCTGCTCGGGGGAGCCGTGTTTTTCTTCGGGTGGATGAACATTTGGGTGCCCGCCGATTCCTACGCGGTGATGGTCTCCAAATCGAGCGGCTTCGACGACACGGTCATCGGTCCGGGAAGCGGGTTCGTGTGGCGCTGGCAGCACCTCCTCCCCACGAACATGAAGCTCTTTTCCTTCTCGCTCGCCCCCTTCACGACCTCCGTCACCGCCAAGGGGAGTTTCCCGTCCGCGGACGTCTATGCCCAAGCCGTCCCGTACCATCCGGATTTCAGTTACGACATCGATTTTTCCGTCTCGTACCGACTGCGGCCGAAGGCCCTGCTGGGGCTCGTTAAAAACGGGAAGGTCACGCCCGAAACGCTCAAGGCCTTCTACGAACAAAAAAAGGACGGGATCGTTTCCGCCCTGCTCGACGAGCTTTTCGGGCTCGCCGGGCGCGGAGACGCCGCCCTTCTCGAAAACCCCTTCGCTCTCGAAAAGCGACTCATGGAGCTCCTCCGCGACAAGGAGAACGACGTCGAGATCACGAACATCGCCCCGCGCGGCGTCACCAAGCTTCCGGATCCGGCCGTGTATTCCCTCGCCCGCGCCAATTTCAAGGCGCTGGCCGAGGAACAATCCAGGCTGCAGCTCGAGAAACTCAGGCGCGAACAGGAATTGTTCGGAAAAGAAGACACCGCGTTCGACCGTTCCGTCTCCCAGCTGGAGCGCTACGGAGAGTTGTTCAATAAGTATCCGGTGCTGCTGAAGTATCTCTTCATCACCCGGAACCCGGGCGCGGCCTCGTCCCAGGTGCCCGAGATCAAGAACCTGTTCGATGCGAAAGGGACCGCCAACCCGTGAGCGGCGGTTATTTTTTCTGTTTCGACAAGATGAAATACGTGCAGGAAAAAAAAGCCGAACCGCGCGGGGCGAAGTGTCCGCTCTGCGCCGTGCTCGCGGGCGATCCCGGCATCGTCGATCTCACGGTCTATCGCGACGAGCTCTACGCCGTCACCGTCAACCTCTATCCCTACAATCCCGGCCACCTATTCCTTTTCCCCGTGCGGCACGTGGAAGACCTGCGGGCGCTCACCGCGGACGAAACCCTCAGGCAGGACCGGCTCGTCGGCTATTTCCTGGACCGCTTGGACGAAGTCTACCGGCCCGGCGGCTACAACATCGGCTACAACATGGGCCGCCCGGCCGGCGCCTCCCTCGCCCACCTGCACCAGCACCTCATCCCGCGCTATTCCGACGAGATCGGCCTGGCCGATCTGGTGGCGGGGAAACGGGTGCTCGTGGAAGACCCGCGCCGCACCCGCGAGCGCCTGAAAGCGGCCGTTTACGAGCGGCCTTTTTCCATGTCCATGACTTGATTGAGGATCTTGAGAAAGTCGCCCACGTTGACGGACAAGAGCTGCAGGAGCTGGCCCATGGTATATTGCTTGTTCTTGTAGACGACGACGGTTTTGAGGGCGATCTGTATTCCCTCCATGGAAGAGGCCAGGATCTCGTCGAAAATGTACTTGAACCCAGTGAACTGTTCGACGCCCCTCTCCAGTATTTCCTGGGCGTCGCGGTCCTTGTCCGTCAGAAACGCCTTGTAGAGTTTCTGGTGGGTGAAATCGTTCGCGATGTTGAATCGCAGGCGCTGCATTGTCTTGCCGTCGTCCGCTTCCGGGGAAAGCGATTTATCGTACTGGTGGATCTTCTCCTCCACCTCCTCGATCGCCGACGCGTACTGCAGAAGCCGATTCTGGTTTCGCTTGTTGGTCGCGAAAAAATACTGGCTCACGAGCTGCACCACGTCCTGAATGAACTCGCGGTAGACCTGCTTGATATAATTGGCGAGCAGGTTGAGCGACCGGAGGCGCGTCAGGTACGGGAGGCCCTGGCGGAGATAAAACTCCGCCGCGTCCTCCGTGGCGTTCACAAAAGGCGCGAGGCTCAAATCCCTGAAGAGCTCCCTGATCTTGCGGTCGATCACCCGGCCTTTGATCTCGTTTATTTTGGAGTCGATCTCGTTTTTGAGCAGCTTGCGCAGGGCCTGCGCGTAGATCTGGCGGAGGGGAAGCGCGGGGATATAGAACTTGAAGCGGAAATACGGATCGCGCCGGAAATACTTGATGATGTCGAGGAGCGGCACCTGCGCGTAAAACCGCATGGTTTCCTCGATGAGCGCCCGCAGGCTTCCCCGGAGCGAGTGCGTTTCCCGCGCCACCTCGTCCCGGCGCCGGGTGAGCTCCTGGCCGCCGCGAACCGGGTCGAGGCCGAGTCTCCTGGCGACATACATCGACAGAACCTGTTCATTGACGGCGGTGGAGTTCTCCGTGTTTTTCAACGCGTAATAGATGGAATAGTACAACCGTTCCAGATGATCGATGACGACCATGGCCGGCGCGCTGCGGAAGAAGGGATACTTCTTTTCCAGGTTGCCCGGGGGAAGGTAGTAATCGAAATACTGGAATAATTCCTTGTAATTGAACAGGGCGACGTTCTTCATGGCGACGATCGGCATGATGTCCGCGTCCAGCTTCTGGAAGACGGAGCCGGGGAGCGATTTCATGTACTCGTCGAACCGCTTGGTGAGGATGTTTTGAATCCCCTGTTGGCCGTTGGCCTGCGCGAACACCTCCTCGAGCTCCTCGGGCTCGATGAAATCCTCGAGCTTGTTCTTGGCCTGCTCGTAGCCGGACGAAAACAACCCGAACACGAGCTGCTCCCGGAAGGTCGGTTCGTTGACGTAATAGTGATAGAATTCGATGACCGGCCAGACGGCCGAGTAGAGGTCGTACACGCATCTGACGAATTTGACGGTGAGTTCCCGCGTCTCGAAACCGGTGAGCCCGGGATTGGTGCGGCGGACGCTGCGCTTGATCTCGGATATTTTCATGGAGAGGAACACCTGGTCGCGGTCCCGGCCGGTGAGCGTCTTCAGCATCCAGAGCAGGAAGCGCTTCCAGATCGACAGGGCGCCGATTTCCTCGTGGATGAGACGTTTTTTTTCTTCGTCCTCCATATCGAGATGGATGTAATACTCGCCGTCGGATCCTTCCATGCTCTTATGGATCTTGTCGAGCAGGTTTTTGCGTTCGACGTCGGTGAGCGTGCCGGAGAGTTCCTCGAATTTGGACTTTACGATCATGATTCACCCGTCATATGTTCTATTCGAATTAATACCATATTTCCCGTCGAGATACAACATTTCTCCCCGCAACAATCCTGGGAGCATTGCGGAAGGAATGGGAGAGGCGAAAAATACCGACCAAACCTGTCTTGACATCTTTACAGTTAATGACTATCATCCCGCCATGGTGATCAACCGCCGCTCGCCCTTGCCGCTTTACCGCCAGCTGGCGGAGATCCTGCAGGGGAAGATCGAGAACCTTGAATACCCGCCGGGGGCGAAAATCCCCTCCGAGCCGTCGCTGGTGAAGACCTACGGCGTGGGCCGCCCGACCATCCGCCAGGCCCTGGACCTGCTCGTCAGGGAAGGGGTCGTTGAGAAAAAAAAGGGAGCCGGCACGTACGTCCGCGAAAAATCGCGTGAAATCGATCTCTTTTCTTCGGCCGGGACCTCGAGCGCGTTCCTCGAAAAGGGTTTGACGCTCGCGCGGCGCGAGGTGAAACCCGTCTCGCTCGTGGAGGTTCCCGACGGCGGCGACAACCCGTTCGCGGGGCGGGAGGCGTATTTCTTTTCCCGGCTCAGCCTGTACGGGAGCGAACCCGTTCTCATTGAGGAAACGTATCTCGATCCGGGCCTGTTTCCCGGCCTGGAACGGTACGACTTCACCCGGGAATCACTCTCCCGCGTGGTGAGGGACCGCTACTACGCCGAGCCGGTCTCCTTCCGGCAGGCGTTTCGGGTGGCGCACAACCGAACCCGGGCGGCGCTGCTCGGCTTGCCCGCTTCAAGCCCCCTGCTCGAAGTGGATCGCACCATCAATTTCGCCGAGCGGCCGGCCGCCATATTTTCGCTCCTCCATTGCCGGACGGACCGGTTCACTTTTGCGCAAACCTTGGCGGGCGGCTGGCAAACTTGAAGGCTGCCGGCCGCCCGCCGTGCACTTGCCTGGAATAGGGAATGCGATGACAGACTCTCAATGAGTTTCTCATCACTTTATACGGAGGCGCCGATGACGCGTGACGGATATTACGGACCATACGGCGGTCAGTTCCTGCCGGAAATTCTCACCGCCACCATCCGGGAGCTGGAACGGACGTTCAAGGACGCCCGCTCCGATCCCGGGTTTTTCGCGGAGTACGAGCGAATCCTCTCCACCTACTCCTGCCGGCCCACGCCGCTCACCCCGGCGGACAACCTCTCGCGCCGCTTCGGCCGCGGCCGGATCTTCGTCAAGCGCGAGGACCTCAACCACACCGGCAGCCACAAGCTCAACAATGTCATCGGCCAGGGCCTCCTGGTGAGGCGCATGGGCAAGAAACGCGTCATCGCCGAGACGGGGGCGGGGCAACACGGGGTGGCGACGGCCACCATGGCGGCGCGCTTCGGGTTCGAGTGCACCATCTACATGGGCGAGGTGGACGTCGAGCGCCAGCGGCCGAACGTCTTCTGGATGGAGCGTCTCGGAGCCAGGGTGGTGAGCGTCACCACCGGCACGCGCATTCTCAAGGACGCCATCAACGAGGCGCTCCGCGACTGGGTGTCCAACATGGACTCCACCCACTACGTGCTGGGCACGGCCTGCGGCCCCCACCCCTTCCCCGCCATGGTCGCCTGGTTCCAGTCGATCGTAGGCCGGGAAGCGCGCGCGCAGGCGCTGGCGGCGTGCGGAAAACTTCCGACGCGGGTATACGCCTGCGTCGGCGGGGGCTCGAACGCCCTGGGCATTTTCCAGGGGTTTCTCGACGACCCGGTGGAGCTCGTGGGCGTGGAGGCCGGCGGCGAGGGACTGGACTCCGGGCGGCACGCGTCCCGCCTGGCGAGTCAAGACGCCTCGGTCGGCGTGGCCCAGGGGTACAAGACCTTCTTCCTCCAAAACGAGGAGGGCCAGATGCGCGAGACGCACAGCGTGGCCGCCGGCCTCGATTACATCGGCGTGTCGCCCATCCTCGCCGACCTGCGGGACGGGAAGCGGGTCCGCTTCGAGTCGGCCACCGACCGCGAGGTGATGGAGGCGCTGGCGCTGACGGTGAAGACCGAGGGGCTCATCCCGGCCCTGGAGAGCGCGCACGCCTTCGCGCGCGCCTTCAAGGAAGCGCCGGGCTGGGGGCCGGACGACGTCGTCGTCATCAACCAGTCGGGCCGGGGCGACAAGGACATCTTCACGATCGCGGACGCCTTCGCCGACCCGGCCTGGCGCGCGTTCATCGCCACAAAAGCGGGAGGCGGCCATGCTTGAAACCTACATCAAGGAACGCTTGCGCGAAAAGGAAATCCTTCTCATGACCCACATCGTCATCGGGTATCCCGATCTGAAAACGTCGGGGGAGATCGTCACGGCGATGGTCGGGGCCGGCGTCGACCTCATCGAGCTACAGATTCCGTTTTCCGAGCCCATCGCCGACGGTCCGGTCATCGAGGCCGCCAACCAGCGCGCGCTCTCCGGCGGCATAACGGTCGAGGCCTGCCTGAATTTCGCGGCCGAGCTCGCGAAGGCGCACGGCATCCCCTTCCTCGTCATGAGCTACTACAACATTCTCTTCCGCTACGGCGTGGAGAAATTCGCAGCCGCCCTCCGCACGGCCGGCTTGGCCGGAGCGATCGTTCCCGACCTGCCGCCCGAAGAGGGGACGGAATACCTCGGGGCCATGCGGCGCAACGGACTCGACCCGGTGATGCTCTTCGCTCCCACCACGCCTGACGATCGAATGCGCTTTATCGCGGAAAAGGCGAGCGGCTTCGTCTATTGCGTGGCGCGCAAGGGCGTGACCGGACTGGACACCGCCTTCGGCGCGGAGATTTCCGGGTACCTCGCGCGGGCGCGCCGCGCCGCGTCCCTCCCGCTCGCCGTCGGCTTCGGGATCAAGGACAAGCGGGACGTTTCGTTCCTCAAGGGAAAGGCCGAGATCGCGATCATCGGGTCGGAGATGATCAGGGTGGCGAACGAGCGCGGCGCCGCCGGCGTGGGCGCGAGCCTGAGAGCGATCGTCACCTAAGCGGGCGGGAGGCGGATTCATGACGGTGGAGAAAGCCGGGCGCAGCGACCTGCCGGACATCCTCGAATTACAGAAGCTCTGCTACCGCGAAGCCGGCGCACGCTACGGCGACTTTTCGATCCCGCCCCTGACACAGACCCTTCAGGGGATTGAAAACGATGACAGCCGCGGCCCGATCCTGAAAATGGAGACGGACGGGCGCGTGATCGGGAGCATCAGGGCGTACGAAGAAAACGGAACGGTGTACATCGGCCGGGTGATCGTTCATCCCGATTTTCAAAACCGGGGCTACGGTAAATCCCTGATGCGCGCCATTGAAGAACTCTTCCCGCACGCAGGAAGATTCGAACTTTTCACCGGTTGCCGTGACGAAAAAAACATTCACTTTTACACGAGCCTCGGGTACAGCAAATTCAAGGAAGCGCCGGAGCGGAATCTTATTTACCTGGAAAGGACGGTTCTTCACTGAAGTGTAAAGGAATTAAAACGAAACCGTTCCGCGCAGAAGACGGGGATTTCCGTTGAAGCCAACCTTCCGGCACGGACCTCCCGCGTCATAAGTTTCCATTTCAAGGCCCGGCACGTTCCCAAAATCTTTTCCGAGTTGCGAGAGTGCTTCGGCCCACTGGCATGACCATGAACCAAAAGTGCGGGTGCCTCGCATTGACCTTCCCTTTTTCCTTTTGTTCATCCCCGTCTCGTCGCTGTTCCTCGCCGCGCATATGGCTTGACTCTA
>CAZKOS010000018.1:0-27525 GCA_964554445.1 uncultured Spirochaetaceae bacterium | reverse complement strand
AAAAGCCTCCGACCAGAATTGAACTGGTGACCCCCTCCTTACCATGGAGGTGCTCTGCCGACTGAGCTACAGAGGCGTTGAATTATGCGCCGATTGTAATAAAAACCTGAAAACATGTCAAGGAGCAGCTTTGACCGGTCCCGTAATATTCGTTTTCCTTTTGCAGTGCCCCCAAGATTGTTGCAGCCTGTTCGTTTTCAGCGGAGGATCACCAGTCCACTTGGGAATCCTTGACTGACGACAATGCAAGGTTCGTCAACCGGGGATGGAGATAATAGAGAATAACAATCTTGGGGGCACTTTATTTTCCTTACATCTCTTCTATAATTGAAACGGCGTTTTCAAGTGAAATGACGGGAATATTATCCTGATTGTGAAGCCAGGTATCCTTTACGTACCCCCAGGAGGCCAGGAACACCTCGATCCGGGCGTCGCGGGAGGCTTTCAAGTGATCGATTTGGTCGTCGATAAATCGCGCCCTTCGCTCTTGGGCGTTCTCCAATCTGCCGGAAATGAGATCGAGTTTATTTTGCTTCCCGCTCACGATGATGTTTTCGTCAAGCATTTCAATCCGATGGGCGGAAAGAATTATTCGGATATACTCCGTTTTTTTGGTTGAGAGGATATGGATGCGGGGATGGCATGGTTTTTCCCGCAATGCGGCGCCGATCGGGGGAAACAATGGATTCAAAGCCAGCCAGAAATCAAAATCCTTCCCCATCAGGTCTCGGCGGGCCTGGTTCATCATGACTTTATATTCGGAAACGGTCTTTTCCCCGGCTTCGCGCTTCCGCGCGTCGAATTCCTCCTGGTTGAGGACGGCTTGACCGTGATGCATGAGGTGCTGGATCAACAGGTAATCTTCACCGGTCCTGATGAAGGGCCGGTAGCGGGAAAAGAGCGATTTGAAGCCCGCGGGCACGGCGGACGGCGTGTCGTGCAGGACGAATCGATGGTAGGCCGTCCACGAGCTCACCAGGGTTTCGTTCAACGAATCGCAGATGACGCCGTCAAAATCCAGGAACAAGAGGGTATCGTTTCTCACGTGTTGTCCGGATTACCGGCCCTCCAGGTAGACGAACAGCGCATTCCCTCGACCCGGAGGAACCGTCAACTCGAGCGTTCCCAGGCCGACGCCCCTGGCCGTCGACGCCGACGCCCGGGCGTCGAACGAATCGCGGGGCGCGTAGCGCGGAGCGAGCGCGGCCAGAATGGACGCCCCCGTCGGCGTCAATAATTCGCGCTCCACGGGACCGGCGGAGACCGGTATGCCGTAGGCTTCGATCACCTCCTCGACCGCCGGCGCGGGCACGGGAAAGGCGCCGTGCGAAAAATTCACCGTGCCCCCGCCGTAATGAACCGGAGCGAGGCAGACGACGTCACCGCGGTCGACCTCGAGCAGATCGAGCGCCGTGACGAATCCGACGAGGTCCACCACTATATCCTGCGCCTCATGCAGGTGAACGTCTTCCAAAGAGCCGTCATCCGCGGATTCGTTCCGGGACGCCTCGTGCCCGTCCAGGATGCGGTGGGCCCGGGCCTCGGCGCGGCATAAAACGAGAAAGGCGCGTTCCGCCAATTCCCATTGCCGCGGGGAGAAATCGACCGCCCGCCTGGCCGCCTCGAGGATCTCGCGCAGCCGGGCGGCCGGCAGGCTGTGATTGTTGTTCCCGAGCCGAATGGCGAGTCGGGTGCCGGGAGCGGGGCCGCGGGTGATTTTCAGCGCCTCGATCTCCACTCCGCCCAAAAGGCCTCCGGCGTAGCGCATCGCGCCGATGACCCGCTCCTGAATATCCTTTCGTCCCTCCATCCGCGCGGCCGCGTCGAGAAGCGAGGCGACGAACATGTCGCCGGCCAGGCCGGTCGCCGGATCAATCGTCATTTTCACGGGCTCCTCCTCGCCGCCGGCTGTTTTTTCATGGCCCCACTTTTCAGGAATTCTCGGAGATACTCCCCTTTTACCCTTCCCGGGCGGGAATCTTTCCGCTCAACCTCGCCGGCTTGCTTCGCGTTCGCGAAATTCGGCGAACCGGTCGGCATAGAACGCTCGTCGGGCCGGGTCCGGATCGTATTCGGTTTTGAATCGCACCAGGGCGGCGGCCGCCTCTTCGCTCGACCGGAACTCGCCCAGCCCGGCCAAGGCCACCGCGGCGTTGCCCAGAAGCTCGCTGTCTTCGATGGCCGGGATTTTCACGGTCCGGCCGGTCACGGTCGCCTTGAGGCGGCTCAACCGCCTATTTTTCGCCAGGCCCCCCGAGGCGTGCAGGGCCCGCAGTTTTCGCCCCCGTTTCTCAAGGTCTTCAATCATGCCCCGAAGCGAGAATCCAATATACTCGAAAAAAGCCAGCGCGTATTCCCCTTTCGCCGTCCCGCCCGCGGCGCCGCGGAAGGCTGACGACAGGGCAAGGCGCGGATTGAGGCCGGGTCGGAACGAACGGGGCGGGACAAAACGAAGCGCGCTCGCTTCGGCGGCGACGTCGTCGGCGAGCGCCGCGAAATCGTCGAACGTCCCCCTTCGTCCGACGAGCGTCTCCTTGAGCCGGGCGTGGAAAAGCCCGGCGTAGGGAATGAATCCGCCCAGGTTCCAGGTGCCGGCTGAAAAACCCGGGACGGGGCGGAACAGGGCCGAGGAATACGGTTCCCGGTCGCAATAATTGACAGCCTCGGACGTCCCTCCCCTGTCATTGGCCAGTCCGGGAAGATGGGCCCCCGAACCGAGGATGGACATGAGGAAATCGGCGCCGCCGCAAAAGACCGGGGTTTTTTGGGGGATGCCGGTGGCGCGCGCCGCCCGTGAGCCCGTCTCTCCCGCCGGTTTTCCGACCGTCGTCAAACGGGGGAATTTCGATTCAGCGAGGCCGAAGCCCGAGATGCTTTCACCGTTCCAGTAATACGGCTCGAATCCGGCGTGGGGGATGAAGGCCGTTTTGTTTCCGGTGAGCGTGAAGGCGAGATACTCCCCGGTGGGCAGAAAGCAATCGGTTCGGGCGTAAGCCGCGGGATTTTCGGCGGCGAAGCGTCCGGCTTTGTCAAGGAAATACGAACCCGGCGAGGCGTCGGGGGAACGGGGCGGATTTCCCTCGAACCACATGAGCGGTTCCGCCGCGGGAAGACCGCGCTCGTCCACGGGAACGAGCGTCGGGGCGTGGCCGCTCACGCCGACGGCCCGCAGCCCGCGCTTGAGGTCGTCAGGCACCGACCGCACCGCCCGCAGGAAGGCCCGCTGCCAGGCGCCGGCCGAGGGACGGGCGTAGGCTGTGCGGAAGAAGGCGCGGAGATTGCCGGCGCCGTCGATGATGCCCAATTTCAGGGACGAGGTGCCTATATCGCAGGTGAGGATCATGGGTGCGATCACTATATCGGCGCGGGAAGGGGGATGCAAGGGCTATACGGAAAAGAGCTCCTCAATGACCTCCGCTTCCTGCCCTTTGCGGTAATTGTTGAAGATGCGCGCGAATTCCTGGTCGGTTTCCAAAAAAGCGTCGACGATGAGGGGATCGAAGTGCCCGCCCCGCTCCGCGGAGATGATCGCTTTGGCTTCCTCGTGCGGCAGCGGGTTTTTATAGAAGCGGGCCATCCGCAGCGCGTCGTACACGTCGGCCAGGGCCACGACCCGGGCGCAGAGGGGGATGTCGCGTTCCTTCAGGTTGTAGGGGTAGCCGCTTCCGTCCCAGCGCTCGTGGTGGAAGAGCGCCACGTCCCGTGCCATTTCCCCGCCGAGCGACGAGAGGATGAACGCGCCGTTGACCGTGTGCTCCTTGATGACGTCGAATTCCGCCTCCGTCAGGTCGGTGGGCTTGGAGAGGATCCAATCCGGCGTGCCGATTTTCCCGATGTCGTGGAGCGCGG
This sequence comes from uncultured Spirochaetaceae bacterium, assembly GCA_964554445.1. Taxonomy (GTDB): domain Bacteria; phylum Spirochaetota; class Spirochaetia; order SZUA-6; family RPPD01; genus JAFGSW01. The sequence goes on along the minus strand of CAZKOS010000018.1, from coordinate 23,676 downwards.
CCACAACGGCGATTTTATCAATGAAGAACTGGTTGATTTCGGGGAACTGGTCGTGGTGATGACGGAAGAGGTGCTCGGAGATGACCCGTGAATAGAGATTGACGCGGTCCAGGTGCACCGAGGTGTCATTGTCCTTGTACAGGCTCGCCTTGATGAGGGCGTGCAGGCTTTTGTCGATGAAGCGGCTTTCCATGACGGAGACGTCGCGCATGAGGGCGTAAAAATACTTTTTCCGGACCCCCTCCCCGATCGTGAAGATATCGACGCAGAACGATATTTCCATGCCGTCGGCGACGTAAATCAGGATGAAGGCGTCCTTTTGGAGCTCGTCCAGGGGGATGGTGTTGAACTGGCTGATGCCGGTGACGCTTTGGTAGAGGAGAAAATCCGCTTTGCGCTTTCCCAGTTCTTCGCTCTTGACGTTGAACGTTTCGAGGAAAACGGTATTGGCGCTGACGATGGTAAAGGTCGAGTCGAACACCATGAACGGGATGCTCGAATTTTCATGGAGCGAGGAGAGATCCTTTATCAGTCGAGGTCGCGCTTTCATCGGTCCCCGTCGGAGGAGAATTGTTACTTTTCATTAAACTATATGTGATTGAAAAAAATTTTCAAGTAAAAACCGATTTTCCATCCGCCGACCGGCGGGAGGTTTTTGTGAGCTGTCCAAAGCGACGGACGCGTGATACGATGGGATGGTCCCGAAAGGAGGGGAAATGGAAATTTTCGAAGCGATCATGCTCGCCTGTTTCGGCCTCGGGTGGCCCGTCTCCATCATCAAGACCCTGAAGACCAGGGTGGTGGCGGGGAAGAGCCCGCTCTTTATGGGGATCGTCTGGGTGGGATACGTGAGCGGAATCATACATAAAATAGTGGCGTCGCCGGACTGGGTGCTTGGTCTCTACGCGATCAACCTGGTGATGATCGGCGTCGATTTCGCGCTCTACCTGAAATATCAGCCCGGGGCGGCGACGGCCTGAATTCGCATCGCCGGGGAATCCCGGTTGCATTGCTCCCCGACAACCTATATATTATAGCCCATGAAAATCAACTCATTTCACCTCAACAACGGCGACGACCAGGAAAAGGAAGAGGGAAAGAACGGCGAAGCCGGGCACGAATCCATCCTGATCCAGCAGATAGTCAAGACCCGCACCATTCTCCTCGCCGGGGAGATCAACAAGACGCTTTCCGAGCGCATCATCCGCCAGCTCCTCCTGCTCGAGGACGAGGGCGACGACCCGGTGAAGATCTTCATCGATTCGCCCGGGGGCGACGCCGACGCGGGCTACGCCATCTTCGACATGATCCGTTTCATAAAGCCCGACGTGTACGCCATCGGGATGGGCCTGGTGGCGAGCGCCGCGGCCATCATCCTCCTCGCCGCTCCGAAGGAATGGCGCATGGGCCTGCCCAACTCGCACTACCTGATCCATCAGCCGCTGTCTGGCATCAGGGGCGTGGCCACCGAAATCGAAATCCACGCCCGCGAGCTCGAAAAGCTGCGCACCAAGATCAACCAACTCATCGCGGATGAAACGGGCCAGCCGCTCGACAAGGTGGAGAAGGACACCGACCGGGACTACTGGATGTCCGCCGAAGACGCCTCCCAGTACGGCCTGATTTCCAAAATCATCACCAGAAGGACCGATGTGACCGATGGATAAAAATAAACTCGGCACATACCTCTCGACGACGCTCGAAGCGCTCGCGCTCGGGAAAAAGCACGGGGCGCGCGTCTCCCGGGGCAAGGTCCGGGACATGGTCGATCTCGGCGACAGGCTCATCATCTCCGTTACCGACCGCCTCTCCGCCTTCGACCGCGTCCTCACCACCATTCCCTGCAAGGGCCAGGTCTTGAACGAGCTCTCGCTCTTCTGGTTCGAGGCCACCCGCTCCATCGTCCAAAACCACATCCTGGAGCAGCTTTCGCCCCGCAGCGTGGTCGCTTTGAAGTGCGACGTCCTGCCCGTGGAAGTGATCGTGCGCGCCTACCTCACCGGTTCCGCCTGGCGCGACTACCGCCAGGGCAAATCCATCGCCGGGATCGTGCTGCCCCCCGACATGCGCTCCAACCAGAAATTCGAATCGCCCATCCTGACGCCCAGCACCAAGGCCGAGCGGGGCGCGCACGACGAGCCGATCGCGGCCGGGGAGATCGTCGGGCGCGGCCTGGTGAGCGAGGCCCTCTGGCGCCGGGTGGAGGAATGCGCCCTGGCGCTTTTCAAGGCCGGCAGCGAGCACGCGGCCGAACGCGGCCTCATCCTCGTCGACACCAAGTACGAGTTCGGCGTTCGCGGCGGCGAGCTCTACCTCGTCGACGAAGTGCACACTCCGGATTCGAGCCGTTTCTGGTACGCCGATTCCTACGCCGATCTTTACGAGCGCGGCGAAGCGCAGCGCGAGCTCGACAAGGAATACCTGCGCCGCTGGCTCATCGAGCGCGGCTACATGGGCGACGGCGAGGCGCCGCGCATTCCCGACGACATCCGCCTGGAGACGGGTCTCCGCTATGTCACCGCTTTCGAAAAGATCACCGGCCGCGCCTTCGCTCCCGGCGACGTCGACGCCCGCCGGGAAACCGAGCTCATCGAACGCGCCGTCGAGCACCTGATGTGAAACAATGACCTTCGTTCACGCTGTCCCGGGAGCCGAATGAATCGGTCGGGATTAATATAATTAAATGCGTAAATTATTAATGTTCTGTCAGCTTGCGGATCGTGCGCAAATCCTCATTGAGAAGGGCGCTCGCGGGATACTTTTTGAGTCCGCGTAAGACCGTCTCCTCGGCCCGGACGTATTCCTTCAATTTGTAAAACTCGATCATCCGGTTGTGCACCAGCACCTCGTAGCTCCTGAGCAGCTCGGGTTTCGGGCCGAGGGCCGCGAGGCCTTCTTCGATCGCGGCCTCGGCCGCCGGAAAATCCTTCGCCTGTTTGGCCGCTTCCGCGCGGGACGTATAGAGATAGAGCGCGAGCTCCAGGCGCGTCCGTTCGGAAAGATAGGCGCCGGCCCGGTCTCCCCCCAGGAAGGCGGCGGCGTCGGAATACGATCCCGATCGAATCAATTTCAGGCACAGGTTGTAGGAATAGACGCCGGCGCTCTTGAGCAGCGCCGGAGCCCGGTTCGTTTTGGGGAGCCCGGCTTCGACGATCGCGAGCGCCTCCTCGTCGCCCCGCTCTTCCGCGGCGCGCGCCGCCCGGCGCTGGGTCGCGTAGACGACGAGAGAGACGTAATCGGCCTCGTCGATCTTTTTTTCCGACCTGAACGTTTCCAAGGCGGATCCGGCCTCATCGAAAGAACCCGTGCCGACCAGAGCGAGGATGAGGTTGTGCGCGTAGACTTTTTCCGCTTTCAGGAGCTCCGGGCCGTCCCCGAGCTCTTTCCGCGCCTCCGCGATCACGTCGAGGGCGGCCGCCGGTTCGGTTGCCCGCGCCTCGGCTTCGCGCAGGTAGCGGAAGAGCATGAGGGAACGGAAGTCGTCAGCCGTGAGAGCGCCCTCGGCGTAAGCCCGCCGCGCCACGGCCTCGGCCCCGGCGAAGGACTTTTTTTCGACGAGTCGGTTCGCCCATTCGCGCGTATACGAGACCTTCAGGTCGCGCAGCCGGTCGAAGTCGCCGTACCGGGAAACGGCCCGAGCGAGAATCGCGTTTCCCGCTTCGAAGCTTCCCGAATCGAGCGCGAAACCGGCGAGATCCGAAAAGACGCCGAGAAAAATCTTCATGGTCTCCTCGTCCTTGACGAGCTCGAACAGATCGGAGGCGACGCCGACGGCCCCGGTGAAATCCTTTCCGCCGACGAGCGCGGAGACGCGATTGACCAGGATGAGGGACAAGACCTCTTTCCGACCGATGTCCTTGCGGTCCGCGTAATGGGTGGGCGGCGCGTAGACGAATCCGGTCGTCCGGCCGAACTCGTCCAGGAACTCGCGGCGCCGCCCGGGATCGAACCCGTAGCGGCTGGTGGTTTCCACGTCGTAGGAGGCGCCGCCGACCGAAACCTTCACGAAGGCGTGGTCGTGAGTGCGCACGCCCGCGGCCGGCACGCCGAGGGCGTCCGCGGCGATGAGGTAGAAGACGCTCGACGAGACGCAGTTGAACAGGCCCGTGTCGAGGAGCCGGTCGAGGGTGGTTTCCTTGTATTCGTAGCGCGAGAGGTAGTGATCGTGCAGGAACACGAGGAGGTCGTCGGCCAGCGAGCGGTCGACGGTCCGGCCGGCGAAGCGCTTCCTCACCGTTTCCGCGACGGCGGCGAGAGCTTTCCGGTAGCGGGGGAAATCGGTTTCGGAGATCCCGGAAAAGACGAGGGCGGCGTCGACAAAGTCGGCGGGGGCGACCGTTTCCCCGCCGGCCGCGAGGCGCCGGGCGAGCGGCAGGGGGTCGAGCCGGACCGCGGCCGGGTCGAGATCGGCGAGCGCCGGCGCGGGGTTGATGAGAAGCAGAAAAATGATTACTTTTCTACAGAGTTTCAGCTTCACGAAGCCAATGTAGATCGAAAAAGAGCGGATTGCAAGAATGACCTTGCCCGCCGGGTGGGTCGGGCGGTGACGTGAGGAATGGACGGAGGAAAGATGAAAACCGATTTTGACGTGATCATCGTCGGCGCCGGGGCCGCCGGCTTGACGGCGGCCCAGTACGCGTCCCGCGCCAACCTGTCGACCCTGGTCGTCGAGGAGCTCGCCTCGGGCGGCCAGGCGCTGATCGTCGACCGGCTCGAGAATTATCCCGGTTTTCCGGAAGCAATCTCGGGGATGGACTTGGGGCAGCGCATGGAAAAACAGGCCAAGGCGTTCGGAGCCCGGTTCGAGTACACGACGGTCTCCGCCGTCGAACGGAAGGACGGTTTCTTCCGGGTGGTTTTCACCAATGGCGAGCGAACCGCGCTGGCGGTCATCGCGGCGAGCGGCGCCAAGCACAAGACGCTCGAGGTGCCGGGCGAGAAGGATCTCATGGGCCAGGGCGTCTCCTATTGCGCCACGTGCGACGGGCCGTTGTTCAAGAACAAAAGGATCCTGGTGGTGGGCGGCGGGGACGCCGCCTGCGACGAGGCGACCTACCTGGCGAACCTGACGGACAAACTCACGGTGATCCACCGGCGCGATCGTTTCCGGGCCCAACCCGCCCTGGCTGAGCGCATTCTGAAGAACCCCGCCGTCAGGGTCGTCTTCAACACCGAGTGCCGGGAAATCATGGGCGAGGGAAAAGTGGCCAGGGTGAAGCTCCTCAACAATGCCGAGAACCGAACGTATGAAGAAGAGACCGACGCAGTGTTCATCTTCATCGGCTCGATTCCGCAGACCGGTTTTCTCGCCGGCGTCGATCTCGACAAGGACGGGTACATTCCCACCACCCAGCGAATGGAGACGAACGTTCCCGGCCTCTATGCCGTCGGCGACGTGCGCGCCACGCCGTTCCGCCAGCTGGTGGTGGCGGCCGGCGAAGGGGCGATCGCCGCCCACGCGGCGGCCGCCTACATCGACGAGCTGAAAGGACGCGCCTACCGCTGACCGCGGCGGAATTTGACAACCGGGTGATTTTACCTATCATTTACTGTATGCTCAATCGTTTTTAATTTGTCATACCGCGATTGGCATAAATCCGGGTATGACAAAGAATTATATCGGAAATACCCGACAAAGCGTCGCTTGGCGGGTATGGATCGCGGAACGGGAAACCGAGAGGCGCCTGTTCACGCGACGTGATGACTGCCGAAGTTCTCATAAACGTCTGGTAAACGGGGAGAAGACCGCGATGGAACCGGAACGATCGAATCCCATCATCCTCCTGGCCGAGGATGATGAGGAAGACCGCATGATGCTGCAGGACGCCTCGAAAGAGGCGGGCATCACGATTCCCATTCGCTGCGTGGAGAACGGCGAGGAACTCCTCGACTTTCTCTACCAGCGGAAGGGGTATGCCGATCCCCACGCCAACCCGCGACCGCTTCTCATTCTCCTCGATCTCAACATGCCCAAGCTCGACGGCCGGCAGGCGCTCGAGGAAATCAAGAACGAGGAACGCCTGCGTAAAATTCCGACCATCGTGTTCACCACCTCCAATGCCAGGGACGAAATCCGACGGGCCTACGCTTCGGGAGCCAGTTCCTTCATCATCAAGCCTTTTTCCTTCAATTCGTTGGTCGACATGATGAAGATCATCAAACATTATTGGCTGGAGACGGTGGAATTGCCCTAACGCGGGTGATGACCCGCTCATTGCGAGTTTGCCGTCGCCTTTTTGATGCGAGGAATCGGGCGGTCCGGCCTTCCGGAGGAGATGGGAAAAAATGAGGAGCGGTAAGGGACGGCCGTCGTCGGGATCCGAGCGGGGAAGCGCTCCCTCTCCCACCATCGGCTTCCTGACGCATTATTTCAGCCGCGACCATATCAGCGTCTCCATTTGGCGGGGGATCACCGACCAGGCGCGCGAAGAAAACGTGAACCTGATCTGTTTTCCCGGCAATGCTCCCTACTCGCCCACCGATTTCGACGCCCAGGCCAATGTCATCTATAAACTGGTCGACCATCGAAACCTCGACGGCCTGCTCGTCTGGGGTTCGGGCATGCTGGGAGCGACAAGCGCCGAAAACATCAATTACCTGTTCGACTCGCTTCGCGAGTATCCGATGATCAACATCGGGCTCTCGCTCCCGGGCATCCCCGGCATTCTCATCGACAATTACCGCGGGATGAGGGAGGCGTGCGATCATGTGATCGAACGGCACGGGTGCCGCCGGATCGCCTTTTTGCGCGGTCCGGACGGACACGAAGAGGCGGAGATCAGGTTTTCCGCCTACCGCGACTCGCTGAAAGATCACGGCCTCGAGTACGATCCCCGGCTCGTCATTCCGGGCAATTTTCTCCGAGCCGAAGCCGCCGCATCGGTACGGGCGTTTTTGAACGAGCGTCGGGAGGAGCCGCCGGACGCCATCGTGGGCGTCAATGACCTCTCGGCCCTGGGCGTGGTCGACGCGCTCAATGAAAAACGCGTCGCCATTCCGGACGAGGTCAAGGTCGTCGGTTTCGACGATCTTGAGGAAGGGCAATACCTGAGAGTGCCCCTCACCACGGTCCGCCAGCCGTTCCTCGAGATCGGGAAAATGGCCGTCAAGACTCTTCTGGCCCGCATGCGCGGGGAGGACGTCCCGCTCGTCGCCACCTTTCCCTCGAGCCTGATCGTCCGCCAGTCGTGCGGCTGTCTCCATCCCCTCGTCACCCAATCGGCGATCAACCTCGCCGTCGGGGAGGCGGCGGCGGAGCACGTGAGCGCCTCCGCGGCCGCGGAAACGCTCTCCTCCGTCTTGGCGCGGGACCATGCCGCCTTTCTCGTCCACCAGGCGAACCGGTCCGGAACGATCGAGCGGTTGAGCAAAGCGGCCGCCGACGAGATCATCGACGGCGCCGGCACTTTTCTCACCGCGTTCGGCCGGGAGTTGAGCCGCTCGAACGGGCAGGACGACATCGACTTTTTCCATTCGATCTTATCCGCTCTGCGCCGTTTTTTCCTGCCGTTCGCGGCCTCGGAAAAGGAGAAACTGCTTCAAGCCGAGAACCTCTGGCAGCAGAGCAGGATTTTGGTCTGTGATTTCGCCAGGCGTCTGGCCATCCTCGCCGGCTACAAGAAGAGCATGCAGAACGAAATCCTCCAAAACGTGAACCGGATCCTCATCACGTCGTTCGACCTCGAGGAGTTCTTTCAATCCCTGGCGGAAGCGCTCGCCCAGCTCGATCTCACGTGCTGTTTTTTATCGCTCTACGAAGACCGCCGGTCGTACGATTTTTCCCGGCTTCGTCTCGCGTTCGTCGACGGCCGCCGGCTCGACATCGGCCGGGAGGGAATCCGGTTCCCGTCCGTCGAGCTCGCCCCGCCGGGGCTCCTTCCCCAGAACCGCCGGACGAATTTCATCATCCAACCGCTCTATTTCGAAAGCGAGCAGCTCGGATTCGTCGTTCTCGAGGAAGGTTCCGAGCAGGGAATCGTGAACGAGATCCTGCGCGCCCAGCTCAGCGCCGCCGTCCAGGGAGCCCTCCTCTTCCAGGAGAAGGTCCGACTGCTGGCCGCCCTGGAACAGCGCGCCCGCGAGCTCCAGGAAAGGACCGATGATCTGGCCCGCGCCAATGACGACCTCGAGCAGTTCGCCGTGATCGCCTCGCACGACCTGCAGGAACCGCTGCGCAAGATCTCGCTTTTCGCCGACCGGCTGAAGGCGGTCGACGACGGCCGGGCAGCCGGGGAGCGCCGGGACTACCTGGACCGGATGCAGGCCGCCTGCCTGCGCATGAAAAGCCTCATCCGCGACCTTCTGACCTATTCGCGGCTGTCGAGCCAGGTGGCGAATTTCACGGACGTCGACCCGGCCGCCGTCGTTCGCCTGGCGCTCCTCGACCTGGGAGACGCGGTGCGCGGCGTGCGCGCCGAAATCAGCGTCGACGAGCTGCCCTCGTTCCCCGGCGAAGAGCACAACCTGCGCCTGCTTTTCTATCATCTCATCGGGAACGCGATCAAATTTCAGCCCGCGGCACAAACCCCGCAGGTCCGTATTTTCGGCCGGACATTGTCCCGCGACGGCCGACCGCACTGTGAAATCACGGTCGCGGACAACGGCATCGGCATCGACCCCAAATATTTCGACAAGATTTTCGGGGTGTTCCAGCGCCTGCACGGCGCGCGCGAGTTCGAGGGAACGGGCATGGGACTGGCGGTCTGCAAGAAAATAGTCGAGCGGCACAAGGGATCGATCAGAATCGAAAGCGAGCCGGGAAAGGGCGCTCGGTTCATCGTCACCCTTCCCCGCCCGGCGGGAACGGTCCGCCTGAGCGGCGGGAACGAAACGGATCGGGGCCGGTAAAGGAGACGCATGGATTCGCAAAACGCGCGCCAGGTAATTCTTCTCGTGGAGGACGATCCGGACGACAGGCAACTCATGGCGGAGGCGGCCGGCGAGGCCGGCATCGCCCTGCCCCTGCGGAGCCTGGAGGACGCCGACCAGCTCGCCGCGCTCCTCTTTCCGCACGACCACGCCGCCGTCACCGTGCAGCCGGTGCTCATTCTGCTCGATTTGAATCTTCCGGGAGGAGGCGGCAGGAGTACCCTGGAACGGCTGAAACAAAGCGAGGAGTACAAAAGGACGCCGGTGCTGGTTTTCACCACCTCGGCGGTCAAGGAAGAAATCGCCTGGGCCTATTCGATGGGCGCGAATTCGCTCATGATCAAGCCGTTTTCCTTTCATGAGCTGGTCGACATCCTGCGGGTGGTGAAAGCCTACTGGTTCGAAACGGTCGAATTGCCGTAGGAGACGCCGTCCGCTCGTCGCCAAAAAGAGGAAAAACGTCGGGAATGTCGATGATGGACAAAAAAAGCAACCGGATCACGATCGCGTTTCTCACCCGGTCGTTCAGCGTCGATCTCATCAGTTATTCGATCTGGTCGGGCGTCTACGACGGGGCCGCGGACGCCGACGTCAACCTCGTCTGCCTGCCCGGCAATCCGCCCCGCTCGCGGTTCGGATTCGAATTTCAAGCCAATGTGCTGTACGACATGGTCGATCCCGCGACGATCGACGGCTTGATCGTTTGGGGCGGCGCCATGATCGGCGGTTCCAGCCCGGAGGACACGCTCGCCTTTTACCGGCGGTTCGACGCCCTCCCGACGGTGAACATCAGCCTGGAAGTGAACGGCATCCCCTGCCTCATCAGCGACAATTACTCCGGCATGATCGAGGGCTGCACGCACCTCATCGAGGCGCACGGTTGCCGGAAACCCGCCTTCATCCAGGGGCCGGAGGACCATCCCGAATCCGGCGAGCGTTTGCGCGCGTACCGGGACGCGCTCGCGAATCACGGAATCGATTTCTCACCCGGGCTGGTCGCGACCGGGAATTTCCTCCGCGCCGGCGGGAGCCAGGCGATCGTAAAATTCATGGACGAGCGGAAGGCGGCGTTCGACGGGGTGGTGTGCGCGAACGATCTGATGGCCCTCGGCGCGTGCGACGAGCTTTTGGCGCGCGGCGTCCGCATCCCCGACGAGGTGAAAGTGGTGGGGTTCGACGACATCGATGAGAGTCGGTATTACCGGGTCCCGCTGACGACGGTGCGGCAGCCCTTTTACGAAATGGGAAAGGCCGCGGTCGGCAACCTGTTGCACGACATTCGGCGGGAAGTCTTCACGAAGCGGGACGTCCTTCCCGCCCGGTTGGTGACGCGCCAATCGTGCGGCTGCCTTCCCGCCGCCGCCGGCGGTGATTGTCCCGCGTCGCTCGGGACGAGGCCGGCCGAACCGGACCGGGAGGCCTTCGCGCTCGTCGCCGGGCCGAGACTGGTGCTGGAGGCGGGCCTGCCGGAAGCGTCCGCCGCGCGTTTGGCGGATTCCCTGCATGACGAAATCTGGGGACCGCGCGGCGGGGCGTTCCTTCCCCTTCTCAACGGTGCGCTGCTCGAACGGGCGTTCCCCGAAGAAATCAGGCGGTTTCACCCGGCCCTTTCGGCGTTGCGCCGCAGCGCGCTCGAGTTTATCCGGGCGGATTCCCACCGCCACGTCGAGGCGGAAAACCTGTTCCAGCGCGCCCGGCTGCTCATCGGCGAACACCTGGAAAAATCGCGCGTGTTCGAATTGTTCCGCAAGGTCGAGCTCACCGAATCGCTCAACTCCATCAACCGGACCATGATCAGCACCTACAATTTCGACGACGTGCTCGCCATCATCGCCAGGGAATTTCCCCGCTTCGGCATCCGGGAATATTACTTCTGCATGTTCGACGAACCTTCGGTTTCCCTCGATTTCGCGCGCCTGCTCATGGCGTACCGGGACAACCGGAAGATTCCGCTCCCCGCGGAAGGCGTTCGCTTTCCCGTCGCGTCGATTCTGCCCGGGGTCATGTGGTCGGAAGGACGGCGGTTGACCGTCATGGTCGAGCCGCTCTACTTTCACGGCGATCAGCTCGGATTCATGGTCTTCGAGGACGATCACAAGCCCGGCAACCTGTACGAGGAATTGCGCTCCCATTTGAGCGTGGCGCTCAAAGGCTCCCTCCTGTTCCGCGAGAAGGAAAAGCTGCTCGCCGAACGCGAAGCGCAGGCCCGCTCCCTCATCGAGACCTCGGCGGGACTGGCGCACTCCAATGCCGAATTGGAACAGTTTTCCTACATCGTTTCCCACGACCTCAAGGAGCCGCTCAGAAAAATCGCCGTGTTCGCGGACCGGCTTCTTTCCCTGCCCACGGTCGACGCCGACGTCCAGGCCCGGGAATACCTCGATCGCATGATCGGCTCAGCCCGCCGGATGCACGACTTGATCGACGACCTGCTCGCCTATTCCCGGATCTCCAGCCGCGCGGGACCGTTCCGAACGGTCGACCTGAACGAGTCGGTCCGCGCCGTGCTCCAGGACCTGGAAATCACGGTCGAGAAAGCCCAGGCGCGCGTCGAGGTCGGCGAGCTTCCGGCCGTCGAGGCCGAGCCGCGGCACATTGAGCAGCTCCTCCAGAACCTGATCGCCAACTCCTTGAAGTTCAGGCAGCCGGGGCGTCCCGTGCGGATCGCGATCACCGGCCGCCGCACCAAGGAGGGGCTCCGCGATTATTGCGAGCTCACCGTTCGGGACAATGGTATCGGGATAGACCCGGAGCACTTCGAGGACATTTTCGGCCTGTTCCAACGGCTGCAGGGAAGAAACGCCTTCGAAGGATCCGGCATCGGGCTCGCCATCTGCAAGAAAGTGGCGGAGGAGCACCATGGCCGGATCAGGGTGGAGAGCGAAAAAGGGTCCGGTTCGGCTTTCATCGTCACCCTCCCCCTCCGGCAATGATGAATGGAAATCGGGGGATAAAGACCCGCGAAGCTCCGCTTTGTCGGGGATTTCCAGTTATAATTCTTTGTCAGGCCGAGATGTATGCAAATCCCGGCCTGACAAATCAAAAACGATTGAGTATAGAAGGAAACCAGGAACCCGGGAAATCAGGAAAAAAGAAAGTAACAGATAGGCAATAAAAAGAAACTGAACCTATTCTTTTTCAAAGTCTCATTTTTACCGTTTACGATTAAGCTCCCCGCTCTTTTTTAGTACTTAATTTTCCTTTCCTGTTTTCCTGGATTCCTTATAAATTCTTTACAAGATGATGAAGACATCGTTTATTCGTCGGAGCGCGCAATTTATTTGATTAATCGCACCGCCTGATATAGACTGAAATCGAGAGAAACCGACGTACAGTTCCCGGCCGGCACGATCTTTTTCCCGCCGCGGGGACGGATGAGGAGACCATGCGCAAGACGGTTGTCGTCATTTTTTTGGCACTCTGCCTCGCTGCGGGAACGGCCGGAGCGGATTCCAAATTCAATTTCGCCGCCGGCACCGCCATCGCGGGAGGGGGAATCTCCTTCAATTTTCTTCATAGCATCCCTTCCGATGCATTGTCCTTTCTCTCTCTCAGAGTCAGTCCGCGGTTCGGTTCGTTCCTCACCAGGGACACCATGCTTTTCTCGTTCTGTGATTTTCAAATGGATGTGGATTTTAACGCCCCCGCCTGGAACGGCGGGCTCGAGCTCGGGGCCCAGGGACGCTATTATTTTTCAACGGAGGGCGCGGCCGATTTCTACATCGGTCTTCAGGCGTCCTTCGGCTTGAAGCTCATTCCGGACTTTTCCAAGCTGCAAGAGCACCTCGCCACGGGCGTGGTGCTGGGCCTGTTCGTGCCCCTGAATGAAAAGGTCGCCTTCGATTTTTCCCTCGATCCCATTTTCTATATCCCGCTCAATACCTACATGCCGTTCGCCATGTACGTGTCGCTCACCGTCGGCATCGTCTCGGCGCTCTAGGAAAGCCTTCATCTACATTATATTCTCATGAACAAAAATCTAGTTATTGAATTGATAAGGAAACCAGGAACCCATTAAAAAAATAAGGAAAAATGGAGGGTATCGAAAAAAAATATGGATGAGCGAAAATATCAATTTTGAAAAAAAATCGCCTCTTCCGTTTGTTATTTGCCTTTTATTGTTTTCCCCCTGGTTTCCTGGCTTCCTTATAATTTTTTACTCAGTCCGATGAGCCAGGCCGATGATGTCCCTCACCCCGCTCAAGCCGTTTTCCGCCAGGTAGCGATCGATACCGTCGCGGATTTCCCACATGCATCCCGGCTCGACGAAATTGAACATGCCGACTGCCACGGCCGTGGCGCCGGCGAGGATGAATTCGACCGCGTCGCGCCAGGAACTGATGCCGCCCATGCCGATGAGCGGAATGCGCACGCGCCGGAACGCCGACCAGACGGCGAACAGGGCGAGCGGCTTGACGGCCGGACCGGAAAGTCCGCCGGTCGCGTTCCCGAGCGCCGGCTTTTTCACCCGGACGTCGATGGCCAGGCCGCGAAAGGTGTTGACCAGCCCGAGCGCGTCCGCCCCCGCCGATTCGGCGACCGCCGCCATCTCCGCGATATCCGTTACATTGGGGGACAGCTTGGCGATCAACGGCACCTTCACCGCGCGCCGCACGCGGCCGACGACCTCGGCCAACAGGCCGGCATCCGTCGACCAGAGGACGCCGCTCTCCAGGTTGGGGCAAGACAGGTTGAGCTCGATGTAATCCGCGAGGCCCGTGGCGGCCACCGTTTCCGCCAGCTCGACGAATTCCCGCACGCTGAATCCGGCGATGCTCACGATGATTCGATCGTTCTGGGCGCGCAGCCGGGGCAGGCGGCTCTTCACGAATTCATCAATCCCGATCGACGGGATGCCCACGGAGTTGAGCATGCCGGCGGCGGTTTCCCAGACGCGGGGCGGAGGATTGCCGTCGCGCCGGTCGCGGGTGACGGTCTTGTTGACGAGCGCGCCGAGCTGGGAGAAGTCGCCGCCCCGCAGCGGCGTGTCGAGGGTTTCCAGGGCGCCGGACGCGGGCAGAACGGGATTCTTGAGCTCAAGGCCGGCCAGGGTCACTGATAAATCAGGCATGGATCCTTCACCTCGGAGAGTCGAAAGAGGGGACCGTCCCGGCAAACGAGCGAATAGCCGCCGCCGCGGCGCGGCACCGCGCAGCCGTGGCAATGGCCGAAGCCGCAGGCCATGTAGCTTTCCAGGAAAAGGTAGACGGGCGATTTTTGCGAGCGGTCCCATTCCTCCAGGAAGGGCAGGTAAAAAGGGCCGCCGCCGCAGCTGTAGACCCGGTCGACCGTCCGCCCGGCGAGGAGACGGCGCAGCACGTCGGTGCCCAGCGCTTTTTCACCGGCCGATCCGTCGTCCGTGGCCAGGAGCAGGGTATCCGAGAGCGCGGCGAGCTCGTCCCGCAATATGAACTTGGACGCCGAGGAGGCCGAAAGAACGGTATGCGTTTCAATACCGCGGCGCCGGGCCTCCTGGAGGAAGGCGAGCACCGCCGCCGCGCCGCAGCCCCGCACCAACAGCGCCAGGGAGCGGCAGTCGAAATCGGTGATGGGCGCGCCGAGGGGCCCGGAGACGCGCACCTCGTCTCCGGGACGGATCGACTCGAGCAGCCGGGTCGCCGCGCCCACGATCTTGACGATCAAGCGGAACGAGCGCTCGTCCGCGCTGCTTTCGACGATGTCGAACGGTCTGGGGAGAATGGGATCGAGGGAACGCCCGAAGCGCAGCATGACGAACTGCCCGGGGCGGGCGCTTCCGGCGATCTCAGGCTCTTCCAAGAGGAGATCGAGATAGCCCGGGGGCGCGTTTTGTACGGTGCGGACGGTCGCCGTCCGCGTGTGCGCGTTCGATTCCAATGGCGAAATTCCTTGCGGCGGGACGCGTCAGGCGGACGCGAACCCGTCCCGGGTCGGCGCGTCGAGGTTCCAGTTATTTCTCTTCGATCGGAATGATTTTATCAAGATGTATCTCTTTGAACAGCAGGTTGAGGCCGGGCGATATGCCTTTAATGGTCATGGTGCCGCCCCGCCCGTTCAGGTATTTCAACAGCTTGAGGATTTTCCCGATCCCCGCGCTCGTGATGTTGTGGACGTCCGAAAGATCGAGAACGACGGAGGTTATTCCCTCGTTTTCCACGATTTCCTGGAAACGCTCGCTCAATTCCAATCCGGCCTGCGTATCGATTTCACCGTGAATCGTACAGAGGGCCTTTCCTTCCGATCGTTCTATGAATACTTCCATGGCGAATTCTTTCTTCGGCTCGCTTTTTTCCATTCGGCTCAGTATAGAAAACATTGTTACCTTGGTCAACCGCAACCCGAGTCGGAATTTCAGAACCGGGCTTCCCCCGTTCGATAAAAACCACGAAACGGAACGAGGAAAGGTCGATGAAAAAGCCGATAGTGAAAGAGTACCCAGCCGGTCCGGTCGCTTGCATCCGCCGGCAAACTTGCTATAATTGAAAAGGGAGAACGACAACCAGCCGTATGCAGGTTCACCTGATCGCCGAATCCGCAAGCCGGGCCCGCGCCCTCCAACGCCTGCTCAAAAATGTTTCCGTCGCCGCCGTGATCAAGGCGCCGGTGCGCCTCAAAAAACGCGACGCCGGGGTCTTCGTCGTCCTGTCCGTTCCGGCCGCGAACGAGCTGTGGAAAAAGATCGAGCGGCTGGCGGATCAGGGGCACACCCTGCTTCTGGTCGGCTCGGAGGCGCCCGTGCCGCCTCGGCGCCCCGGGGTTTACCGGTTGCCGGCCGACACGCCCGACGCGACGCTCGTCTCGCTCATCACCCTTTTTCTCGCCTTCCGGGACAAGGAGGCGCACTTCGACTGGATTACGGACGAGCTCACCAAGGTGAACCAATCCCTCGTGGAGGAGACGAAACGGCTGAAAGCCACCCGGGACGAGCTGGATCTCAAGAATAAAAAGATCACCGAGGAGCTCGCGCTCGCCAACATCATTCAGAACAGCCTCCTCCCCAAGGAATTTCCGCGCGACGTACCGCTCAACTTTTGCCACAAATACATCCCGCACGAGTACATCGGGGGGGATTTCTTCGAAATTCTGCAGATCGACGAGCGGCACCTGGGGATTCTGATCGCGGACGTCTCGGGGCACGGGGTTTCCTCGGCCCTCATCACCGCCATGCTCAAGAGCACCTTCCTGCACGCGGCCCGGGACTGCCTTTCCCCCGGCCGCGTGCTCCGCAAGGTCAACGTCGATTTCACCCGCGTCATGCGGACCGAGCACTACATCACCGCCTTCTACGGGATCATCGACACGGAGAGTTTCAAGCTCACCTATGCCGCGGCCGGACACCCGCGCCAGATCGTCGTTCGCTGCGGCGCCCCCGCGGAGTTGATCGGCGCGAACGGCTTTTTCCTCGGCATGTTCGAGTCGACGGTGTACGACGAAAAATCAATCACGCTGAATCCCGGCGACCGGCTGGTCTTCTTCACCGACGGCCTCATCGAGTGCCCGGACGGCGAGGGCCGGCACTTCGGCACGGACAATCTCATGCGCATCCTCGAAAGGCACCGGGACAACGACATCGAAACGCTCTCCAAGAACATGATCGTCGAGCTCATCGCCTACATGGCCGACGCCCGCTTCCCCGACGACGTCACGCTCCTGATCGGGGAAATCATTCCCCTCCTTTAGCAAACGGCGGGATTGATGAAAAAAAATTGCATAAAAACGAGCGGCTCGCTTATAATCTAACTAGAACGGACCCTCAAAAACCTCTCCCGAGAAGGAGCACTGATGGACGACGCCATTAAAAAACACGCTCAAGAATTCATCACCGAAGCGAAGATCAACGGCGAATACGTCATCGCCATCATCCGTCTCGTGCTCGTGCCGCCTTTGGCCGCCTTCGCCGTGAGCATCATGCTGGGGAACGCGGGCGAAATCGGACTCCTGCAGGCCGTCACCAAGCCTTTTTTCATGTCCGAAATAGTTTTTCTCCTGATCGGCACGTTCGTTTCGATCGTCACCATCCTGACGACCAGGCGGAAGCACTACCGCTGGTGGATGAATCACCTCGTTCCCCTCGTCGACATCACCCTCGTCACGCTGACCGTCATCACCATCGCCCCTCCGGACACGGGCCTCGTGGTCACCGGCGCGGCGCCCTGGATTTTCATCATATTCCTCTGCCTCTCGGTGTTGCGATATTCGCCCCTCTCCGTCATCGTCACCGGCTCCCTCATCACCGTCGCGTACCTCATTTTATCGCTTATCACCCTGGCGACGATCGGTGTGTTTTCCGGGGGGGCGGTCGAAGAGGTTTTCACCGGCATGAAATCGGGAAACCGGATTACGATCTATCTGGACGACGTGATCTTCAAATCGTGCATCATTCCCATGGCGACGGGCATCCTGGCGTATGTCGCCCGGCGTTTCAACAAAATGATCGAGGCCCAGGTCGCCATCCGGGCGGAAAAAGAAGAAATGCGCGACACGCTCTCCCGGGAGCTCAAGTCCGTAACCGAGACGGTCAATACCACCTCGGAAACGCTGGTCGGAAACGCCGTCCAGTTTTCGGGAGCGATCGACAGCCTGATCAGTTCCTGCGGCACGATCGAAGACGCCATCGGCGAGGAGAGCACGGCGGTGGAGCAGACCTCCGCCACCATCAGCGAGATGATCCACTCGATCGAATCGGTCGCCAACAACATCGTCAAGCAGGCGGACCTGGTGACCTCGAGCGTCACCGCCATCGAAGAGATCGGCGCCTCCATCAGCCACATCACCTCCACGGCCAAGAAGGCGAACGGCCTGGCCTCGAGCCTGCTCACCAACGCCGAGAGCGGCGAGCGGCTCATGGAGGAGATGTCGACCGCCATGCAGGACACGGAGCGCGCCGGCAAGAACATCGAGGAAATCGTCGAGATCATCTCCTCGATCGCGAGCGAGACCGACCTCCTGGCCATGAATGCGGCCATCGAGGCCGCCCACGCCGGCGAAGTGGGCAAGGGGTTCGCGATCGTCGCGGATGAAATCAGAAACCTGGCGGAGACCTCGGGCTCCAATGCCAAGATGATCAATGAAATTCTCAAGAACCTGAGCGCCCGCATCGGAAGCGTGGTCGAGCTCGTCGGGAAATCGGCCGAGGCCCTCGTTAACATCCTCAAGGACGCCCGCGAGACGTCCAGCATCAGCTCGGAGGTCCTGAACGCCATGGAGGAGGAATCGAAGGCGGTCAACGAGATCGTGTATTCCACCCAGGAGCTCGCCAAGATCACCGAGGAAGTGAAAATGGCGAGCTCCGAACAGGCCGCCGGAGGCACGGAGATCATCGGCGTGATCACGCACATCAAGAAACAGACCGACAACGTGTCCGATTCCGTCCGGGACCAGGTCGATAAATCGAGTCAGATCGCTTCCATTTCAAAGGAAATGGCGAGCCTGGTCGGGAAAAATCAATCCATCATCATCAACCTGCATGATTTGGTGAATAAACTCTAGCGACTCCTGAAAACGCGCGACTTTATTCATGACCGGATCGGCCGGCGCGTTCGGTCTCGACTCCGTTTGGCCTCGTTCACCTTCCCGCGTAACCGGTTCCGCTTCTTTCTATCCGCGTCTCCTCATTAATTTTTCAGTTTTTCCACCCTTCCCCTGCCTCGCTTTGCTTGATTTATTCAGCCATTTCAAATAAGATTGCCCGCGTAGCATAATGCGCCGGGAGAAAGGCGCTTGACCGCGGGCTTGAGGGATACCATCGCGCCATCTTCCGGCTTGTCGCCGCTTTCAAAAGCACGGCAACATGGCCTGGAAAACGGGAAAAGCCGCACTACCACGCATCGATCAGGAAAAGGCCAGACATGTTGTCCATCAATTTTTCCCTCATGTTCCGTCAGATATTCACGTCGCTTTTCCGTTCCAAGGACACCAATTACAGATTGACGGCCAAGCGCCTGAAGGTGCTTCTCATCTGCATCCCCGGCTACGTTCTCATCATGACGGTGCACTGGTTCTGTTTTCTGCTCGATTCCGTTTTTTTCCCGCGCTTCCGCCGCCGGTCCGTCGTCAAGCCGGTGTTCATCATCGGCAATTTTCGCACCGGCTCCACTCTCCTGTTCCGGATCATGGCCCGGGACGAGGAAAATTTCTGCACGTTTAAAACGTGGGAAATCTATTTCGCGCCGTCGATCGCGGAACGCAAGTTCATCCGCGGGCTACTGCTCCTCGACTCCCTCGCGGGAAAACCGCTCCGCCGGCTGCTCGAAATGACCGAACGGAAAAACCTCGACCACATGCTCAAGCACGCCTCCAAGCTGCACACGATCGGCCTGCGCGAGGCGGAGGAAGAGGAGGCGATGCTCCTGTGGATTTACAACACCTTCTGGCTTCACTACGTCTTTCCCATCCCCTCCGATTTCGCGCCCTTTGACGATTTCGACCGCGTGATGCCCGCTTACCGGCGGCGGCGCATCATGCGGTTTTACCGGCGCTGCGTGCAGCGCCACCTCTCCGCGCGGGACGGGAACAAGCGGCTCCTTTCCAAAAACCCGGGCTTTACGCCGAAGGTGATGAGTCTGCTCGAGGAGTTCCCCGACGCGCAATTCCTCTATCTGGTGCGCGACCCGGTCGAGACCTGCACCTCCACCGTCAGCTGGTTTTCCTTCTGGTTCAACCTGTTCAATTCGCCCCTCGAGCACTATCCCCTGAAAGACGAAACGATCGAGATGATGAAAATCTGGTATACGTACCCGGTCGAGGCCCTGAAACACCTTCCGCCGAACCGTTTTTTGATCATCAATTACGAAGACTTCGTGAAAAATCCCGAACAGAC
This sequence comes from uncultured Spirochaetaceae bacterium, assembly GCA_964554445.1. GTDB lineage: Bacteria > Spirochaetota > Spirochaetia > SZUA-6 > RPPD01 > JAFGSW01. Next base: position 4,010 of record CAZKOS010000018.1, on the reverse strand, counting down.
GATCCGGGACGTGTATAAAAAATTCGGATTGCGCATCACCGATCGGTTCGAGCGGATACTCGTCCATGAGACGCATCGCGCGAAGAGCTTCAAGAGCTCGCGGGAAACGACGGCGGAATCCATCGGACTTTCCAAAAACATCATCCATCACCGGTTCGACGAAATCTACGAATATTTCCGATTTGAAAAGCGTTGAGTTTGACAGGGAGCGCTCATCTCGGGTATAACTTTTTTTCAGGAGGTTCGTATGCCCGCTTTTATCACGCACCCGGACTGGCTGAAGCCGGAGATCATACCGGGATTTCCCTTTCTGCGCTGGTACGGTCTCATGTACATTTTCGCCTTTGTCACCGTCTATCTGATATTCCGCTACCAGGTCAAGAAAAAGAAGCTGGACCTCAACAAGGACATCATGCTCAACACGTTCTTCTGGGGGATCATCGGCCTGCTCCTGGGCGCCAGGATTTTCTATATGTTGTTTTTCGATCGCTCCAACCTGTTCCTGAGGGCGCCGTGGGCCATCCTGCTGCCTTTCGACGAGAAGTGGGTCTTTACGGGTTACCAGGGGATGAACTGGTACGGCGGCGTCGTGGGCGCGGCCGTGGCCATGGTCATTTACCTGCGGTACAAGAAGCAGGACGTTCTCGAATGGGGCGACCTGTTGATCATCGGCGTGCCGCTCGCCCACACCTGGGGCCGCATCGGCAACTTCATCAACGGCGAGCTGTACGGACGGCTCACCACGCTGCCCTGGGGAATGGTGTACAAGGAGAACGAATCGTATGAAGGCGTCCATGGGCCGCTCGGCCTTCCCACGTCGGACCCGCGGGTGGTCGAAATGGCGAAACAGGTCGGCATTCCCGTCGACAACAAGCAGTTCATCGCCCTGCCCCGGCATCCCACCCAGATTTACGAGATGCTCTTCGAAAGCCTCTTGATCTGGGCCATCCTGTGGTTCATCTTCAGAAACCGCAAACCGTTCAAGGGCTTCATCCTCGCGCTCTATTTCGCCATGTACGGTCTGGTCCGCTTCATCATCGATTATTTCCGCGAACCGCTGCGGCTCAGCTTCCTCCTCAAGCTCGGCCCGCAGGACAACCCGCCCTACCTGCTCCTGAGCCCGTTCAACTTCAGCCTCGACCAGGTCTTCAGCTTCGGCATGCTGGTGTTGGGCGTCGTTCTGCTCATCGTGTTCAACAAGCGCGCCCAACGGGGCACCCTGGCGCCCGAAACGCACGAAAAAATCGATCTGCGAAAAATGAAGAAGCACATCGACAAGGCGGAATAGACGAAACATTAAATTGTGAAGCCGATTTCAAACCGCGGTCTGGAATCGGCTTTTTTATTCTGCTTTATTTCAGCACGGAGCCATGGAGCCATGGAAAAAACGGAAAAGAGAGATGATAAGGAAACCAGGAAACCAGGAAAAAGAAGGAAGTTGAGATAAAAATAAAAACTATTAATAACCGGATTTTTCAGCTTTATCAGTATTATCGATTGCCTCCGCCTTTCTTCATTCCTGGGTTCCTGGGTTCCTGGGTTCCTTATATTCTTTCGCTTTGTCCCTCCGGGTCGGAAGCCTGTCCCGGGCTTGTCGAGGGATGCTTCTGTGGTAAAAGCAAGAAAAGCTATTTATTGGGTCCGATGAAGAGTTCCCGTTCGAGACGCAGGAGGATTTCCTGGATCGCCTCTTCGGGACGCAGATCGGTCGTATCGAGAACGACCTCGGCGTCGTCCGGCGCCTCGTAGGGGTCGGACACGCCCGTGAAATTGGGGATGATGCCGGCGCGCGCTTTCGCGTAGAGGCCCTTGCGGTCGCGCTCCTCGCAGGTCGCGAGCGGGGTGGACAGGTGGACGAGGATGAAGCCGCCCAATCTTTCGATCAGGAAGCGCACTTCCTTGCGGATGGCGTCGTAGGGGGCGATCGGCGCGCAGATGGCGATGCCGCCGTTCTTGGTGATCTCCGAGGCCACGAAACCGATCCGCCTGATGTTGAGATCGCGGTGCTCTTTCGAGAAGCCGAGCTCCGAGGAAAGGTTTTTCCTCACGATGTCGCCGTCGAGCAGGGTGACCGGGCGGCCGCCGATCTCGAGGAGCTTGGTCATGAGTCCCTTGGCGAGCGTCGATTTTCCCGAGCCTGACAAGCCGGTGAAGAAGACCGTGAACCCCTGCTTTGAGCGCGGCGGGTAGGTGGTGCGCAGCTCCGCCGCCACCTCGGGAAAAGTGAACCAGGCGGGAATTTCGAGTCCGCGCCTGAGCCGGTCGCGCAGCTCGGTGCCGGAAATGTCCGACGTCTGGGTCCCCGCTTGCACCTTATCCGCCTCCTCGTACGCGTTGAGCCGGGGCAGGTATACCATTTTCTTGAATTCCACGATCTCCATGCCGATGCGGTCGGAGTGCTTTTTGAGAAGCTCCTGGGCGTCGTACGGGCCGTAGAAGGGCTTTCCGCTCGAGTCCGACCCCGGGCCGGCGTGATCGCGTCCCACGATCAAATGCGTGCACCCGTGATTCTTGCGGATGAGCGCGTGCCAGGCCGCTTCGCGCGGGCCGGCCATGCGCATGGAGAGCGGCAGGAGGGCCAGGCGGGCGGTGTTCGGCGGATAATGGGGCAGAATGGCCTGGTAACAGCGCACGCGGGTGAAATGATCGACGTCTCCCGGTTTGGTCGTCCCCACCACGGCGTGGACGAGGAGGTTGGCTTCCACTTCCCTCACGGCCTTCAGGGTGAGCTCGAAGTGGGCGCGGTGCAGGGGGTTCCGCGTTTGAAAGGCGATCACCCGGCGCCATCCCAGGTGAGTGAATTCGTGCCTGAGGTCGGCCGGATCGAGGCGCAGGGCCTGGAAATCGAAGTGCTCGGGCGTCTCGATCGCCTCAATGCGCCCGCCGAGGCAGACCGGGTGGGTCTTGTCGAAAAGGAAGGCGACCCCCGGGTGCTCGGGGTTCTGCGTCCCGTAGACGCTCTCCGCCTCGCGCCGCTTGTCGGGGCGATAAATGTCGTCGACGTGCAGCACCGCGATGAGCACTCCCTCCTGATCGCGCAGCGCCAGGTCCTTTCCGGCGGACAGGCGGCCGGCCAGGTCTTCCGGTACGTCGAGCGTGATCGGGATGGGCCAGAACGTGCCGTCGGCGAGGCTCATCGTATCGCATACCGATTCGTAATCCGCCCGGCCCATGAAGCCGGTCAATGGCGAAAAGGCGCCGTTGATGAGCAGCTCGATGTCGCAGTTCTGGCGTTCGCTGAGCGTCCAGGACGGTACGTCGCGCATCGACTTTTTCAAGGCGAGGCACCGGTCGTCGTCGGCAATGAGATTAATGAGGTTTCCGCCGTGCGGCGCGATCAAGTGTGTCGACATAGGATTTGTTCCTTGTTGCTTAAAATCGTTCGTGATCATAACAAGAATGATACGGACTGGCAAGGCGCCTTCACAGACGCCCCTGAAACGTCGTACAATCGTCCGGCCGGACGTCTCCGGCGGAAAAGGACGCAGCGCATGGAAACCATCACCATTTACGCCGACGGAGGGTGTTCGGGGAACCCGGGGCCCGGGGGGTGGGCGGCCATCATTTTCGACGGCGCGGAAGAGACGATCCTCTCCGGCGGCGCGCGGAATACCACCAATAACCGGATGGAGCTGACCGCGGTCATCCGCGCGCTCGAAGAGGCGTCGCGACGTTTCAAGGCGGGCGCCGCGCTTTCGGTTTATACCGATTCGCAATACGTCAAGAAGGGCATCACGGAGTGGATCAGAAAATGGAGGACGAACGGCTGGAAGAACAGCGCCGGGGACCCGGTGAAAAACAGGGACTTATGGTCCGAACTGCACGAGCTCGACGGCACCTTCCGGATCGGATGGCATTGGGTCAAGGGGCACGCCGAAAACGAGCACAACAACCGCTGCGACGCCCTCGTTCAGAAGGAAATCCGGAAGCTCGCTTAGCCTTTGGGCGTGATATGGAAAAGAGTGAACCACGGATGACACTGATAAAAACGGATAACGCGGATGAAGAAA
>CAZKOS010000017.1:5822-28562 GCA_964554445.1 uncultured Spirochaetaceae bacterium | reverse complement strand
TATCCGGACGGCCGCGTGCCGGTTCGGTTTGCAACGCTTGTAACGCGCCGTTCCTTCTTATGTCATTTCCACGCTCATGGCGGCGGGTCATGCGACAGCTGTCTGAGCCTTATCGAGGGAGTGACCGGCGATATAATTTACCAAAATTGCATTCATGGTTCGACAGGCTCACAATGACATTTTCGCCATCCTGAGAATTACCGAAAACCGTGCGCCTGCGCTTTCCCCATAAGCGCATTCGTGATATACTCTGTTACGGCGTGGAAACGGCGCCTGTCGTCGGCATGGAGGATTGAGAATGGCGGATATTTTTTTTGCCGATTGAGCATATGAACCGGTCTTCCGCGATCGGAAAAACGGCCCGGGTCCGTTACTACCGTTATGAAAAAGGCGAATCCGACTAAAAAACGCGCTCCTGACGTTAAGAAAGCCAATCGCGGCTGTATCGTCGGGATAGGCGCGTCGGCCGGCGGGTTGGAAGCGCTGATCGCCTTATTCAAGTCTTTCCCGAAAAAAACCGATCTGGCTTTCGTACTCATCCAACACCTGGAACCGCGGCACAAGAGCGCGCTCGTCGAGATCCTGTCGCGCGAGACCGTCTTGGAGGTCCGTGAAGCCAAAAATAACATGGCGATCCGGCCCGCGTGCGTGCATGTCATTCCCCCCAATTCCCTGATGACCGTCGTCCGGGGCAGGCTGCGGATCAAGGCCCGCGTCAGGCGCGCGGACGGAAGCTATCTGCCGGTCGATCATTTCATGGCGTCCCTGGCCGCCGACCGGGGGAAAAGGGCGATCGGCGTCATCCTTTCGGGAACGGGATCGGACGGAACAGCCGGCGCACAGGCGGTCAAGGCGCGGGGCGGCATCGTCTTCGCCCAGGACAAAAAAACGGCGCGGTACTACGGGATGCCCGGCAGCGCCGCGGCGAGCGGCGCGGTCGACTTCGTCTTGGCGCCGCTGGAGATCGCAAAGAAGCTGATATATATGAGCGCGCACGGCTTCCGAGTCCCGGCGCGGCGCCCGACGCGGTCATTGGCGGAGGAAACGGGACTTCCCATGATCCTCGCCGTGCTCCTGGAGCGGACGGGAGTCAATTTCATTCAATACAAGAAAGCGACCGTCAGCCGGCGCATCGGCAAGCGAATGGCCTACCTCGGCCTCAAAACCTATTCCGACTATTACGCCTTTCTCAAATGGAATCCGGCCGAGGCGGAGGCGCTGCTCAAGGACATCCTCATTCCCGTGACCGCCTTTTTTCGAGATCGCGATGTTTTCACGGCTCTCCGAAAAAAGGTGTTTCCATCCCTAGCCGGGAGACGAACGGCCAAAACCCCCGTCCGGGTCTGGGTGCCCGCCTGTTCGACCGGGGAAGAGGTGTATTCCATCGCCATCGCCCTTTATGAATTCATGGAAGAACGGAAGGCGAAACCGCACATCCTGATTTTCGGAACGGATGTGAACGACGAGTTGATTGAAAGGGCGCGCTCCGGAGTGTTTCCGAAAGCCGTCGCCGCGCAGGTCTCGGCTGAACGGCGGCGCCGCTTTTTCGTCAAAACGCAGACGGGCTATAAAATCGACAAGCCGATCCGCGACTTGTGCGTGTTCGCGAAACACGACGTTACCGTTGATCCGCCTTTATCCAACATGGACCTCGCCAGCTGCCGAAACCTGCTCATTTATCTGGACAACCCGATGCAGGAGCGGGCGCTCTCCCTGCTCCACTACGCCCTCAAACCGGCCGGTTTTCTCGTTCTCGGGACCTCGGAAACCCCGGGCGCCGCACCGGGCCTTTTCACCCCGCTCGATAAAAAAAGCAAGATCTACGCGCGCAACAACGCGGCCCGGGCGTACCGGCGGTTCGGCGTCCAGGAACCGGGAGCGTCGCTGAAAACTTCCGTCGCCGGGGAACGCCGGGCGATCGGTAAAGCGCCGGGATCACTCCGCGCGCCCCGGCCGCCCGTTGCGTCGCGTCTCCGCCGGGCGGGAGCGGAGAGCCGCCGGAAGACGGCGTCCGGACCGCGCGACCCGGCCTCGGGGAGCACGATCAAGGACGTCGCCGGGCTCAAAAAAGAGTTCCAGCGGACGGTCGAGCGGCTCAACGCCGTGAGCGAGGAGAAGGACATTTTCAATGAGGAGCTGCAGTCGGCGAACGAGGAGATCCAGTCGAGCAATGAGGAATTGCGGAGCTTGAATGAGGAGCTCGAGACGTCCAAGGAGGAACTGCAGGCCACCAACGAAGAACTGCAGACGCTCAACGAGGAACTCCAGAACAAAAACGTCGAACTGCTGAATCTCAACGGAGACCTGAACAATGTCTTCGCCAGTACGAATACCCCGATGATCATCGTGGGAAACGACCTGCGCATCAAGCGGTTCACCCCCACGGCGCGAAAAGTGATGAACCTGATACCGACCGACGTCGACCGGCCGATCGGCGACATCAAGCTGAAAATCGACATCCCCGGACTCGAGAAAATGATCCGGGGCGCGACGAAAGGCGTGATCCCGCCGGAAACGGAGGTGCGGGACAAGGACGGACGCTGGTATTCCCTGCGAATCAGGCCTTACCTCACCATGGAGAACACGACCGAGGGGGCGGTCATCGCCCTGTTCGACATCGACGCCATAAAAAAGAACCGGGACGAAGCGCGGAGGTCCCTGGAGTATACCCGGGCTATTTTCGAGACCATCCGGGAGCCGCTCCTGGTGCTGGACGAAGACGTCCGCGTCATTTCGGCCAACCGCTCGTTCTTCGCCATGTTCAAGCTCCGGGCGGCCGACGTGGAAAAAAAATCCCTGTTCACGATCGGCGGGGGAGAGTGGGACAATCGGAGGCTGCGGAAACTGATCGAAGACATTCTGCCCAGAAAAACACATTTCGATCATTTCGAGCTGGCGGTCGATTTCCCGGGGACCGGGCCGAAGACCCTGATGCTCAATGCCCGGCAGGTCAAGCTGCACGGCCGGGACAAGCGGATGATTCTGCTCGCCATGGAGGACTTCACCAAGCGAAAAAAAGCCGCCGAGCTCCTCAGACGCGACAGCCGTATGCTGGAAAAAATGGTTCAGGACAGATCGCGCGAGCTTTTGGATCTGAGAATTCGCCTGGAACGGTCCAAGCATCTTTCCGACATCGGGACCCTGGCCGCCACCGTCGCGCACGAGCTGCGCAATGTCCTGTCGGCCGTCAGCGTGTCGGTCTTCGGCATCCGCAGGAAAGTCAAGGAACCATTGATCGAAGGCAGCCTGGCCGGTATCGAAAAAAAGCTGTTTGAAGGGGAGCAGATCATAAACAACGTGTTGTCGTATTCGAAAATTCAGATATCCCGTTTCCAGCCGGTGAGGATCAACGACGTCCTGGAATCAGTCATCGGCGAAGCGCGGGACCGGGCCGTGGAGTTTGGGATATCCGTTCAGGCCGGCCTTGCTCCCACCGAGGGGCTCATGGTCGAAGCGGACCCCGTTCAACTGAAGGAGGTGTTTTCCAATATCCTGACCAATGCCTTCGATGCGGTGAGCGGAAATGGAGGCCTCGTCGCGATCGAATCCACTAGCAGTGACGTCGTCTTCTCCGTAACGATCAGGGACAACGGGGAAGGAGTGCCCCCGGCCGATCTGCCGCGGGTGCTGGACCCCTTTTTCACCACCAAGGCCAAGGGCACGGGCCTCGGGCTGGCCGTCTGCAGCCAGATCCTCATGCTCCATGACGGCTCCATCACTCTTGAAAGCGAAAAAGGCGAGGGGACGACCGTGCGCGTGACCTTGCCGAGACACAGGATCGCGCATGCGTAACAACATCCTGCTCATTGACGATAACGTGGAACTGTGCAACGGCCTCGCCGAGATATTGCGCGACGAAGGGTACCGGGTCGACTGCGCCTCGGAGAGCGCGCTGGGGGCGGCCTTAATTTCCGGAAAGAAATACGAACTCTGTATTTTCGATTATAAAATGAAAGGACTGAACGGCGTCGATTTGCTGAAAATGATAAAAGCGGAAAATCCGCAGTGTCTTGTGTTCATCATTTCCGGCCGAACGTCGATAGAGACGCTCTTGAAAGAAGAAAAAGTAAGCGGCCTGGTGGCGGCCGTTTTTCCCAAGCCCTTTAACGTGGCGGAGCTCCTGGAAAAGATACGAGCCGCACTACAAGGTTCGTGACCGGTGCGTTTTGCGTGACGTGAAAAAAGCACGAAGCCACAACCTTGAAAAAATGAAAGGCCCTTCCATTCATGGATTCTCAGCGGCCGGTCAAGCGACGATTTACGAAACAACCTGAATTTCAGGAATGCCCGACTGAGTGTATGGAGCTACGTCGACATAGGCGGCAATATGCTCTTTCCCGATGTTATCCAATCGTAGAAATCTGACACCGGATTCGAAAAGTTTTTTGTCGGTCATAAAACCGCTCCACAAGACCTCACCGATCACATCCGTGTTTGCCTGTGAGCCGGGCAGCAGGAAACGCAATTTTAACAGCGTCCCGTGACTGAGATACTCGCTCGAACTCAGGCACAAGCCGCCGATCCCGAGGCTCGAAATGGCGGTTTTATACCAGTTCTGGTATATGCTGGCTTTATAAAGAATCGGGAGCGTGCTCTCTATCCTTTTGAATTCTCTTCTTTTATAAATCACATCTATCTTTTTCATGAAATACCCTCTTCAATATACTCATCATAACCGTTCAAGTATATAACCGCGGCGGTGTTATTTGGTTTACCTGAAATACTCCGGGTGCGCTTTTTTATACGCTCGAAACCCGCTAAGCGATTGGCCCTTCGTGAACTCAATCGTCACGCGTTTCAGCTCGGTCCGCTGCGTCGCGTCGGGAGGCGGCGCGAGCGACAGGTCGATGAACCGGTAAATCGGGCCGCGGGCGCTGACTTTGAGGGCCGGGTCGCCCAGGATGACCATTCCCAAAAACCAGGCGTCGTCGTTTTTGCCGTAATAGTTGTACCAGCTCTTGTAGGCGTCGCCCCAGGTGCCGTGTTTGGACAAGACGTCGTAAAACGCCAGGGAATAGTAGCTCGCGCCCGTCTTGGTGGAGCCGAATACGGCCAGGGCGTAATCGGTCCCGGTGAGATAACTCATCCCCAGGTTTTCCTGTGTGAAGCGCGCCGCGTTGCAGTCGTAGAGATCAAAAAACAAGCCATTGAAATTATACGTCTTGATGTCGTTCGTCGAGACGTATCCGTAATCGGCCTGATTCGTATCATAGATGGCGAGCACGGAGGGCTGCGAGTGGATCCACTGGTTGACGAACTCCATGCCTTCGCCCGTCATGTCGCTCACGTAGACGGATCTGACCGTTTGCCCGGGCGTCTCGCGGATTTCGACGGAATCGTAAATCCGGCCCAGGCCGAAGGTGGAGCCGGGTTGATATGCGGACCACGCGTCGTCCTTAAACAGGTAGGCTTTGACGGGAATCCGCACATCGCCCGTCCGGTAGCGATGGACTTTATCGAAGTAGGCGGCGATCTCCGCGCCCGAGCCTGTCAGCCTTGAAACGTAGAGCTTGAGCGCGAGCGGCGAATGGGCGTCATAACGCGCGTCCCCGTTCGTGTCCCGCCAGGTCGCGGCCGGATCCATCAGGTAAAGATCGCAAGGAAACTCCTCGTAAGCGCCGAAGGTGTAGGCGCGATACCACGCCGCCGGCAGGTCGCCGACGAGAAAAGCTCCGTCAATCGAATCGTCTGTGGAGAAACGGCCGATCAGGGCGCGTAAATCACCGGCGGTCCCCCCCTGCCAGCCGACGACGGTCGTTGTGATCCCTTCCTTCAATAAATCCGCTTGGTACACGTCGAGTTCGGTTTGCAGCGAAGCGATGAGACGATCTTCCACGACCACCAGGAGCGAGGTCGTGGGCTTGAAGACGATATCAAAATCCTCCCGGTTGTTCAAAGAGAGGAGCGAACAGCCGGTGAACGCCAGCGTCAGCAGAAACAGCAAACCGACTCCACTTGCCCGTCCAGGACGGAGAACTTTAGAAATTACCGATAGTCTGCGCATCTTGCGCCTCTCTTCATGAGTATACTTGCATTTCACCGTCAATCCTAATTAAAACCGCGGAACCGACGGGAGGGTTTATCCCGCCGCTTTTTCAAGTTTCGGTATCCCCGCTCAGAGCGGACTTGCCATTTCACGAGCGCGCGGGAAATGATACATTCCCGACAGCCGTAAATCCGATTCTTCGGAGTATAAGCTTGCATTACGTTCTTTCATTGCTTACTTTCATTCCAGAGAAGAAAAATGAAAAAAAAGCCGATCGTGATCATTGTCGTCGCCGCGTTTTTTTTGATTTCACCTTTCGTCATCATCCTGCAGACCTCCCTGCTGACCAATACCCCCGTCATCGGTCCGTACAATATCACGGCCAAACTGTCGCTTTCCGACTGGATCATTCTCGCGCTCTACCTTGTCTGCGCCGTATCGGTATTTTCCGTCAGGAAATGGGGATGGTATGTCTTCATCTTGTCGTCTCTCTATCTCATCGGCAGCAACCTGGCCGTTTTTTTCTTTCGCCCGAACTACGGCGCCGCGGTCCTGATCCTCTCTAACCTGGTGCTGGCGGTCGGCGCCGGCGTTTTTTTCCGCCGGGCCGTGATTGCCGCCTATTTCAATCCCAGGATCCGCTGGTGGGAACAGGCGACGCGCCTGCGAATCAACGTCTACGCGGAGATCGGCCCGGCCCGGACGACGGCCGAGATCCTCGACGTGTCGGCGAGCGGCGCTTATATCGCCGGTACGGAGAATCTGGTTGTAGGATCGCCGTGCGCCGTAACGCTCCACTGCCTTTCGCACACGGTCAGATTGGAATCGGTGGTGATGAGCGACACCCGGCGCGGAAAAGAGACGGGGTATGGGTTGCGGTTCGTCAATACCGGCAGAATCGAAAAAGACGGATTGAACCATATCCTGCGGGACCTTGCGCGCGCTGGCGCCGTCGACCGCGAAAGACAGGGACCCGTCCGGTTGACCAAGCTTCTCTTCAACAAGCCGCGTTTTCGGCTGCCGTCCCGCGTTCGCTTTCAAACCGCCACGGGATCGTGCGGGGCGATCCTGCTCGACCTTTCCCGGGGCGGGTGCCTGATACAACCGACGGACGCCTGCCTGCCGCCGCTCAATGAGCCGTGCCTGTTGACGATCGGCTGCCTGGATACGGACCTGACCCTGAACGGGATTCCCCGCTGGAGCGGCGCACCCGAGGGGAATCCCGTCACCGGGATCGCCTTCTCTTTCAAAAATCGTTCCGAGAAGGCCCGTCTTCGCGCCCTCCGTGCCGCCTGCCGGAGGGGACACGCCCCGAACCGGCTTGTCTCCGCCACACCGCTTTCGGCGGACGCGTTGTTGGCGTCAGCGCTGCGCAGCCCTTATCGGTTTGTTTATTCCCTGATCCGAAAACTGAAAAGAGAGCGGGCCCCGGAACAACCGGCCCGGCGGGAATTGTCGAAAAAAATACTTCTGGTGGATGACGACCGCGAGTTCACCGCGGAGCTGGCGGACGTCATCAAAGAGGAAGGTTTCGCGGTTGATACCGCCGGGAGCGGCCCCGAAGGGGAAAGCCTCATCAGCTCGCGGCCCTATGTCGCGGCCGTCATTGACTTTAGGATTCCGGGGTTCGACGGCATCGAGCTTCTCAAAAGGATCGAAGCAAAATCACTCCCCCTTAAAATCATTTTTATTTCCGGCACCCTCAATATCCAAAAAATCATCAACGAAAAACGGGTGGGGCACGTCGTCGCGCGTACCATGCAAAAACCCTTCGGCGTGGAGAAGCTCATTGAAAATCTCAAGGAGATTACCGGTTAGCGGTGATTGCCTGTGAGTTTTAATGCGGCGGTCGGGGCTCCTCCCGGCCTGACTGGATTGTTCTTGATCATTTTTCTGACTCTCCCGCCGAATAGTCGTATATTACAGGGAGTACGAATGTCATTGAGCGGAGAAAATTATGTTTCAGAATGTAATGAAAGCCGCGGCTGTTTTTTCGGCCGGCTTGGCCCTGCTTCCCTTGACGGGATGCGACCTTTTTCCAGGCGCGGACGCCATTTCCGTCGTGGCGACCGTCACCACTATTCATACACCGTCGGATACAACCGCGGCTCGCGTATACCTCTCGAAAAATCTGGTGCCGGTCACCAATGCCGAAGTCGATTTGAACGGAGTGAAATGCGTCGAGTACCTGGCGACCGGAACGTATTCCCGCAGCTTCTCACCCGCGATCGCCGCCGACGCCGATGTCCTCCTCACCATCAAGAAGGCGGGGACGACTCTCGACATATCGAAAACCCTCACCATGCCGTTCCCGCCGGCGAATGCATTGATCGTCACCGCGGGAGCGGGCGGATCATACGAGGCGCGAGAGCCGATCGGTATTGAGTGGGATCCGGTGTCCGACGCGCCCACCCGGCTCGATATTCTCATTACTTCCGGTTATACCCGGAGCGGAAAGGATTTTCTGAAATATGTCTGGAATTCGGTGCACTCCTTCACCATCGCGGCCGATACCATAAAGTCCGATCAGGTACCCCCTCCTCCTTCGTCCAATCTTCCGGTTCCGATACATGTCGTCTCCGTGAACCTTTTGTTTTTAGCCGGACCGGAGTTTGAATTCGGCTCGATGTTCAGTGTCGGCAACGCGGCGACCGTGCCCATCTATACGAACCCGTGAGAAAATAATACGGTCCTTTGATCGTGTTTTTCCTTCACCTGCGCCATAGGGTCTCGCCGTCGGCCGTCGTCATTGTTCGCGTCAGTTATGGTAAAGCGAGGAGGTTGTTATGGTGAAAATAATCATCGTTGCCGTCATTGCCGTCGTGCTTGTCATTTTAATCGTCCAGAATACAGTGGTCGTTCAATTCACTTTTTTTGTCTGGACGGTGTCCATCTCCCTCGCGTTTTTAATGCTGATTATCCTTTTCTTGGGAGCTTCACTCGGTTTTATCCTGGCTGAATTCGCGAATTTTCGGAGGAACATGAGAAAGCGGAAAAAGGAAAAAAGACAAGAAGGGGAAAAGGAAGCGAAGGCGGAAAAAGCGCAACAAAAGCAGGAAGAGAATAACGAGAAACGGGAAGAAAAACAACGCCGGCGGGAAAAAAGGCGGAAAAAATAAAATGGAAACGGCGAGGCAATTCACGCCTTCGCGCTTTTCGCTCGGAAACAAAAAGAACGACAAACAAAAGGGCATGCTCGTGTTTCGCCGGCTGCCGTTCGGCGTCCCCGCCCGCGATCAATCGAACAACGGGATGAGCGCGCCGAAAATCGCGCCGAGAACTTCGATGGCGATCAGCAGCGGCCCGATCATGGCGTCCATGACCGTGTCCATTTCGACGATATTCGCCGCCTCGATTCCGGCTTTCAGCCGAAAGGCCATTGTTTTTCGGAAAAAGTTGATGAACCAATTATAGTGGTGGCCGTGTACCTGTTCGGCCAGGGAACGGGCGATCGTGGCCCGCGACAGGGGAACGCCGATGATGAACACCAGAATGGTGCATAGAATGTTCGTAAAATAGCCGATTTTTATTCCCAACAATACGTCGGCGTCCAGATACGTGAAAAGGGAAGCGGTGACGATCACGCTCATGATGACGACCCGAAAACAAAACCGGGCGAAAGAAACCCTGCTGTGGAAGGTGAAAAAATGACGGATCAGGTAAGTCAGGAAGTACGTCAATGAAAAAAACAAGGAAGGGACGAGCGCCTTGAGAAACAATCGGAACTTTCCGGGATTGAAATTAATCCTATTGAAAGAGCCAACGATTATTTTTTCCAGTTGATTCAATTGTCGTCCATATCTTCCCGCCAACGGCGCCCGATGGCGAGCGTCCCCGCCGCCTGAAATGAAAAACCGCGATGCGATCCGCCGTCTGCGGTCCGCGTCGCAGTCAAGCATGATACAACGTTGCGTTTCCCGTCTCATTTCACTTGCTGCAGGCCGCTGATGTCGTTGGAAACGTCACGGGCCGCCAGGATAAAATCAACACGCCGGTTTTCTGACGACGGGGGGCATTGTCGTTCGCCGCGACAAGCTCGTATTCGTCGTTCGCGGCCACGGTAAGTTGGTTCGGGTCGAGGCCGGCCTTATCCTGCATGAAGCGAACCATGTTAACTGCGCGCCGCGCGCCCGCATCCCGCGGGGACGCCCGCGCTTTTAATTGTACACGGCCGTTTTCCCGGCACCTGGTCCGGGACGTACGCCGGCTTTGAAGACCGCGGTTGAATAAGCTCCCGCACATAAAATGCTCCCGTATTTATACCCACAAAACTACGCTTTGTCGGGTATTTCCGATTATCATTCTTTGGCATACCGAGATTTATTCAAATCTCGGTATGACAAATCAAAAACGATTGAGTCTATAATACGGGGGAATCCGTTCTTACCTCCGTGCAATCAGCTTGCGTACGTCTTCCTTCGTTTTGCCGAGCTTATTCCGCAAACTTCCCGGTAAAGCCTCGAAAGTCCGGGAGGACTCATGGCCGCAGCTTCGGAATCAGTGAATATATTTCTTGCTTCGACCGCCGCGGTTATTCCTCCGCCTGTCCGGCACATCGGCTCTTTTCTCTTTTCTGTAGAAAATGCCTTTTTCTTTCAGATCGCTATATATTTGATTGAGTTTGCCGACTACTTCAAACCATGATCTTCTATTACCCGTTTTTTTCATTTTTTCCTCTTGCTCTATACTCGTCATTATAAAATACGAAAGCAATTTACATCCTCCGCTTTCTATAGACTCGATTCCTCTTTTCCCCTCCCGAACTCCACATATTTTCATAGTAGAGAAGAGTTCGTTATGTACGGAGAAATGTCCTTCGCATCCGGCGCATGTTTTCGTAAATTTGCGTGGGTGATTCGCGGCTGAATGGAAACAAAAGAAATTACCGTTGAGATCATTCAGAATCTGTAAACGTTTTGATCGTGGGAGGTCGTTTCCCAGGAGATTTATTTTTCAAAAAGGCAAGAGAAAGGAGCGTATATGTTAAAAAACATATCGATTTTTGCCGTTGTAATTTTAGCGTTGGTTTCAAGCGGTTGTCTCATTACCGCTACCGCCAATGCCCCGCGGACCGCGGTGAGGGCGCACGAGCCGTCCGCTTTCATGGTCGCCGACGATTCCGATCTGTTGGTCGTTCCCGGCACATACGTCTATTGGCTTAACGGCCAAGACAATGTGTTTTTTTACGGCGGGGTCTGGTGGCGGCAATGGGAGGGGAATTGGTACCGCGCCGATGCCTCTTCGGGACATTGGGGAAGAGTAGAGATGGGCTCCGTTCCGCGACCGGTCACTCACCTGCCGTCCAATTGGCGGATGAAAAACAATGAAGCGCCCCATGTCAATTGGCGATCCGCCAGGACGCAGTGGCGCGCGTGGGAGAAAGACCGGTATTGGGAAAAACACCGGTGGAGGAGGGAGGCGCCTTCTCGTCGCTAACAGCAGCCTGACAATAACCGGGAGCCGTTAACAAAATAGCGTCACCCGAAGATTAACGGCGCGGGTGAGCGCGGTTCCTGTTTCATACGAAAGAAAAAGTCGCCCGGCGAAGAGGTTCAAATCTTTGGATCTCCCAGCCGGGTTTTTTTTCTCCACGGCTTCATCGTTCGGCGAAGGCGACACCCCGTTCGCAAAGCCGGGTGACAAAGGCGGAGCCGCTGAAAGCCATAATTTCTGAAAACAGCAGCAGTGGGAAACAGGTAGTCATTCATGGAGACATGTCCTATGTTTCCAACATCGCTTTCCGTATTATCAACTTTCTACGCTAAAAGTCGATTGAATCAGGAGGAAAGCAATGAAAGATTCAAAAAAAACGTTCAAAGCGTTCGCGATCGCGGTCATCGTGGTTGCATTGACGGGATGTTCCATGGGAACACCGATTGTACCGGCCTACGACGGCTCGGCGGTAAACCTCGGAACGGCCGGTAATTTTGCGATTTTGGCGAAAGCGGGGATCGACACCACGGCGGGAACCGCCGTCACCGGCGATGTCGGCGTGAGCCCGGCCGCCGCCAGCTACCTGACGGGATTCGGATTAATAATGGATGCCTCGAATGAATTTTCGACATCCAGTCTGGTTACCGGAAGGGCGTACGCGGCCGACTATGCGCCCCCCACTCCCTCCAACATGACCACGGCGATCGGCGACATGGAAACCGCCTACACGGACGCCGCCGGGCGAACGCACCCGGATTTCACCGAGCTGGGCGCGGGAGACATCAGCGGTCTCACGCTCGTTCCCGGAGTCTACAAGTGGAGCACCGGAGTTTTGATTTCGACCAATGTCACCCTCGCGGGCGGTCCCAATGACGTGTGGATTTTCCAGATATCACAAGGGATCACCATGGCTCCCGGCGCCGGCATCGTCCTGTCCGGCGGAGCGCTGCCCAAGAACATTTTCTGGCAGTCCTCGGGCGTGGTGACGCTCGATACGACCGCGCACCTCGAAGGAATAGTATTGTCCCATTCGGCGATTACCCTGGCGACCGGAGCGACGGTGAACGGCAGGCTGTTGGCGCAGACCGCGGTCACGTTGGATGCCAATACCGTTACGCACCCGGCCCCATGAACCAAAGGAGATCGGTTCCCGGTCGGGGGGGGATTTGAGAACCGGCCGGGACCGGGCGGAAAGAGCGGGGCGGCGAATGGTTTCGCCGCTCCGGTTCCCCGTCATCGGCGGCAGGTGAGTCCGGACCGATCATTCTAAAACTTCGTATATGGGTAAAGTCGATTTAAGAAAGTCAAGACGGTACGAAAAAAAAGTCGAAGGTGACCCTCCGGCCGGCAGGATAAGCGGCATTCGCGGTCCCTCAGGGGTTATGGCGGTGATGGAGGAAGGAGAAGCGCGTGGTCCCATGGGGCAGAGACGATCAAAGAAAAGTGGGGGCGACGGGCAACGTTCGCCGCGAATTTAAAAAGTGAAATAAGGGGCCCTGTAGAGGGCTTCCATAACTTGTTTGATAAGGAGCGCTCGGATGCGCTTCGGATCAATTAAAAAAGAGGATGGAAAGATATTATGAAGAAAATCATTAATCTGAAATCGATTATGCTCACTATCGCGTTCCTCGGCGTTTTCGCTCTGGTCGGATGTACACCGCCGACGTCGACGCCGATCGTAACGCCCATGGGCCCGGCGACGGTGAATCTCGGAACCGCCGGCAATTACGTTATTCTGGCGAAGTCGGCGATTTCAACGGTTCCGGCTTCGAGCATTACCGGCGAAGTCGGGTTGAGCCCGGCCGCCACGTCGTTTATCACCGGATTTTCACTGACCGGGTTTACGGGATATGCGACGTCAACGCAAGTAAACGGACGCTTGTACGCGGCGGACATGGCGGCTCCCACGCCCACTAATTTAACGGCGGCCGTGAGCGACATGGAAGCGGCCTATACGGACGCGGCCGGACGCGTCACTCCCGATTTCACGGATCTCGGCGTCGGAAACATCGGCGGACTGACCCTGACCCCCGGCCTCTATACGTGGGGGGGCGGCGTCACGGTACCGACCAATGTCACGATTTCCGGCGGCGTCAATGACGTTTGGATCTTCCAGGTGAACGGCAACTTAAGCGTCTCCAATTCGGTTCAGGTGATCCTCGCCGGCGGAGCCAAGGCGAAGAACATCATCTGGCAGGTCGTCGGTGTGGCGTCGCTGGGCACCAGCGCCCACTTCGAAGGAATTATTCTGGGCCATACTTCGGTCACGATGGGCGCGAACGCCACGACGAACGGAAGAGTGTACGCGCAGACCAACGTCGCGCTGAACCAGAATACAATCGTGCAGCCTGCTCCTTGAGGTGAAAAAAGTTGAGTGAAATGAAAAAGTAACATGCGGGTGACGACGCCGGGGATGATTTTATCTCCTCGGCGCCGGAGCCGCGCCCAGGGGCGGGATCGCGTCGTAAACCGGATGCCGAAAATATGATCCGCTCGTCGCGAACGGCGCGGATGCATGACGAAAGCCGGCGGCGGCCGCTTATTTGTTTTCCGAAGGGGAGCACGGTTCCGCCGAGGCGGCGGCGCTTTCCCCCGGGCGCGCTTGGTAAAAAGCGCGAGAAATAGAAGTTTTCAGAGAACGGACCGGGTTATGATGAAGCACACATCGCGTCCGACGATTGGTTTCTTAATAGCGAATGTCGTAGGCGAATATTGCGAAATACAATGTTTTTCCGCGCACCGGGCGGCGCATGAAAAAAATGTGAACCTGATCATTTTTACCCCTTTTTTCAGCTCGGCGATCGTCGGTTCCAAGTCCGAGTACCTGAAAACGTTCGAGTTTGCCCGAAAAGAAAAGGTGGACGGGATTATCGTTTCGGCCGACACCATCTCCAATCATTTGGACGAGATGGAAATGCAGGCCTTGCTCGGTCTCTATTCCGGTCTGCCGGTCATCACCCTTTCGGAGCATTACGACGGGACGCCGGCCGTGCTCGTCGATGATAAAAACGGCATGCGGGACCTGATCCGGCATTTTATAAAGGATCACGGCAGGAAACGCATCGCGTTTATCAAGGGAACGGACGGCACGATCGAGGCGGAACATCGTTTTTCCGCTTACAGAGAGGCGCTCGCCGATTACTCCCTGCCGTACGATCCCCGGTTCGTGAGCGAGGGCGATCTGAGCTTCCATTCAGGCATGACGGCAATCTCCGAATTGCTCGACGAGAGAAAGCTCACGCCTGACGCGATTATCGCTGCTAATGACTACATGATTCTCGGCGCGTTCTCGGAATTGCGGACCAGGGGCATCGACGTCCCGGGCGACATGGGGCTGGGTGGATTCGGAGACGTCACGGCTGCGAAAGACGTCGACGTGCCTCTATCCACCGTTCGGCCGCCTCTCGATGAGCAGCTGCACAGGGCGTTTCAATCGATCCTCAACCTGATCGGGGGGGAATGCGTCCCCGAGGTTGAAACCCTTCCGGCCCGCCTGATGCTTCGCGGTTCGTGCGGCTGCCAACCCGGGAATGAAAAATACGACTTCAGCCCCGGGGAAAATCACGAGACCGGCCTGTATTCCGAAAACCGGGAATCGCTTATCAGGCATATTGCCGCCAAACGGTCGTACAACATTTATTTTCTCAATCGGTTTTCCACCACTACCATGACCACCCTGAATACGCTTGATTTTGAAATCATTAAAACGGAATGCGGGCGGGTCATGTCCGAGCTGGGCGTCGCGTCCTGCTACATTTCGCTCTACGATGACGGAAGCCCTCTTTTCGTTCTCAAGGACCGCATTCCACCGGGTCGCTCCATACCCTTTTTCGCGTATCAGGACGGTCTGCGGGAGTTCGCCTCCGAAGCGCTCGGAGCGTATGAGACGGATCGACTCGTGCCTGATGAAGAATTTTTCGAGGAAAAGCGCCGGACGGTTCTCTTCAGCGAGATCTTTTTTCATGACGAGCACTTCGGCTCCATCGTTTTCGAGATGCTGTCGTTCGATACGTTGCTCTTCAATCTTTTCAGGGCGCAGATAGCCAACTGCTTTCATAATATTTTTACGCGTCGGCAGCTCGATCAGGCATACTCCGGATTGAAAAAATCCAACGAAGATCTCAATCGAACGCTTGAAACTCTCAAAACGACGCAAGCCGAGCTCGTGCATTCGGCGAAAATGGCGTCTTTGGGACGTCTCACCGCCGGCATCGCCCATGGCCTTAAAAACCCGCTCAATTTCATCACCAACTTCTCGCACTTAAGCATTGAATCGATCGAGCGGCTCAAGGCGGCGATCGCTCACTACCGGTCCGCTCTCGCCGCCGAGGGTGCGAAAGAGATCGACAACCTTATCGAAGATCTGCTCGACAATTCCCGGGAAGTATTCACGCACGGGAGGCACGCCGACCTGATCATCAAGGGGATGCTGAATCAGGCGAGAGAAAGTCCCACGATTGAAAGCTGCAATATCAATTCCATCCTCAAGGAGAGTGTGAACCTCGCCTATCAAAGCACGCGGAGTCAGAATCCGAATTTCAACATGAAGATAGTCGAAAGTTATTCTCCTTCCGTACCGGCCGTCAAGGCCAACACGACGAATATTTACAAAGTCTTCATCAATTTCATCGAGAACGCGATCTATGCGATGAAGCGGAAGAAGGAGCTGTCCGCCGTGTACGATGCCCGGCTTGAAATCGCGACCCGGTTTTCCGAGGGCACGCTCGTCGTTTCCATTAAGGATAATGGAACCGGCATCAAATCGGAAATCATCGATAAAATCTATGATCCGTTTTTCACCACCAAGCCCCCCGAAGAAGGCACCGGCATCGGGCTGAAGACGTGTTATGAAGTCATCGTCGAAGGCTTGGGCGGGGAAATAAGGTGCGATTCGAAGGAAAACGAGTATACCGAATTCACCGTCATTTTGAAAGTCCGTCATGGTCAG
This sequence comes from uncultured Spirochaetaceae bacterium, assembly GCA_964554445.1. GTDB lineage: Bacteria > Spirochaetota > Spirochaetia > SZUA-6 > RPPD01 > JAFGSW01. The sequence goes on along the minus strand of CAZKOS010000017.1, from coordinate 12,195 downwards.
GAGGCGCGGCATGGAAGTAAAAATACTCATCGTCGATGACGAAATCTCGATGGACAAACTCGTCAGAAAGATATTCCGGGGCCGGCAAGGCGACGTGGATTACAGTTTTCATTATGAAAGTTCGGGCGACGCCGCCTATGCCTATCTGCGGCAGAACAAGGACGGAGCCGATATCGTCCTGCTCGATATCAATATGCCCGGACAACTGAACGGTTTGGCGCTCCTGGCGGAAATGAAAAAGATCAACCTCCTGATAAAGACGATCATGATATCGGCTTACGGAGATATGGAACGGTCGCGGTTCGCCATTCAAAACGGCGCCTTTGATTTCATCCAAAAGCCCGTCGAGCCTGAAGACTTGCGTATTTCGGTAAAACGCGCGGCCGATCAGGTGGTTGAGATGAAGAAAGTGGCGGACTTGCTTTTTGAAGTTGACATTCTCAAATATTTCGTGAACAGCGATGTCGTGGAAATATTCAAGCGTCTGTCGGTCGGAGAATTCATGAAACGCTGCCGGAAAGAGGTGGGGACCGTGCTGGTCGCCGACATCAAGGGCTATACCGCCAAAAGCCGGACCATGAAGACCGTGGATCTCATCAAACTGTTGAACGAGTATTTCACGGAAATAACGAGGTCGGTGTACGCGCATCGGGGCGGGATCGATAAATTCATCGGGGACTGCGCCATGGCCGTTTTCAGAGGTCCCGATCATCTTGAAAACGCCGTGGCCGCCAGCCTGGAAATCAGGGGGAACATAGGCACCATGAACAGGGTCCGGGAAATAAACAATGAAGAAAAATTTTCCGTGGGTATGGGTTTGAGTTCGGGAGAAATAATCCAGGGCAATATCGGTTCAATCGATCCGGTGAGATTGGACCATACGTTCATCGGAGACACGATCAACATGGGATTCAGGATTCAGGAAATCGCGGGCGCGAATGAAATTCTGTTTATCATGAATGAACATACCGCCAGTCTCCTTTCCGTGTACACGTGCCAAAAATGCTCCGCGACCAAGGTGGGGAGGGGAGTGGAACATCTTGATATTTATCGTCTTGAGAAATAATTTTGTAGTGTTTAACAATACAAAATTATATTCATACTTTTATAGCATTAGATGTTATCTAATGGATAAAAAAGAAAAGGAGAATTGATTATGGGACGCATCTTCAACGTGCTCTTGGTCATCGGCATTATTCTCTTGGTATTGTGGCTGTTGGGTTTTCTGACCGGCTACACCTTTAACGGGTATGTGCATATCGCCCTTGTCATCGCCCTTATCTGCGTCGTTGTCTGGGTCGTGTGGCGCTTGGTGGGGGCGCGTCGCTAGGCGCAGCCGGCATCCTTGTGTAAGGTCGGGCCGCGGGGGAAGCGGTAGAGGATTGAACCGCTGAAAGCGCGGCGATTCACCGGACTTGAATCTTGATTTCTATCGAATGAAACAGGCGGACGGGTGAACAGTATTGTACCGTCCGCTTGTTTTCTGAGACTTCACCGATCGAATTTAAAATTACCGCCTCGCCTCGGTCAAGGTCCGTCTCCCCTCACACCTCTCCCCCGATGACGATCTCCGCATAGTGATCCCGCCGGTCGTCGGCGAGCGTCACGGAACCGTCGGGTCGGGCCTGACCGTCCACGGTGACCCGGACCTCCCGGCCCCCCGGGAGTTGCGAGTAGCGCAGATGATAGACGGTTTCATAATACCGGTAATGAAGTGTGGCATGTTCCCAGTCGGGCGGCAGGCAGGGGGTGAAGAAGAGCTTGGTTCCGCGCCGGTCCAACCCGAAGACGCTTTCGACGATCAGCCGGTACATCCAGCCGGCCGATCCGGTATACCAGGTCCAGCCGCCCAGGCCCGTATGGGGCGCGGCGCCGTAAATATCAGCGGCCATGACGTAGGGCTCCGCCCGGTAGAGGTCGATCTTTTTCCGCGTCGCTCCGTGATTGACCGGATTGATCATGGCGAGCAGCCGCTTCACTTGGGCGCGCTCTCCCAGCGCAGCCCAGGCCATGACCGCCCAGACGGCCGCGTGCGTGTACTGGCCGCCGTTTTCCCTGATCCCGGGAACGTACCCCTTGATGTACCCGGGTTCCAGGTCGGATGTGTCGAACGGCGGGTCCAGGAGGAGGATGAGGCCGCTTTCCGGCCGGACCAGGCGCTCCTCCAGGGATTCCAGCGCGCGTTTCGCTTTCTCCGCGGCTCCGGCCCCGGACAGGACGGACCAGCTTTGGGCGACGGCGTCGATGCGGCACTCCGCATTGGCCGATGAGCCGAGCGGTGTGCCGTCGTCGAAAAACGCCCGCCGGTACCAGGCCCCGTCCCAACCGTGCCGGTCGATGTTTTCCCGCAAGCGTTCCGCCTCTCCTTCGAATCGGTCGGCCCGCGCCGCATCCCCGCGCCGCCGGACCAGGGGCGTGAACCGGGAGAGAACGTCGTAGAGAAAGAAGGCGAGCCAGACGCTTTCGCCCCGGCCGTCCGCGCCCACCAGGTTCATGCCGTCGTTCCAGTCGCCGCCGCCCATCAGCGGCAGGCCGTGCTCGCCGAAGCGGAGGCCGTGTTCGATCGCCCGCAGACAGTGTTCGTAGAGGGAGGCCGACTCCTGCGAGCGGACGGGCAGGTCGTAATAGGAATCCTCCCCCGGATTGAGCGGGCGGCCCTCGAGAAACGGCGCGCTTTCGTCGAGCACGCCCGCATCTCCGGTATGCGCGACATAGAAGGCCGCCACGTACGGGAGCCAGAGGTAATCGTCGCGGATGCGCGTACGGACGCCGCGGCCCAGGGGGGGATGCCACCAGTGCTGGACGTCTCCCTCGCGGAATTGCCGCGAGGCGGCCAGGAGCAGGTGTTCGCGGATCAGACCCGGTTCGGCGTAGAGCAGCGCCGTCACGTCCTGCAGCTGGTCGCGAAATCCGAAGGCCCCGCCGGACTGGTAAAAACCGCTTCTCCCCCACAGGCGCGCGGCCATGGTCTGATATACGAGCCAGCCGTTGGCGATCATGTTCAGGGCCGGGTCGGGGGAATCGACGTTCACGGCGCCCAGGGTGTGTTTCCAGAATTCCCACACCCGGTCCCGCGCCTGGTACGCGGCGAGCGTGCCGTGGTGCCGCTCGACGAGGGCCCGGGCCTCGGCCGCGTCCTTCCCGGCGCCGAGGATGAATACGATCTCCGTTTCCTGGCCCGGTTCGAGCGAGAAAGGCGCCATGAGCGCGGCCGCCGGATCCAGACCCCCGCCCACCCGGCCGGAGAGCCTCTCCCGGTGGAGGGCGGCCGGATCGGCGAGGCTGCCGTTGCGCCCGATAAACGCCGTCCGGTCGCCGCTCGCGTAACGCTGGGCGGCGTTCGCGGCCAGAAACACCACGCGATCCGGAAACTCGATGTTGTAGGGATTGGTGACGAACAGGGCGCCGGTCTGGAGATCGACTTCCGTTCTCACGTGCATCTGGGTTTTGGAACGGCTGTCCCCCAGCACCGGTTCCGTGTACAGCGTCGCCGACAAACGGCGCTGGCCCGCGGAATCGTTCCGTATCTTCAGGAGCCAGAACTTGACCGGGGAATCGACGTCGACGTAGATCCATAATTCGGATTTCAGACCGGCGAGCGAGTATTCGAACACGCTGTAACCGAACCCGTGGCGGACCAGGTAATCGGCGGGACCCGGCGCGGGGAGCGGCAGCGCCGACCAGAACAGTCCGGAATTCTCGTCCCGCAGGTAGACCGCCTCGCCGCTCGAGTCGGTGACCGGGTCGTTGTGCCAGGGCGTCAGCCGGAACTCGTGGGCGTTTTCCGCCCAGGTGTACCCGCCGCCGGGCGAGACGACCGTCCCGAACCGGCGGTTGGCGAGGACATTGACCCAGGGCCGGGGCGTCGGTTCTCCGGGCCTGATCTGGAAAATGTATTCGCGGCCGTCGGGGGTGAACCCCCCCCAGCCGTTCCAGAAGAGCAGTTTGTCCTGCCTGAAATTTTCTTCCGCGCCGGACGTCCGGTCCGGCGGGGCGGATTCCAGCGCGGGAACCGTGATCTCCGAGAAGATATCGGGACGGAGCTGGTCCTGAAGCAGCCCTTCACCCTCGGTGACGATGACGCGCGCGGCCGATTGGAAGAGGATGCGGTCTTCCTCCGTCATCTGGTCCGGGTGCCGGATGTAGATTCCACCCGCCTTGTCGAAGAGAGTCCCCTCGCTGCCCGTCGTGATCAGGTTCACGAGCCTGTCCTGCAGCGCCTGGCGGTACCCCGTCCAATCCTCGTTCCAGACGACGAGGTCGACGGGCAATCCCTTCAGGCGCCAGTACGCGTGCGCCTGGATCAGCTTGGAGGCCAGGTCGATCCGCTCCTGGCTGCCGATCCGGAGCAGGACGATCGGCAGGTCGCCGGAAACGCCGTACGCCCACAGCCCCGAAGGGCCCTTCTTGTTTTTGAGGAGAAGGGCGGGGTCGGCCCGATTGTGGAGGCCGGCGTAGAGAATGGCGCTCGCCAAGCGGCCGAACAACTGGGCGTCCTCTTCCGTGGCGCCCAACTGGTTGAGCACGACCTTGCCGTGGATCCTCGCCATGGCGAACACCCTGTCCGCCAGGCGCCAGTCCCGGTATTTTTCGATCAGGCCGATCGCCTCGTCCCGGGTCTCGGCCATCCCCAGGATGAAACCGGCCGTCACGGATTCCCCGGGTTTCAGCGTGACCAGGCAACGGATGGAGACGACCGGATCCAACACCGCGCCGGCGGTGCCGGAGAGCGATCCCTCTTCCGCCAGGGCCAGCGGTTCGGCCGTGTCCCGGTCGCGGCCGATGAACCGCGGGCGGTCGGTTTCAAAGGAGATCGAATACTCCAGGTTTTCGGGGACGACCAGCACGTGAAACAGCCAGGGGGGGTGTTCCGTGGGGGAGCGCGGCCGGCGGGAGCACAGCACCGCATTCAGGTTCCCGGCCACCTCGGTCCGCATGAAGAGCTTGGAGAAGGCGGGATGGACGGCCTCCGCGGCCGGCGGCTCGAGGGCCGGTTCGGCGTAACTGGTGAGCTCGATCGTCCGCGCGCGCAGGGTCGGATTGGTCACCGTGACCCGCCGGTGCTCGATGTCGTTCTCCGGGGAGACCGCGATTTCCGTGTACGTCTCGAGGCCGTGGTCACGGCGGCGGAACTCGGCGCGGGCCGGGGAGAAAACGGCCTCGTAGGACTTCGGTTCGACGCGCGTCGGCTGAAAAGCCGCGGACCAGGCGTGTTTTCCCGTCAGGTCGCGGACGTATATGAACACGCCGTCATGGTCGCGGGTCGGATCTTCGCTCCAGCGTGTCACGGACAGGTCGCGCCACCGGCTGTAACCGCCGCCGGAGTTGGTGATCATCACGTGGTACCGGCCATTGGAGAGGAGGTGCACTTCGGGGTAGCTCGTGCGGGGAGTGTCGAATACCCGGAACTCGTGGGCCTGGCGTTCCGGCAGCGGCCGCGTCCGTTCGACGGACGCGGGCAGGGCCTGATAGGGTGCGGTTTTCGGAACGCGCTCCTGGAGGAGAAGAAGCGCGGCCTTGAAGGAAGGGTTGGCCGCAAACCGCCTCACCATGCCGCAGTTCGTGAAAATATCGACCAGGGAAAGAAAACCGATGCCCTGGTGATGGGCCATGAAGGAACGGATGAGGGCGTGTCCGCGCGGCTTTTCGTGCGCCGGGCGGCCGGTCGAATAATCGATCGCCTCGTAGAAGCCGTAACGGCCTTCGAAGCCCAGGGCGGAGAGCTCCTGCAGGTTGGAACAGGCCTTCTCCGGTTTGACGAGCAGCGCCAGGAGCGCGGCGTACGGCGCGATCACGAGGTCGTCCGCGAGGCCGCGCCGCAGGCCCAGGTCGGGCACGCCGAAGGAACGGTATTGGTATTTTCCGTCGGCGTCGGTCAGGTTTTCCGCCGATTCGGATATGCCCCAGGGAACGCCCCGTTTCCGGCAGTAGTCGATTTGTTTTTCCACGGCGGCCCGGCACGTCCGGCCGAGCAGGGTGGTCCGGTAGTCCGGCATCACCAGCAGCGGCATGAGGTATTCGAACATGGAGCCGCCCCAGGAGAGGAGGATGGTGTTGCCTTTCCAGAGAAAGACCGGACGTCCCAGGGCGAACCAGTGTTCCACGGGCAGCCTGCCCAACGCGACGCCGATGAAGCTCGCCAGCCGGGCTTCCGAGGCGAGGAGGTCGTAGTAGCTCTCGTCCAGCCGGTGTTGTTCCTCATTATAACCGATGGCGAGCAGGCGGCGTTTTGGGTCGAACAGGAATTCATACTCCTGGTCCGCCAATTCCTCGCACTGCCGGGCGCAGGCGGAGAGTTGATCGATTCGGGCCCGGGCCCGCGAACTACCCTCCCTGACCAGGGAGAGAATCTCCCGCGCGGAATCCGCCGGCG
>CAZKOS010000017.1:0-5722 GCA_964554445.1 uncultured Spirochaetaceae bacterium | reverse complement strand
TCCCGCAGACGATCCGGCCAGTCGCCCGTGCAATGCGGCGACCTCGTCGAGCGTCCGCGCCGCGTCGATCTCCGGCCACAACTCGCGGTTGTTTCCCCCGTCGCTTTCCCGGGACGCCAGCCAGGGGGCGAGGAAGATCAGGTCCTCCTGGGCGTCCCGGCATTGGTCCTCAAGCGCCTGAAACCACCAAACCGCCTCGGCGGAGATCGTTTTTCCGGCCAGTTCCCGCAATTCCCGGAGACGGTGGAGGAACTCTTCCAGCTGTTGCAGCGATTCGCCCTGCCCGGCGCTCCGTTCCTCCCGACCGGCGATCGATTTCTCAAGCCCGTCCACCCGGGCCTTGAGCGCGGATTTCTTTTGAGCCGGGGATTCCCCGTCCGCCGGCTGGATGAGCGCGTCCGACAGCACGGCCAGCGCGTCGGCGAGCCCTCTCCAGGCGCTCGGCGGGAATACGGGACGCGAGCGCAGGTCGAGCAGTCCGGAGCGCAGCGTCAGCAGGTACCCGGCCAGATTTCCGCTGTCCACCGTGGAGACGTACCGCGGGGAAAGGGGCTTGAGCGTCTGCATATCGTACCAGTTGAAAAAATGGCCGCGGTATCGTTCCATTTTTTCCAGGACGCGCAGGGCATAAGCGGTCCGCCGCATCAGGTGCCCGGCCGAGAGGTAGCCGAGGTCGTAGGCGCCGAGGTTCGACAGGAGCGAGAGCCCGATATTGGTGGGGGAAGTCATGCCGGCCGTGCGCGCTTCGGGTTCTTCCTGGTGATTGTCCGGGGGGAGCCAGTGGCGATCGGCGGTGACGAACGTTTCAAAAAAGCGCCACGTTTTGCGGCCGATCTTCCGCAGGTATCGCGATTGCCCGGCGGACAGGCGGGTGCGGCGTTCCTTCAAGGGCCGGCTCACCCACCAGGCGAGCACGGGCGAGAAAAACCAGATGCCGAGCACGATCCAGGCCTCGAGGCGGAACGCCTGGCCGAGCAGAACGACGCCGCAGCCGGCGGCCAGGGCCCCCAGGGGAACGGCCAGCATCAGGCGGCAGTAGCTGCCGAGCGTGCGGCCGGTCCGCTGCCGGGCCTCCCGGGACGTGGTCCATTCGAGCAGCCGGCGATGGGAAACGAACATGCGCCAGAGGGTGCGCATGATCGCGTCGAGATTGAGGAGGGCCTCGTAGGGCAGCATCGCGAACATGAAGACGGCCTGGAAGAGCCGGCGGAGAAAAGACGCTCCCAGGGAAAACAGGTGAAGCCGGAGCGGATATTTATAGGGCTTCCGGATCGATTTCCCCAGGGTTTCGGGAAGGATGGGGAGCAGGAGGATCACGGCGGCCGCGGCCAGTCCCAGCCAGGGCGGGGTCAGAAAAATCCAGGCCAACACCACAAGGAGCGTCAGGCCGCCGGGAACGAGGCTGCGCCGGAGGTTGTCGAAGATTTTCCAACGGGACAGGGACGATATCGGGTTTTTTCGCGGCGCCCCACCCGCCCCGGGCACGCGGGGCAAAAGCCACGCGGCGATCTGCCAGTCTCCCCGGATCCAGCGGTGGCGCCGCGAATTGTCCTCGCTGTAACCGGCCGGGAAATCCTCGACCAGCCGGATGTCGCTCGCCAGTCCGGCGCGGGCGTAGGCGCCTTCCAGGAGGTCGTGGCTCAAAATCCGGTTCTCGGGCAGGCGGCCGGCCAGGGCGCTCGTGAACGCGTCGACATCGTAGATACCCTTCCCCGTGAACGAACCCTCCTGAAAGAGATCCTGGTAGACGTCGGAAACCGCCCGCGTATAGGGATCGATTCCGGATTCGCTGCCGAAGATCACGGCGTACACGGAGCGCCGCGCCGCGCCCAGGCTGGAGACCACCCCGGGCTGGAGAATCGCGTAGCCGCGCGTGACCCGCTGTTTCGACCGATCGGAGCGGGGCGCGTTGAGCGGATGCGCCATCGTCTCTATGAGCAGCCGGGCCGTATCGCGGGGAAGCTGGGTATCGACGTCGAGCGTCAGGACATATTTGATCCGCGGGAGCACCGTGGGATCGCCGGCCGCCAACAGGGACGGCGGTTCGGACGAGCGCAGGGCGTTGTTCAGCGCCTCGAGTTTCCCCCGCTTCCGTTCGTGGCCCATCCAGAGCTTTTCCCGCGGGTTCCATGACCGGGGCCGGTGGAACAGCAGGAAAGGCTCGGCGCCGTCGCTCCCGTATTTATCGTTCAGCGCCTGAATGCCTTCCCGGGCCCGGCGCAGCAGCCGTTCGTCGCCGTCCATATGCTCCCGGGGCGCGTCCGTGAAATCCGTCAGCAGGCTGAAATAAAGGTTGGCCTCCCGGTTGGCCAGAAAGCAGAGCTCGATTTTATCGACCAGCTCCTTGGTTTCCCGGCCGCTCGAGAGCATGGCCGGCACCGTGACCAGCGTGCTGTATTCCCGGGGGATGCCCGCCCGAAAATCCATCCGGGGAAGCCCGCGCGGCGTCGAGGAGACGGAAACCGCCCAATTGACGAGCGAGAGCGCGAGCCGGCTCGCGCCGAGCAGGAGAAGGATCGAAAGCCAGCCGACGGTTCCCCACCCGACGGGGCGGACGCTCCACAGCGCGAGGGCGGAAAGGCAGACGGTGATCGCGACGACGGAGGCGATATAATAAAACAGGGGCGAACGGGCCCAGATCGCCGCCAGCCGGTCTTTGATCGACCGCCGCATCCGTACCGCCTTCTCGAGGAGTCTCCGATCACGGCCGACGAGCAATCGGCCGACGTGGGTGTCCGCGCCGTCTCGTCCCGCCGGCAAGGCCGCCAACCGGATCGCTTCTTCGGCCACCCGTTCCTCGGGCTCCCGGCTTTGCGCGGCGATTTTTTCGATCACGTGCCGGTACTCGTCGCGGGTGTTGAAATCCATTTTTCCGTACGTCCCGGCGGGATCGCGGCGCAGCGTCTCGTCGACCCGGCTCAGGTTTTCGACGAAATACCTCCAGTCGATCGCCTGCAGGAGGCGCAGACTGCCGATCGTGTTGCTGATGGAAATCTGGTTGGCCGCCTGGTGCCGGCTGTCCAGCTCGACCTGCCGCTCGATCGTCTCGCCCCGTTCGGAGAGATGCTGCTCGATCCAGGTCAGGGGGAGGTTCAAGGCGGGGTTCTGGTTCTGCAGACGTTTGACCAGTTCCGCCGTGAACGCGCAGGTGAGGGGCGGGTCGGCTTTTACCATGTCCGCCATGTCGAGGATGAGATTGTTCGGGCCCAACGAGGCCTTCGCCAGCAGCCGGTCGGCCCACGCGTCGGCCAGGCGGCGATCGTTCCTGTTGACGATGATGCGCACGGCGGTGCGCTTCAGGTTCTCAATGAGGGACAGGCGGACCATGACGGGAACGGCCCATAATTCGCCCAGGGTGAGCGGCGTCACCTGCTGGTAGGCGGCCAGGAGGATGCTCAGGTTGCCCTCGTCTATCCGTCCGTCCGCGTGACGGATGAGCTCGTTGACGACGGCGTAAATCCTGGGCAATCCCGCCTCCGGGCCGGAACGAAGCCGGGGAAGCTCGCGGCTGTACGAGCGGGGCAGATGGCGCCGGGCGATGTGTATCTGTTCCTCAATCAGATAGTAATTGTCGAGCAGCCATTTCCCCGCCGGGGTCACGCTCTGTTTGGTATATTCTCCGGAGGACAGCAATCGGTAGGCTGCCGCCAATTTACTCTCGTTTTCAGCCAGCCGGGCCAGGAGCCTGTCGCGGCGGGGCCGCAGATCCAGGTCATGCAGCCGGGCCATCGAGCGGCCGTACTTCTCCAGCTGGTCGATGCTCCATAAATCGGCGGGTAAAGGATAGACGTTCGATTCACTTTCAGTCGGGAAAAGCGACGGGATGTGTTTCGGATCATCCCCGGTCCAACGGCTGGATATTTTTTTTTTCAAAAGGCCGTCTTTCGTTGTGTGCAACAGGCGTCGGTCCGACCGCCGCTCGTGGAAGACATGCGGTCAGGGGACGCTTTCAATCGCTCTTGGAATGGCTGGCAGGCCGGAAGCGAGTCAAATATTAATATCTTCTGTCGTTGAAATTTCTTCGGGGTCTATCCTCGGGCGGCCGGGCCTCGTCCACCTTGATGTTGCGGCCGTCGAATTCGGTGCCGTTGAGCGCGTTCTTGGCGGCTTCGGCCTCGGCTTCGCTCGACATTTCCACAAAACCGAAACCTTTGCCCTCGATGATCTTCACCGAAGTGACCGTGCCGTGGGCGGCGAAAAGACCCTGCAGTTTCTCGTTCGTCGTCGCGTAATTGAGATTTCCGACGTACAATTTGTTACCTTTCATGCAAACCTCCGTAGGGACTGTCCAATAATAGTTTCTTCTAAGAGAGCACAAGATAACAAATCCGTCTCGCTTAAAAAAACCTTACTAAACATCATCCTGGCCGATGTTTCTCGGCATTTGTCACTTTTTGTATATCTGCCAGCCATTTCAACGAGCGGACGCCGGCGCGGAGATACCCCGCGCGTCTTTCCGTTCGATAGTCCATATAAGGGCGATTATCGTCGCCACTATATACCTTTTTCGGCCAGAGAACAAGCTTTTTCGGAAAAAAAGCGGGATGGGGCGGGAATCACAGCCAGTCGGCGGTTTCGACGCGAACGTCCCGGTATTCCAAAACCAAGCCGTTCGAGGAACCGCGGGAGACGACCAGGCACCCCAGGAAAGGCGGGAAACCCACATCCTCGTGCCGCAGGTTCAAATAGTGCTCCAGGACGAGCATGATGTTCCAATCGTGGGTGACGTCGACAATCAGCCCGGCCTTGTTGTCCATCTGCCGGTGAAGGTACCCCAATTCCACGCGGGCCGCCCGGGAGGGCGAGGCGATTTTGTCCTCGGGCAGGAGCCCGTCGAACCACTGGCGCATGAATCCGCGAAGGCCGTTCGACCCGATGCGCCTGTCGACGTACGACACTTCCGCCTGGACGAACCCCCCGCCCAGCCAGTCGAGCGGACCCTCGAGGGTCGCGGAGCCGCCCCCGTCGAGGAGCCCGCGTCTGACCTGCTCCGCGGTTTGGAGACACCGCTTGACCGGGCTGTGGTACAAACGCACCGGGCCGAAGCGATCGGCCAGCAGCCGGCCGAGCTCGTAGGCGTCCCGCTTCCCTTTTTCAGTGAGGAGGACGTCCACGGAGCTCGCCAGGTCCGTGATCGCGAAACGCTCCGCGTGACGCATGAGGAGAATCTGCGGCCGGCCCGGCGTGAGGGTGTCTATAAAAGAATGATCCATACTCCGGCTTCTTCCGTTTGGTTATTGTAAAGGTCTACATATCGCGGGGGCTTGTCAAGCCGGGTTACCGGCGGTGCGGGGGAGGAAGAGCACCACGGATGAACACGGAGAAGACGGATGGACACGAATGAGGAAGGAGAGGCTAAGGAATCCAGGAAGAAGGAAAAACCAGGAAAAGAAAAATGAAAAAAAAAAAGATGAAAAATTCGATTATTGAGTTTTTTTTTCAATAATAAACGCGGCCCGTAGCAATCTTTCGACGCTCTGAACGATTTCCCTCAATATCGGAAAACCGCGGGTGTCAAGAGATTGTTTCGGGACACGTAATTTTCATTGGATTCGGTTTTCCCGTCCCTCGCAATGACCTTCGTTCTGCCATACCTCCATTCGCTTCCTCGTTCATCTCCCTTCATTCCTCTCTTATCCGTGCTATCCGTGTCATCCGTCCTATCCGTGGTTCTCTTTCTGAGCCTTGATCGAATCGCCTTCTTCCTGTACTCTCAAACAAT
>CAZKOS010000016.1:1365-29278 GCA_964554445.1 uncultured Spirochaetaceae bacterium | reverse complement strand
CTTCCCCGCGCCGCCTGAGCCATTCCCGTGCCGTCGCAATCTTGGGGGCACTAAGCAAAGCTTTCGCTTAAGGGGACCCAGAGCGAATACAAAGGGCGCCTCCCACATCTGTGGCATACCTGGCCGCCCCGCCTCGCCGAGGCCGGAGCGGTTTTTTTTCGGCGAGCGGTCAAAAATTTTCATCGGAATTACGTCATTGATGGTTGTTGTAAAGTGTGAAATTATGTAACATTTTATCGGTTCAGTTTTTATGTGATCGTGAGGTGTTTTCCGCATGCGGACGATGAAATGGATCAGTCACAGTTTACAATCGATCGTCGCCATTCTGTGTTTGGCGTTCGGTATGACGGGCTGCGCGGCCAAGCCGACGGGCGTGCTCACCAATCCGGAGATCTTCGGACGCAGCGCCGACGACCAGCACTACGCCTGGGCGCAGGTCGACGAAAATTACAAGGTTATCGTGGTGGTGGACGGGAAGAAAGGTTCGGTGGAATCCGATGCGATTTCCGCGATCGTCTTCAGTTCCGACGGCCGTCACTGCGCGTATCCCGCGCGGAACGGTACGAAGTGGCGGCTGGTGGAGGACGGCGCGCCCCTGGGGCCCGCAGCGGACGAGATCAACCCCGCCTGCGTCGTCTTCAGCCCCGACGGCGGCCGGCTGGCCTACGGCGCCCGTTTGGGTAAAAAATGGTTCGCCGTCATGAACGGCGAGATCGACCTGAAGTCGGGATACGATTCCCTCTCCTCGTTCGCCTTCAGTCCCGACGGCCGCCGCTTCGCCTTCGTGGCCGGCCTGGACTCCGGACAAACCGTGGTGGCGGACGGACGGCCCGGCCGCTTCTACGATACGACGAGCGACCCGACCTGGAGTCCGGACGGGAAACACCTGGCGTACGCGGCGACCCACGGCCGGCTGCATTTCATCGTCAGGGACGACCAGGAGGGCCCGCGTTACGATTGGGTGGGCACGCCCGTTTTCAGCTTCGACGGCCGGCATTACGCCTATGCCGCGGCGAAAGGAAACATGCGGCTGGTCGTGACGGACGGCGGGAAAGAAAGTCCCGCGTACGACATGAACCTGAACATCGATCCGATCGTCTTCGGGCCTGAGGATTACCGGCTGGCGTACGCGGTCAAAAAGAACGGCAGTTGGATGATGGTGGTGGACGGCCGGGAGGGGCCGGGATACGTCGACATCGCCCTGGGCAGCATCGCCCTGAACCCGGACGGCAAGGGCTTCGCCTACGTGGCGGCCGTTCCGGGAGAATGGGTGGTGGCGGAAAACGGCCGGCACAGCCCCGCCTACGATGAAACCGCGGGCGGCGGCCTTCTCACCTACAGCGCCGACGGCCGGCACCTCATCTACGGAGCGCGGAAAGACAAGAAATGGTTCATTGTCCTGGACAACAAGCCGGGACCCGAGCTCGACTATAAGGAAATCACCGCTCCGACGTTCAGCCCCGACGGAAAGCACGTCATGTACACCGGGCGCAGGAATAAAAGTTGGTTCGTGGTGACGGACGGCAAGGCCGGCCCGGCGTATGACAGCGTCCATAAGCCTCTGTTGACGAATGAAGGCGTGCACTACCTGGCGGAGCGCGGCTCCGACGATTCGTTCCTGCGCTGCCGCCTTTCCTTCACGGGCCCCGAGGCGGGGCGGACGGTCGAAAAAAAGCTCAGCGCGCTTCCCAAGGAAGATCCCGCCGAGATCTGCAAGCCCTGCCGCCAACAGAAGGAACTCCTGGATAATGACGACTAATTCGACGAACGGGAGGCGATTGCGATGAAAAAAGCGATGTTGCTTTTACCGATTCTGGCGGCGGTTTTTCTCGCGGCCTGCGGCGGCGACCCCATCCCTTTCCGCAAGGGAGAGAAGTGGGGATTCTGCAATGAAAAAAAGCAAATCGTCATTCCGCCGAAGTACGATTACGCCCGACCGTTCCACGAGGATCTCGCGCTGGTGATGACGAAGAGCCCGGACGCGCGTGTCGGCTTCGTCGACAGGAGCGGCCGGGAAGTGATCCCTCCGCAATACGAAGCGGCGGATGCGTTCTCGGCCGGCCTCACCCCGGCCAAAAAAGACGGCCGCTGGGGGATGATAGACAAAACCGGCCGGATCGTGGTTCCCTTCAAGTACGACAAGGTGGGAAAAATTTCGGAAGGCATGGCGGTCGTCGATTCGGCCGGCAAATTCGGATTTTACAATGTCGACGGCCGGCTGGCCGTCCCCCTCCGCTATGAGCAGGCCGATTCCTACGGCGAGGGGTTCGCTCCCGTCATCTCGCATAACCTGTGGGGCTTCATCGACAAGGACGGCCGGGAAGTAAGCGGATTCATCTACCAGTTCGCGGCCGGTTTTGCGGACGGTTTGGCGATGGTGATGCGAGACGGGAAAACAGGCTTTATAGATAAAACCGGCACGATCGTCATCCCTTTGAAATACCAATGGGCCTATAAGTTCAGCGAGGGGCTGGCGGCGGTCGAGTCGCAGGATAAGTGGGGCTTCGTGGATAAAACGGGTCGAGAAATCGTCCCGCCCTCGTATACGAGCGTCAGGAGCTTCACGGAAGGACTGGCCGTGGTCGAATTGAACGGCAAGCAGGGATATGTGGACAAGACCGGGCGGGTCGCCATCCCGCTTCAATACGACCAGGCCGGCTCCTTCAGCGAGGGGCTGGCGGCGGCCGGCCGGGGCGGTCCGATCGGTTTCATCGACGAGAAAGGCCGCGTCGTCATCCCGTTCAAGTACGAAGGGGCGGGAGTATTCACGTCCGGGCTGGCGCCGGTCGTCGCGAACGGGAAAGCCGGGTACGTGGATAAAAACGGCGTCGAGTATTGGGAAAATTAAAGCCGGAATCGGAACACGAAAAAAAATTCTCCTACAATAACGGAAACCAGGTCGGGAACCACTTGAGAATATCCTTCACGTAGGCCGCGTCGACCCGGGCGGCGGAAATGATCGGATAGAAGAGAAAAAACAACAGCATGACGATCCCCAGATAGACGAACACCCCCGGGCGCAGGCGCGGTTTCTTCTCCACCAGCGTCTTCAAGACGAAGACCGCGGCCAGAATGAGAAAGGGAACCGAGGCGAAGAAATGGTAGATGAAGGTCTGCGTGCGGGGAACGACGATCCAGGGCAGGTACTGGGCGGCCAGGGCGGTCGCTAGGAACAGCCCCGCCGGCAGGCGCTTCCGTAAATTCCGGCGCGCGCCGGCGCGCGCGGCCTCACCGGCGGCCGGTTCCGTCACGCCCCGTCTTTTTTTCACGAGATTCCCCAAACCCCGCAACAGGAGGATGGCGAAAGGCGCCGCCAGAAGGAAAATGAGCGCGCCCACGGCCGCTATTCCCGCCCACCAGATCGCGGGATTGCCGAAGGAAAAAATGTCGGAAGCGGTGTCGTGGAAGAGATACTGATTGCCGGTGAAAAACCACATCGGCCGGTAGTCGACGGGCCATTCATACCAGGGAGAGGCGAATTCGTGTGGAGCGTTCTGGGCGGCGTGGTAGTCGTACATCGCCTTTTGTTCGTTCAAAACGAGCTGGACGGGGCCGGTGTGGGGATTCGCCGGACCGCGCACCGTCATGAAGGGAATGTAGGAGGCGAGGTAGATGCCGGCCGGCAGGACGATGAACACCGACAGGGAAAAGACGACGACAAGGCCGGTGCGCTTCAGGAATGGCCTGAGATGGTTCCAATGGAGACGCTTGGGCGGCGGGGAAGGCGCGTCGCTTTCGTCCGCGGCTCGCTTGCCTGAAGCGTCGGGATTTTCTCCGTGAGACGGACGCCACAGGCCGCGGAAATATCGAACGCCGGCGAACGCGTACCGGCCGACCAGGGCGATGGCCAGGCCCGCGCCCCCGTACAGGGCGATCCACTTGGACGCCGCCCCGAGGCCGAAGCAGAGGCCGGAGAAAAGGAGATTGAGGAGAAACTTTCCGGGACGGGGGGCCAAGGGATCCTCGCGCAGGGCGCGGTACATGAACCAATACATGAGGATGATCCAGAAGACGCCGAAGACGTCGATGGTCGCGATCCGGGTCTGGGCGAAGTGCATGAAATCGAAGCTCAGGAGGAAGGCGCCGATAAAGGCCCATTCCCGCCTCTTGAAAAGGGCCAGGCCGAACGCGTAGACGATCGGTATCATCAGGACGCCCAGGAGGGTGCCCATGAAGCGCCAGCCGAAGGGGGTGAAGCCGAAAAGCTCGACGCCCAGGGCGATGGTGAGCTTGCCCAGGGGGGGATGGGATTCTTCGTAGGAATCCAGCCCGAGCGTGTAATCGTAGGCGCTGCGCGCGAAGTAGCACTCGTCGAAGTACGTGCCGTTGAGGTAGCTGGGCAGGAGGGGCACGCGTCCCGGCTCGTCGCAGACCCGTCGCGGATCGTCCGCCGGCCGGGCCGCGCCGGTCCCCGGGCGGTCCTCCCGGGTCGGGAGGATGGCCCGGATCGGGAGGAGCGACCCGTCTTCGTCCGAGAAGACGGCGATTTCCCCCAACTGGGCGCCGGGCCGGACGGCCGTGACGCGCAGGTAGCGCGTCTTGAAGCCCGCGTTTTCCAGGCGCCAGAAGATCTGAAGCTGATTGTCATTGAGCCCCTGCTCCAGGGTTTTGGGGCTGCGCCAATGCTCGAGGTCGTCGGAAAAATCGAGACGGTAGGATCCCTTTCCCAGCGCCATGAAGTACATGATTCGGGAAACGGGCAGATCGGCGCCCAGGTCCAGGGTGAAGCTTTCCCCTTCCCGCTGCGCGCGGTAATAGGTTTGGGGCGAGTCGAAGGTGCCCAGGCGATAAAAGGCGATGAAGGCGTAGAGCAACGTCAGGCCGCCGGCCAGAACGAGGTCCAGGCCGCGGCCTTTCAGCGCCGGCTTTTTTTTGACCGTAACGAAAATAAAGAAGGCGAGGAGGAGACAGGCGAGGCCGATGAAAATGACAAACCCGGGACCCGGCGGGGGGTAGGCCGCCTCCCGGGGGTCCGCCGGCGCGGCCTGCCGGGCGGAGGCGGCGGCCGGGCCGCCGGCCCGCACGAGCGATACGTCGTCCAGCCAGACGCGGCCGCGGGCGGGCTGGTCACGCGCCCCGACGAGCACCGCCACCGTCGCCTGCCGCTGATCGGCGGCGGTCTTGAAGAAAAGCCGCAGTTCCCCCCAGGCGCTCGACGTGCCCGAAAAGCCGCTCACGGCCTCATTCAGGCCGGCCACCAGGAGATGGACGCCGGGACCGGCGGATTCCAGCGATTCGGTTTTCACCCGGACCGAAAAACGGTAAAACGTATCCGGCCTGACGTCGACCGTCTGGAATATACCCGCCGACTGCGGGCTCTTGATATCGATGAGAAGCGCCCGGCGCCCCTCATAGACATCGCCGGGCGAGAGGGAAAAGGAGACCGAGCCGGGCCGGCGGTCGCTCCGGAATATTTCCCAATCGCGGGGTGCGCCGTTGTTGAGATTCCCCGGCGCGGCGGACTCCAGCCCGGGGTTGCGGAGGAGGTTGGTTCCGGCCGCGGCCGCCGGCTGGGCCGCCGCGGCGGGAATCGCGACCGTAAAAAACGAAAGGAAAAGGCAGAGGGCCGCAGTTTCGGATAATCTCATCGCTTCATTCCGATTGAAAAAGATGGCGGATCCGAATTCATACTACCCGGAATATCGATTCCGGGTCAAATGGCGGAAATGCCCGCCCCTCCGCGAAGGTGAATCGCCTTGTCAAAAAGGATGGAGTCCACTAAAATCACAGCCAGGGGATGGGGAAATCCGCATAAGTGCTGCATGTAAATAACCGGTTGAAAACGCCGCCGGTTTTCAGCAAAGTGAAAATCCCGGTTTTTCAACATCTTCATAGGTGAGGAGTCTTAACATGAGGAGTCGATTCGTTATAGGCGGCCTTTGCGCCGTCTTGCTGGCCGGTCTGTTGTCCGGATGCGCGGAGCGGGTGACGGGCCCCGGCATGGTTTTTCAATCGGACCTGTACGATTTTGGGACCGTCGAGGAAGGCGGGATCGTCAACCATGAATTCGAGTTCACGAACAACGGCACGGAGTTGCTCCTTATCCAGGGCGTGGCTTCGGCGGGAGGCCGAACGTACGTGCGGGAATTCAGCAAGGAAGTGGAACCGGGCAAGAGCGGGAAAATTTCACTCGCGCTGAAGACGACGGGGATAAAAGGCAGAGTGAGTGAAACCTTCCTGTTGGTGACGAACATTCCGGACAGGCCGAATGTGCCGCTCACGATCGAGGGGACGGTGAAGGCGGCCTCGACCGCGGCCGGCGCGAAAAACGCCGGGGGAAACGGCTCTCCGTTTTGGCGCATCGAAACCGGAGAAACGGTCATCGGCGGCAGTCCGTCCCCGTCCAAACAGGTGAAAATCGCCTTCGCCGAGCCGTTTTCCGGATTACCCAAAATCGTCGCGACGGTGCGGAACGAGCCCGGCTGGAGCGGGCCGGACGCGTTCGCCGTCACCGTACGCAGCGTTTCCAGCTCCACCTTCGTCGCCAATATCGTGCGCGTGGACAAGTCGCAACCGTGGACGCAAAGTCCCTTGCTCGACTGGACGGCGTGGGAATGAAGCCGATGCCGACTTGAATATCGCGACGCCGAATGTTATGCTGTATCGTGCGCGGCGAAGGCGCTGCGGGATTACCGGCCCGCGTCTTCCTCGGGATCGAACGCGGGGGAAGCCGCTGGAAATCACGCTGCGAGAAACGCCTCCCCCGCGGCGCCAACCAAAGTCAATCAATCAAGAGAAGTGAAAATCGATCCGGCGTTGCCGGGGGAAAACAAGGTCGTAGCGATAGTTGACTTTTTTCATCATATTGCTTTTCCGATCGATGAGAGGGAGACATTTCAATGAGAAAACTGCTCATTTCCTTTGTCGTGCTGATCGTGGCGATTGGCGGCGCCTGCACCAAGACGCAGGCCAAGCCGGGTGAAGTCGTGTTCGTCAAGGGCGGTCCCGTCAAAAACACCAAATCCAGTTTATACGGACAGAGCGTCGCGGTATCCGATTTCTACATCGGGAAATACGAGGTGACCCAGAAAGAGTGGGTCGACGTCATGGGAAGCAATCCGTCGAAGTTCAAAGGCGACGATTTGCCGGTCGAATCCGTGAGCTGGTACGACAGTATCGAGTTCTGCAATAAAAAGAGCATAAAAGAGGGATTGCAGCCGGTTTATAACATCGACAAGAACAAAAAGGATCCGAATAATACGAATGAGAAAGACAACTTAAAATGGACCGTGACGATCAACCCGGGAGCCAACGGGTACCGCTTGCCCCTGGAGGTGGAGTGGGAATACGCCGCCAGCGGGGGCCAGTTGAGTAAAAATTACAAATACAGCGGAAGCGATAATCTCGACGAGGTCGGCTGGTATTGGAAGAATTCCGGGGAAAAACCCTTGAAGGGCTATTGGGAGCGCGAGATCATTGAGAAAAATAAAAATCAAACGAAACCCGTCGGTCTCAAAAAGCCCAACGAGTTGGGATTGTACGATATGTCGGGCAATGTGAGGGAATGGTGCTGGGATTGGTATGGAGAAAAAAATCTCTTCGCGAGCAGCGGCGCCGAACGGGTCTGGAGAGGCGGCGGTTGGCTCGGCGTCGAAGATCCCTGCACGATCAATTTCCGCGGGCACCTGCCTCCGACTGCGAAGTGGGACGACACCGGTTTTCGCGTGGTTCGCAACGAACCGGCCAAAAAGGATGCGGCCGGAAGCAATTAGCGGGCTGGTGAACCGGTTGAGCTTTTTCACCAACCGGTCGGGGATCACCGGTTGCAGCGAAGACGGCGGCGGTCGTTTATTGTTTCCCGGATAATTTCTCGTACATTTTGAAATTCCGCTCGGCTTCCCTCAACTTGCCTTCGGCTTTGTAGGCGTTCCCCAGGTTGCCGTAAGCGTTCGCGTCCGCGGGATCGAGCGCGATCGCCTTCTGGTAGTCCCTGATCGCGGAGTCGAGGTCGCCTTTCTGGGAATACGCTATTCCGCGGACGCCGTACGCCCGCGCGTAATCGGGTTTCAACTCAATGGCCTTGTCGTATTCCCGGACGGCCCGCTCAAAATCGCCCTTCACCAGAAAATAATTTCCCCGGTTGTAATAAGCCTCCGCCAGGCCGGGTTTCAACTCAATGGCTTTGTCGTAGGCTTTGAGAGCGCCCGCCGGGTCGCCCATGGCCTGATACGCCAGTCCCAGGTTATTATAGGCTTCCGCGTAATACGGATTCGAATCCACGGCTTTCAGGTAATCGTTTGCCGCCTTTTTCGAGTCGCCGCGGTCCAGATAAAAATTCCCCCGGTTGTAATAAGCCTCCGCCAGACGCGGCTGCACTTCAATGGCTTTATTGAATTCCCGGAGAGCGCGTTGCGGATCGCCCATGGTTTGATACGCGAGGCCCAGGTTGTTGTACGCTTCCGCGTAACCGGGATACAGGGCGACGGCTTTTTGATAGTCTTTGACCGCGCCGTGCGGATCGCCTTTCGCCGCGTAGGCGTTCCCCCGGTTGTAATATATATTCGCGTCACGCGGGTTGAGCTCCAGGGCTTTGGTGAATTCCTTAATCGCCTGGCCAAAATCGCCTTTTTCCGCATAGGCGTTTCCCAGGTTGTAGTAGGCCGGGGCGAAGGTCGGATTGAGCGCCGCGGCTTCGGTGTAGTCGGCGATCGCCCCCTGAACGTCGTGTCCGATAAGCCTTACGTATCCCCTGTTGACATAATTCATCGGATTTTTCGGATTTTGGGAGATCGAAGTATTCCAGAAAGTCATTGGGTCCGAAAACGGGCGGGAATTGATAATGGTCAGACAGGAAAACAGGACAAAGACGCCGACATACCCGCCGTTGACCAGGATTTTTGTTCGTTTGACTTTTGCTTCGACCCATTTCTTCGGGATGCAGTACAACACGAAGAGCAAAACGCCGATCAAAGGGAGAAAAAGGCGATGATTCAAATAATCGATAAACCCTTCTTTATAGAGCAAGGTCGGCAATAACAGACATGCGAACCAGGCGAGGCCGAAAAGTTTTTCCTTTTTCGACCTTTCCTTATTGAGAAAGAACATGACGGCGATCAGAATCATCAGTCCCAAACCGGCAAGCGTCTTAAAGAGGGAGAAACTCGGAATCAACGCGATATCAAACGGTATAAAAAAGTTTGCGAAGGCTTCGGGTACGGTTCGCAGGTTGGCCAGGAGCGGAGCCAATCCGATTTCATTCAGGATTGAGGAACCGCCGACGGCGATGGAGCGGAGCCAAAACCAGAAAAGTCCCGAAAGAGCGTAGAGGACGATATTAATGAGATATTTTTTTTCAAAACGCTTTTTCGGCGGGAAAGTGAAGTAGTACATGATGTAAAGAACGGGCAGCAGCGCCGCGGTTTCTTTGCAAAATAAGGCGATGGTAAAGGCGAGCCAGTGCAACAGCAGAAAGCGGACCTTTTTCTTCTGGAGATGTTCGATCAAAAACAAGAACGACAATATGGAGAAAAGCGTCAGCAGCAAATCCCCCCGGGACGGGATCCAGGCGGTAAAAATGGCGAAAAGCGGATGCGCGCTGTAGAGCAAGGCGCCTGGAAACGCCAACGTGAGCGGAACGAGTAATTTCCTCAATAGGAGAAACAGCGCCCAGGCCGTCAACCCCAGAAGCAGCACATTGGTGAGGTGATACATCCACGGGTTGTTCCCGCCCGACAATTGCATGTCGACCATATACGAAAGCGTCTGGAGAGGGCGGTAAAAGCTGCTGCTCTTTATTATCGAGGCGTCCGTGAGGAACGCCTGGGGCGCGTTCCTGAAATCGCGCAAAAAGGCGATTTTATTGATGATCATGTCATGGTCGTCAAAATAGGAAAAACCGAACCCGACGGTCTGGAGGTACAGCAAAACCGGTATGAGGAAAACAAGAATGGAAAGGATCGCGTTTTTGTTGGTGTTTACAAAAGCGACAAGCGGGCGCTGGAGGCGCGATTTTTCTTCGTTGGCGGCCGGATCCATCATTGTTTCGTTCCGTTACGACATCAACATCCAGTGGTAAAACCGCTTTGCCAGGTAGATGAAGTGCTTGAAGGTTTTGATCAACAGAATGTGCCGGAATAATATCCGCGGCCGGAGAAAAAACTTGAGGAAGGCTTTTTTCTGGAATTTCTTGAGCGTTTCCCGGGTCAAGCCCCGGGGGATATAGGTGGCGGTCATGTAATGGTAATTCCGCCAGTCGATGCCTTTCAATTCGCCGTTTTTTTCCAATTCGTAGTAGATCGGGGAGCCCGGGAGGGGCAGGAAATTCTCGTAATTCGCGCGCAGCAGCGGCAGCCGGAGGGAATAGTCGACGGTGCGGCGGAGGTCGTCCTTCGTCTCCCCCGGGAAGCCCATGATGAAAAACGCCGCCATGTCGATCCCGGCCTTTTGAATGAGCCTGATTTTCTCCTCGTTTTTTTCCACGGTCAATTTTTTATTCATGAGCTTCAGAACGCGATTGGAGCCGGATTCCAGGCCCAGGGAAATCAAATAGACGCCGCTCTTCTTCATCAGGGCCAGCAGGGATTCGTCCACCGTTTCGATCCGGATGCCGTTGGGGAACGCCAGGCTGATCGGCAGGCGGGAGGCGACGATCTTTTCCAGCACGGCCCGGGCGTGTTTTTTATTGATGGTGAAATTGTCGTCGATGATGTGGAACTCGCGGATGTGAAACCGGGAATACAGCATCCGGATTTCAGCGACGACGGATTCCGGGCTGCGGAAGCGCATCGCCTGGCCGCTCAGGACGTTGGCAGAGCAGAATTTACAGTCATACGGGCAGCCGCGCGTGGTGATGATGGGAGCGATGGGGAACCGCCGGAAGAAGGCGCCGTGCTGCGCCGGAGGGTAGGTCTGGGGCTGTATGAGGTCCCAGGCCGGCGTGGGGACGCGGTCGAGGTCCTTCACGTAGTGGGTCTTCTCATTGACGCGGATGGCGCCGTCGCTTTTCCACACCAGACCGGGCACGGTCTTGGGCTCGAGGCGCTTTGCCTGGAGCTGATCCATGAATTGCGGAAAGACCTCGTCTCCCTCGCCCCGCAGCAGCCAATCCATGCCGTCGCCGAAATACTCCATGGTTTCGGCCGGCAGCAGCGTGGGATGGGGGCCGCCCGCCATGGTGGCGATTCGCGGCGACTCCTGTTTGACGAGGCGGGCGAGTTTGGCGACGGATTGCAAATCCGGCGTATAGCATTGAAATCCCACCACATCGAATCGTTCTTTGGCGATATAGTGCCGGAATTTTTCATCGGTCAGGGGGGTTTTCAACATGTCCAGGATGGCGGTTTGATGACGGCCGGCCACGGAGCTCGCCAGGTAACCGAGGCCCAGCGGGGGCTGGATATGGTCGCTGAGGCTGGAAGGCTTGACCAGGAGAATTTTCAAGGCACGCTCCGTGGAATGATGGAAATACCGTCGCCCGGCGGGAATTTCATATATACATATAATATAAAAAAAATCAATCGGAAAACGGCCTGCGAATCGCGGGCGCGCGGCGCGGCCCCGTTTTCACAGCGGTAAAAAAGCCAGGATGATAAGCGCGACCAGGACCAGCGTGAACAGGGCGAAAAAGGGATTCCGCAAAAGCTTTTCCGGTTCCTCGGCGGTATCCCGTTTCCGGATCGAAATATAAATGAAGATGACCAGATAGCCGAGGATGCCGGGCAGAACGTAGAGCAGCACGTACCGGCCGTACGCGAGCGCGAACCAGACGTAGGTGGAAAGAAAAGCCGCCGCGTTCGCGATCATGAAGGCGATCAATCCGGTGAGCGAATATTTTTTCAGCGATAACCGGTACGCCTCGGCCTGTTCCCGGGTCAGGAATTTTTTCTCGGCCACTCTCTTGCCGATCATCAGGAAATTTCCGAAAGCCCACCAGCTCAGGAGCATGGATACGGGAGGGAAGGAAGCGCCCACCACGTACCAGCCGATGAGAAAGCGGATCGGATTATTGGTCGATTCCAGCGTGGAATCCACGTAGGGAATATCCTTCATGCGAAAAGGCTTGATATTGTAGATCGTCCCCTGAACCAGCAGGAGGAGCAGGGCGGCGTTAAAGCGCCAGTCGAAGACCAGGAAGGCCAGCACGCCGGCGCTGATGCCCAGCGCCAGACCGATCACCACCAGAATCGAGCGGCTGATCTCCCGGGTGACCAGGGGACGGTGCCGCTTGGTCGGGTGGTGGGCGTCGAAAGGCGCGTCGGTGATTTCATTGATGATGTAGTTGATGGTGGAAACGGCCCAGGCCAGGAAAAAGGCGAGCACGCCTTTGGCGATCAGCGGAAGATCGAGCGCCGGCCTCGCCTCAACCGGGAACAGCAGATACGCCATGACCAGGCCCGGCAGCATGGCGAGGCTGCGCGGCCAGCGCTCGAGGCGGAGACTCGAAAGGTAAAGGCGGAATCGGCTTTTTTTGGGCGTTCGTGCCTTCATTGATTTTTTCCGGACAATGTTTCATAGATTTTGAAATTCTTTTCCGCTTCCCGCAGCATGCCTTTGGCTTTATAGGCGTTCCCCAGGTTGCCGTAGGCGTTTGCGTCCCGGGGATTCAGTTCGATCGCTTTCCGATAATCCTTGATGGCCGCGGTGAGATCGCCTTTTTCGGAATATGCGATCCCCCGGACGCCGTACGCCTGCGCATAATCGGGTTTCAAATCAATCGCCTTGTCGTATTCCTTGATGGCGTTGTTGAAATCCCGTTTCATCAAGTAAAAGCCGCCCCGGTTGTAATAAGCCTCCGCCAGACCGGGTTTCAGTGCAATGGCTTTATCATAATCCTTGAGAGCGCCTGCCGGATCGCCCGCGGCTTGCCGCGCGAGTCCCAGGTTGTTGTACGCTTCCGCGTAGGTCGGATTCAGTTCCACCGCTTTGGCGAAGTCCTTGACGGCGCTTTCAAAAGCGCCTGTGTCCAAATAGGCGTTTCCCCGGTTGTAGCGGAACTCCGGAAGGTCGGGCTTCAATTCGACGGCTTTATTGAAATATTGAAGCGCGTTCTCCAGGTCCCCCCGGGCTTGAAAGGCGAGTCCCAAGTTGTTGTACGCCGCCGCGTAATACGGATTCAATTCCACGGCTTTGCGGTAGTTCTTGATCGCATTTTCAATGTCGCCTTTGGCGGAAAAAACGTTTCCCCGGTTGAGATACGCGTCGGCGAAATCCGGATTCAATTCGATGGCTTTCGCGAAGTCTCTCTCCGCCGCCGCCCGGTCGCCCTTCTCGTCAAAAACATTGCCCCGGTTTCGGTACGCTTCCGCGTCACGCGGATTCAGCGCTATCACTGTATTGAAATCCCTGATCGCTCGATCGTAGTCGCCCGAATCGGCATAGGCTTTTCCCCGGTTGTTATAAGCTTCCGCATACCGCGGATCGAGCGCTATCGCCTTATCGTACTCCTTGACGGCCTTCGTCAGGTCGCCTTGCGCCGAATAGACCGTCCCCATGTTGCCGTACGCGGCGGCATATTCCGGATTGAGCGCCAGCGCTTTCGTAAAATCGTCGATTGCTCCCCGAAAATCGCTTCTCAGGTATTTTTCATACCCCCTGTTCGTGTACATCAGAATATTCCGGGGGTTTTGGGAGATGGACGTATTCCAGAACGTCATCGGGTCCGAAAAGGCGCGGGAATGGATGGCGGTAACGGAAGACAGGAAGGCGAGCACGCATATGAAGCCGCCGGTCATCGCGATTTTTATCTTCCGGTTTTCAACTGCGAGCCATTTCTGCGGAACGCAAAACAACACGAAGAGAAGAATGCCGATCAACGGAAGAAAAAGACGATGGCTCAAATAATCGATGAAATCCTCTTTAATGATCATCGCCGGCAGCATCAATAAAATAAACCATGCCAGGCCGAATATTTTTTCTTTCTTTGTTCTCTCTTTATTGAGAAAGAAAACGACGCCGACCAGGACCATGATTCCCAAGCCGATCAAGGTATACGCGAGGGAAAAGCTTGAAATAAACGAGCTGTCGAAAGGAATAAAAAACCGGGCCAGGGAATCGGGGATGGCCCGCAGGTTCGAGACGAAGGCCGCCAGTCCGACGTTGCCTTGGTGCGCAAGGTTCCTGGTCGCCGCCGAGCGCAGCCCGAACCAGAGGATCCCCGAAACGGCGAAAAGCGCGATGTCGAGAACGTATCTCTTCTCAAATCGTTTTTTCGGCGGAACCGTGAAGAAATAGAGTATGAAAATGAGCGGAAGAACGGCCGCCGTTTCTTTGGAGAACAAGGCAATGGTGAAGGCGATCCAGTATAAAAACAAATACGCCGGTTTTTTGGTTTGCAGGCGCTCCATGAAAAAATAAAACGAAAGCAGGGAAAATAATACGAGCAGCCAATCCCCCCTCCCCGGTATCCACGCCACGGAGGAGACGAACAGGGGATGAACGCAAAAAATCAATGTGCCGGCGAACGCCAGCGGCAGCGGGATGAGGAGCTTCCTCAACAGGAGAAAAAGCACCAAGGCGATGAGTCCCATGAGCACGACATTGGTCAGGTGATACATCCAGGGATTGTTCCCGCCGGACAATTGCGTGTCGACCATGAACGACAAGGTTTGCATGGGGCGGTAGAACTGGCTGCTTTTTCCGAGGAAGGCGTCCTTCTGGAAAGCCTGGGGGATGTTTCCGAAATCGCTCAAGACGTGAATGTTTTGCGATATCACGTCCCGGTCGTCGAAACCGATAAACCCGAAAGTGACCGTCTGCAGGTACAGCAAAAACGGAAGAAAAAAAACCAAAAGGGGCAGAAGCGTATTTTTATTTTTTTTTACGAAAGTCGCCAGTGCGGACTGCGAAGGCGTTTCTCCTCTGTTGGCGGTTGAAGTTTTCATGAGCTCTCGCTTGAGTCCTTTCCCGGCCGAATCGACGTTGGATTTCTAGTGTAACAGAGGAAAACGGGGATGGCAAGTTGACGGGCCGTTCTATGTAACGCCGGTCCCATTTTTGTCCCGTTTTCGCTTAAAAACGAATTTGTCGCTGAAGATGAAATCGAACCCCGCGGCGACCACCATGCCGATGGCGATGTTTATGATGTAAAACATCCCCAGTTTATCAAAAACCGCAAAGAGTATGACTTTTATGACGATCCCCGCCAAATACGCGAGATTGAAGGAAAGGTATTGGCCCCACAGGCTTTTCCCCTGCTTTTTGGGCGCGTCATTCCAGGTCCATACCCGGCTGAGCGTAAATACGAAAACGATGCATATTTCAATAACCAATAAATTGGCGAGATTTTTCAAAAAATACGTCTTGAATCCCAGGAACTCTATGAAAATATATATCAGCGCGAAATTCAACAGGGCGGCGCTGCCGCCGGAGATGAGGAATTTTATTATTCGTTCGTTGAAAAGTCGAGAAATCCTCTCGTTTATGCGCATACGCCTCGCGTCCTGATTAATGACCATTCCGGCTCGTTGTCAAACCGAGTCGAATCCATTATATTACAAATCCTAGATATTGGAAACAGTGACGAGCAACATTATAGGCGAGGTGCATGTAATGAGGATGAATCGAGTTCTACTTTTTATCGCGGCGTTTGCGGCGATCGGCCTGGTCTCGGGATGCGGTCCCCAGGTGAAAGGGCCGGGCATTCGCTTCAAGTCGGAACGGTTTGATCTGGGAACCGTCCCGGAAGGCAAGATCTTCAACTTCAGCTTTGAGTACACCAATCCGGGCACGGAGCCGCTCGTCATCGGCGGGGTATTGTCGACGTGCAGCTGCACGCATCTGGACGCCTTTGACAGGGAACTGCAGCCCGGCCAGACCGGGAAGATCACCGGCCGGTTCGATACCGCGCGGCTCGACGGGAAAGTGTCGAGGAACATTTTGGTGGGAACGAACGTTCCGGACAGGGAAAATATTACGCTCATCGTCGAAGGCACGGTTCAGGCGGGCCCGGCCGCGGTCAGCTCGATCAAGGTCGGCGACGAAGGAATCGGCACGGCGCTGGGAAACGTCCAGACGGGCGAATCGCTCATCGGGGACAGCGCCTCCCCTTCCAAGCAGGTCAAGATTTCCTTCGCCAAACCTTTTTCAGGCGTTCCGAAAATCATCGCGACCGTGAAGAATGATCCGTACTGGGACGGGGGCGATACGTTCACCGTGACCGTGCGCAGCGTTTCCAACAAGGAATTCGTGGCCGACATCGTGCGGGTGGACAAATCGCTGCCCTGGAAGCAGAAACCGCTGCTCGATTGGATGGCATGGGAATGAAAACGGCGGGAGCGGCGGGCTCCGCACGACGGCGGGGTGGAACGGTTTCTCTGCAGTCGCCGGCAGGAGTGTAATTCCACCGCCCGCCCCCGCGGTCGCCCGTTCATTCGGGTATTCGGATTTTTGTCTCCGGACTCAGGCACGCTCCTCTTCCCGCAGTTCAGACTGCTTTTCACGCAGGGCGCGTGAATGCGTCATGGATTTCCTCCATTATTTTTTATGCGGAAAATGGCGAAGGAGATATTCCGATGCGAAGATTTTTCATCGTTCTTCTGCCGTCGCTCGTCCTCTTGCTCGGCGCCTGTTCGCCGGGAAAACCCGGGGACATGGTGTTGGTCCGGGGGGGTGCTTTCAAGAATCAGAAATCAAATTATTCCGGAAAAAACACAACAGTACCGGATTTTTATATCGGGAAATTCGAAGTAACCCAAAAAGAGTGGACCGAGGTGATGGGAAACAATCCGTCGCGATTCAAAGGCGACGATTTGCCCGTGGAGTCGGTCAGCTGGTACGACAGCATCGAGTTCTGCAACAAAAAAAGCCTGCAAGAGGGACGGCAGCCGGTTTACACGATAGACAAAAACAAAAAGGATCCGGATAACCATAATGAGGTCGATGACCTGAAATGGACGGTAACGATCAATCCGGGAGCGAACGGTTACCGGCTGCCGACGGAAGCGGAGTGGGAATACGCCGCGGGCGGGGGACGGCTGACCGGGAGTTATACGTACAGTGGAAGCAATGACGTCAACGACGTGGCCTGGTATTGGCGGAATTCCGGTGATCAGTTCCTGCATGGTTTTTGGAACTATACCCTGGTGAAGGATAACGAAGATAAAACCAAACCCATCGGCCGCAAAGCGCCCAATGAGCTGGGTCTGTACGACATGTCGGGCAACGTCAGGGAATGGTGCTGGGACCGGTACGAGCCCGCGACGGAGAACGACCTGCCGGGCCGGGTCTGGAAAGGCGGCGGCTGGCTCGGAGGCGAGCAGGCGTGCGAAACGTCCTTCCGGGGCGGCTGGCAGGCGAACGGCAAAAGCGCCGACACGGGCTTTCGGGTGTGCCGCGGCGAGCGAACTGAGCCGGACCCGCGTTAAGCGAGCGCCGCGATGATGAAGCTCGGCTGCCGGGGGGCGCGAATACCGTTCCCGGAAAGGCGGGTCGCTTCCTTCGTCGTTGACTTTTCCCCGCGGCTTTAGTTTAATGAAATCATGGGCGCACACTTGAGGTTCCGATGAAAGGCATAATCCTCGCCGGCGGCGCGAGCACCAGGCTCTACCCGCTGACCCTGCCCCTCTGCAAGCAGCTCCTTCCCATTTACGACAAACCGATGATCTATTACCCGTTGTCGGTCCTGATGCTCGCCGGCATCCGGCGGATCCTGGTGATCTCCACGCCGGCGGACACACCGCGCTTCCGGGCCTTGCTGGGCGACGGCTCGGCCCTGGGCCTGTCGTTCGAGTACGCCGTGCAGCCCGAACCGAACGGCCTGGCCGAGTCGTTTCTCCTCGGCCGCGATTTCATCGGCGGCGAGCCGGTCGCGCTCGTCCTCGGCGACAACCTGTTTTTCGGCCATGACCTGCAGCCGCTCTTGATCGAGGCCGCCGGCCGGAAGAAGGGCGCCACCGTGTTCGCCTACTACGTGCGGAACCCGGGCGGTTACGGCGTCATTTCGTTCGATGCCGCGGGGAAGGCCGTCTCGCTGGAGGAAAAGCCGGCAAAGCCGAAATCGCGCTACGCGGTCGTCGGCCTGTATTTTTACGATCACCGGGTGGTGGAAATCGCCTCCCGGCTCAAGCCGTCCGCGCGCGGGGAGCTGGAAATCACCGACGTCAACAAGGCGTACCTGGAAGCGGGCGAGTTGAACGTGAAGGTGTTGGGACGGGGGTACGCCTGGCTGGACACCGGCACCCACGATTCGCTGGTGGACGCCACGAACTTCGTGAAAGCCATCGAGGACAGGCAGGGCTTGAAGATCGCCTGCCTTGAGGAAATCGCCTACAAAAAGGGATATATCGACAGGCGCCAGGCGCTCGCCCTGGCGGCCAAATATGAAAAATCGGGCTACGGGGAATACATCAAGCGGATCGTCGAGGAAGACCATGGCTTTGAGATTCCTTGAAACCGCGCCTTCCGGCGTGAGCCCCGCCTGTCTCCGGGAAGATCTCGATTCCCGGGGTATCCGGCCGGAGGCGGAGGCGCGCGGACGGAGCGGACCGTGATTTGGCTGGTGGGCAACAAGGGGATGTTGGGCCGCGAAATGGAGGCGCTCCTGCGCCGACGCCGGCTCAATTTCATCGCCACCGACCGGGAGGTCAGCATCCTGGAACCGGCCGCCCTCAGGCGTCACGCCGCCGGCACACCCGTCGCCTGGATCGTCAACTGCGCCGGTTATACCGCCGTGGACAAGGCCGAAGACGAAGAAGACCTCGCCACGGAGATCAATGGGCGCGGGGCGGGTTGTCTGGCCGAACTGGCCGCGGAGCTCGACGCCGGCCTGATCCATGTCTCCACGGACTACGTGTTCGACGGGAGGAAGGCCGAGCCGTATCTTGAAGACGACGCGACCAATCCCCTCGGCGCGTACGGGCGGAGCAAGTTGAAAGGGGAGGAGGCGATCCGCGCTTCCGGCTGCCGGTACGTGATCGTCCGGACGGCCTGGCTCTACGGGACCGCGGGTCCGAGCTTCGTGCACACCATGCTGCGGCTCATGAACGAGCGTGATTCGGTGGGCGTCGTCGACGATCAGATCGGTTCGCCGACCCATACCGGGGACCTGGCGGGGGCGCTCCTCGCCTTCATTGAAAAAGACGGCGCGTCGTCGGGCGTCTATCATTATTCGGATGAAGGCCGGATCAGTTGGTTCGATTTCGCGCGGGAGATCCTCAGGGCGGGCAGCGAAGCCGGCCTCGTCACCCGCCGCTGCCGCATCGATCCGATCGCCTCCGCCGCCTATCCGGCGCGGGCGCGCCGTCCGGCGTTCTCGCTGCTCAGCAAGGAAAAAATACGCCGGGAGCTCGATCTCGTCGTTCCGCAATGGGATCGTTCCCTGCGCCGATTCTTAACGGAGGATTTCAGGCGATGGAACGAAACATAAACAACCTGCTGGTCACCGGCGGGGCGGGGTTCATCGGCTCCAACCTGATACGCCACATATTCCGCGAGACCGATTTCGCGGGCCGGCTCGTCAACGTCGACAAGCTCACCTACGCCGGCAACCCGGAAAACCTCGCCGACATCCGGAACGATTTCGGCGCCGACCGGTATCGCTTCGAGCGCGCGGACATCTGCGACCGGGAGGCGATGAACAGCCTCTTTAAAAAGTACGACGTCGACGCCGTCATTCACCTGGCGGCCGAATCGCACGTCGATCGCTCCATTGCGGGGCCGGCGGAATTCATCACGACCAATATTTACGGCACCTTCTCCCTCCTGGAGGCCGCCCGGTCATTTTGGGGGGACCGGCGGGACGTCGTGTTCCATCACGTCTCCACCGACGAGGTGTTCGGTTCCCTGGGGGAAAGCGGCTATTTCGACGAGTCCACCCCCTACGCTCCGCGCAGCCCCTACTCGTCGTCCAAGGCCTCCTCGGACCATCTGGTCAGGGCCTATTTCCACACCTACCGGCTGCCCGTCACCCTTTCCCACTGCTCGAACAATTACGGTCCCTACCAGTTCCCGGAAAAACTGATCCCGCTCGCCGTTCTCAACCTGCTCTCGGGCCGGGAGGTTCCCGTCTACGGGGACGGCAAAAACGTCCGCGACTGGCTGTACGTGGCCGACCACGCCGCCGCCCTGTGGACCATCGTCCGGCGCGGGACGGCCGGAGAATCGTACAATGTGGGTGGGGGGAACGAGCTGGAGAATATCGCCCTGGTCCGCCTCCTCTGCGAAATCGTCGCCGCCGCCCGGGACCGGCCCAGCGAGCCCTATTTGAAATTGATCACGTTCGTGAAAGACCGGCCGGGCCACGACCGGCGCTACGCCATCAATTGCGAAAAGATCAAGCGGGAGCTCGGCTGGAGGCAATCCGTAAAATTCGAAGAGGGGCTGCGTTCCACCGTCCGCTGGTACCTGGACAACGGCGGATGGGTCGAGCGGGTCAAAACCGGGGAATATAAAAAGTGGGTGGAAAAAAACTACACCCGGCGCTGATCGGGAACGGGTGACCGGAAAATGTTATTTTCTCCTCCCCGCTGCGCGAGTCACGTCTTTTGAGCGCCTGTAAAAATTCTCGATCTGCATACGCCCGCCTTGGTCAGGAAATAGCGCCAGGACGTCGCCAGAACACCCAGGCCGTACCGTACGCTTCTTCTGAAATTTATCGAAGAAGCGTCGTCGAAATATTTCGTGGGACAGGTGATTTCGGCGATATCGATGCCGGCAAAGCATATCTGCGCCAGCATTTGGTTGTCGAACACGAAGTCGTCGCTGTTTTTCTCAAAATCCACCGTTTCCAGCACCTTTCTGGAAAAGGCGCGGTACCCCGTATGGTACTCGGACAGTTTCTGGCGCATCAGGATATTTTGCGCCAGGGTAAGCAGCCTGTTGAAAAAATATTTGTAGAGCGGCATGCCCCCCTTGAGCGCCCCCCGGCCGAGGATCCGCGAACCCAACACGACCTCGTACACCCCGTTCGCTATCAGGTACGCCATGGAGTGAATCAATTTCGGCGTGTATTGATAATCGGGATGGAGCATGATGACGATATCGCTCTCGAGCTCCAACGCCTTCTTGTAGCATGTTTTCTGGTTGCCGCCGTACCCCTTGTTCTCAATGTGCTTGATGATGTGGCGGATGTTGAGTCTTTCGGCCACCGCCAGCGTGTTGTCGCGGCTGCAATCGTCGACCAGGATCACGTGATCGACGATGTCGAAAGGAATTTCGTTGTACGTCGCTTCCAGGGTTTTTTCGGCGTTATAGGCGGGGAGGACGACTGTGAGAATTTTATCGTTGATCATAGTTCACGTACGGAACCTTTCCGCGTCGGCTTCCGGAATTTCCCCGGTCGTTCAAACTGATGACGGGAGTATGTCGCTCAGCCCCCTCAAGAGCCTTCATCTCAACGCCCCGATTGATAAAGATTCAGAACGAATCGGCGGGCTAAATAATTCCCGGAATGAATCGGTACTTCACCTTCTTCATGTACGCCGCGTAATCGGGGTCCTTCTTCAGATGCCGCTCTTCGGTGATCGCCCGGAAGAAATAAACCACCATGAAACCCATGATCAGGCCCAGGTGCTTCTGGGAAAGCAGGAAGAATTCGACGAGCCAGAGCAGGTTTTTCCCGATATAAGCCGGATGGCGGACGATGTTGTAGGGGAACCGCGTGACGATCCCGCGGTTCGTCAGGTTGCTCGATCTGAATCCCAGGGCGACCGTCGCCGAGGCGTAGAACGCCCAGAGAACGGTGATGACCACCAGGGCGGCGATTTTCACGGGTTCGCTGAGCTCGAAATTCGGCACCCAGGTGAACAGGTTGTCGAGCCACACGAAACTGAAATTATTGAGGGGCGGGTAGCAGGCGATGCAAACCAGCCAGCCGATGACGGTGGGCTCCACCGACTTGATCATGCTGTTCGTTTTTTTCGTTTCCACCGTGTATGAAAAGGCGAAGATGGAGACGTCCAGCAGGATGATGAGATTGACCATGAATTCATTGATGCGGTAAAAATTCGGCTGCATGTTCACGATCTGGTCGATCATGACGAATATGTTGTTGATCGTCCACGTCCAGAGGAGGGGCATCCACAGGAACTTGACCCCGACGGCCAGAAACGCGGTTTTTCGCTGCGGATTCCAGGCGTAGTCCCGTTTGTCGTACGGCTTTTTGAAGAGTTTTCTGATTCGCGCGTACAGGAAGGCGAAAACTCTCCATGTTTTCTTCTCCTGCAGACGGTTCCACAGATCCTCGCCTTTCCGTTTTTTCAGGTCGAGATAGGAAAATACCAGGTACACGATCATGATCGGGTAATAGACGGGCAGGACGAAGTTTCTGAAATACACGTAATTCGAAGAGGAGTCGAACATCTGGATTTGCTGGATGCGAACATAAGGCTCAGAGAAGCTGAATATGGGCATGGGGATGCTTGGATTCGCGTGGAAGGGGATTTGAAAGATCAAAATCAGCACGTTGACCAAGACGAAGGTGAACGATACGTACATGAGCGGAATCAGGGCTTCCCTGCCGCGGTAGACGATCACCGTCAGAATGAAAAAAACCAGGGAGATGATCGTGAGGATGGCGACGATATTCGTCGAGAGATAATTATAAAAGATGAAATTCCGGTTGACGTATTGCACCTGGCGCCCGATTTCCTGATGGTACGGCTGGCTGTCCCGGCCCAGAATCACCGCTATCCGCAGCCAGCCCGCCCGATGAATGGTCACTTTCCCTTCCGCCTCCGGTATCGTCTCTTCCTTTTCGAACGTCCACAGCAAAATCGTGTTTTCTTTTATGTCCGGCCGGTTGTTTTTCACCGTATAAATGATGCTGTTCCCCTCCACCTTGCGGCCGGTGACGACCAGTTCGTCGGGGAAGACGGGGGTGCAGAGATCGATGAGTGACGGATCCTTGAACGTGACCGTGATCGTGCCGTTTTCAACGATCGCCGTCGTCTTGACGTCGACCCAGACGTCCAGGACGGCGGGCTGGTTGATCGGAACGAAAAAATTACTGATCAAGCTGGCCGGCTTGCCGCCGAGGGTGTACCTGAGCTTGGCCCAAATGTTATAGGAGCCGGGGACGGTGGGCCGGGTGATGTCAAGGGGGATGGATGTCGTCTCTCCCGGCGCGACGGTAAAGGGAGTGGCGTCGTTTTTTATGATTCCATTGGCGTAATACTCGATTCCCGTCGCGTTCAGCGTCACGTCCCCGTTGTTGCTGACCTGCACTCGAACCGGATCGCCGTATTCGATGTTGAGGTTGATGACCAGGTTTTGCGAAAAGGCGGCGCCGATGACGGCCAGTTGAAACAATGCGATGAGGATAGAAATGAAAAGGGCCTTTTTCAGCATACATCCATCCTTCCTCCCCATGATGTCATGAGGAGATCATACGTTGTGCGGATTTCATTCAACTTGGCGGAGATCGGAATTATGATAGAGGATAGCGGGTTTTCCGTCAAGTTTGAAATGCCCCGTTTGGCGGCAGGGAAGGCGAAACGTCCCCGGTTCGCTATACCGGTACAAATCGGAAAACCGATCGTCGACGGAGCTCCCCGACGAAAGGTTGAATCCCCTTGACTAATCGCACGTGACGTGATTTCCTAAATATAAGGAATTTGTCATAGTGCAGACTAGGGCAGATGAAATGGTTCGGCCGATATCGACGGCCGCGGCTCTTTGATACCGTACATGTAATCTGGGTATTTTATTGATTATACAAACAAATCCAATAGTGATTCAGTAATCAGGACAAGTCGAGTTAAGCCGAAAAATCAATGACGCGATGAATATTCTCGAAGGAGTTTTCATAATGCGGCGAATAAATTTAAAAGGCTTAATGCGGCTGGCGGCGGCCGTACTGTCGGCCTTCGTGTTTTCCTCGTGCGCCAGGCAAAGCAGCATCGAGCTCACCCTGCCCCCGATCATCGTGCGCAGCGCGGACGATCAACATATCGTCTGGGTTCAGAAAACCGCGGACGGCAAGACCGCGGCGGCCGTAAACGGAAAACCCTTTCCCTCGGAATTCGATGAGATGAAGTCGGTGGTGCTGAGCGCGGACGGAGCCCATGTCGCGGCCGCGGCCAGGAAGGGCACCGCCTGGAGGATTTCCCTGGACGGCCGGGAAGTGGGGCCGGAATGCGAAGCCGTGGGCACGAACGGCCCCGTGTTCAGCCGCGACGCCCGGCGCCTGGCGTACGCCGCCAAGATCAAGGGCCGCTGGTTCGCGGTCGTCGACGGCGCCTTGGTGAATAAGGAAGGATACGATGCGATCGGCCCCCTCGCGCTCGGCGGGGAGGACGGTTCCCGCCTGGCCTACGCGGCCGGCCGGGGCGACAAATGGGCCATGGTGGCGGACGGCAAGGCCGGACCCTTCTACGATAAGGTCGGGGATCCCGTTTTCAGCCCGGACGGCAAACGCCTGGCCTACACCGCCGAGGCAGGCGGCGAGAAATTCGTCATCATCGACGGCGCGCGGCAGCCGGCCTGGGACCAGGTCGAAAAACCCGTCTTCAGCTACGACGGGCGCCACTGCGCCTACAGCGTGATAAAAGGAAAGACCAGTCTGGTGATCGAGGACGGGGCGCGGGTCGGCGGCGTCTACCCGATGTCGTCTCCCGTCAGTCCGATCGTCTTCGGGCCCCGGGACTCACGGATGGCCTTCGCCGCCTATAACGGGAAGGACTGGATGGTGGTCATCGACGGAAAGGCGGGAACGCTCTACAGGGACGTTCTGGCGGACAATATCATGCTCAGCCCCGACGGTAAAGGCTACATCTACCCGGCGGCCGGGGACAGCGGCTGGCTCGTGGTTCAAAACGGCCGGGAGGGTCAGGGCTGGGACAGGATCGTCATCGGCGACGGGGCCTACAGCCGGGACGGTTCGGAATTCGTTTACGCGGGAAGAAGAGGCAAGCAATGGCACCTGGTCATGAACGGCCGGGAAGGCCCGGCGCTCGATTACAACGAAATCAGCCCCGAAGGGGGCCCGGGTTTCAGCCCGGACGGAAAATACGTCGTCTTTAAAAGCCGAAAGAGGCGCAAATGGTACATGGTGGTCAACGGACAAGCCGGTCCGGGTTACGACCGCCTGTACAAACCCGCCTTTCAAGCCGGGGGCGTGGTCTACATGGCGGAGCGGAACGACGACATCGCGATCGTCCGCGTTCTGCAGCCTTATCCCGAGGCCGGGGCCTCCGCTCCGGCCACAGTAACCGAAACGAAAGTGAGCGATATTCCGCGGTACGCGTTCGATCCGACCGAATGCATCCCGTGCAAGGAAAAAGGCAGACTTTTATACCATGAGGATTATGACGATTAGCCTGAAGCGGATCGTCCGTGTGTTCTTCCGAACGTGACGGTGTCCGCCGCATGAGAGAGAGGCGCCCTCGAACCGGTTGCGTAATAAGGAGGACCGGTTTGCACGGGGCGCTTCTTCTTGCGGCGGGGCCGGATGAAATGAAAGGTGAGGCATCGTATGTATAGGATTTGTTCACGAGCGCGGGCGCTCGCGCGCATTGCGCTTCCGCTGTGGCTGGCGCTGTTTCCGGCGGCCGCCGCCCCGGCCGCGGACGCAATCTCTTTGTCTGCCCGGGAATGGTCGACGGGAGCGATCCCGTCGGGCCGCATCGTCCAAAAACAAATCACCGTCACCAATGGCGGGAATGCCGAGCTCAAGCTCGAGATCGAATCGGATACGGCCCGGCTGTCCGTCGAGCCGGCCTCGCTGCAATTGGCTCCCGGAGAGACGGGCTCCGTCAGCCTCTTCTTCGACCCCAACGGCGGCACCGGCGATTTCTCCCACCGACTCACGTTCAGCGCCAAAGGCGGGACGGGTCCGGAGAAAACGTTTCCCGTCACTGGGAAGATCGATGCATCGTCGAAAAACAAGGAAGTCGATTTCTTTTTCTACTTCGCGTCCAACTGCCACGAGTGCCTGGATTTCCTCAACATCACCGTGCCCGGCCTGGAGGATAAACTGGGCGTCACCCTCGGCGTGTGGGAGCGCGACGTCCTCATCCCGGCGAACATCGGCCTGTTCAAACACAAGGTGAAACAGCTCGGACAGAAAGCCACCGACCTGCCGGCCGTCGTCATCGGTGACACCGTTCTCCAGGGCTATGATCAGATCGGCAGCGAGCTCGAACGGGTGCTCACCGCGTACAAGGCCGGGACCGTCCCGGTCGTCGCGGCGAACCAGAAGAATGTCGCGTCCGATGACGCCGCCGGTGGGAGCGGGGCCGACGACGCCCTGGCCATCATTCCGGTCGTCGCGGCGGGCCTGCTCGACGGCGTCAACCCCTGCGTCTTCAGCACCCTCATCTTCCTTCTCGCCTACCTCGCCTTCGCCGGCCGGACGAAAAAGCAGGTTCTTCTCATCGGCGTCGTTTATTCGCTCGTCGTGTTCGTCACCTATTACCTCATCGGCCTGGGATTCTTCCGGGTGCTCCAGGCGTTGACCGCGTTCCCCGTCATCTCGCTTATCATTCAGGTCCTCCTCTGGGTCGTGCTCATCGTGTTCGGGGCACTGAGCATTCACGATTACGTCAAGATCAGGCAGGACAGGGTGAAGGAAGTCAAACTCCAGCTGTCCGACCGGTTCAAGGACCGGATCCGGAAGTCCATCCGGACGCAGGCCGCGTCCGTCACCATCGTCGCCAGCACGATCGTCCTCGCCTTCACCGTGACCCTTTTCGAGCTCGCCTGCACCGGCCAGATCTATCTGCCCACCATCACGGCGCTCGTCCAGACGCGGCGGCACATCTCCGATTTCATTTACCTGGGCATCTACAACCTGGCGTTCATCGTCCCCCTCATTCTCGTCTTTTTCCTGACGTACCGGGGATTGACGTCCCAAAAGCTGACGGCTTTTTTCCAGAAGCACATGGCGCTCGTCAAGATGTTGACCGCCGTCCTCTTTTTCGGACTGGCGGCCGTCGTGGCGGTCATCAACGCACCGCTTCTCGCGGCGTACGTTTCGAAATTATTCGCGAGTTGAAGAGATTGCTTGTTAAGGCGGGTTTCCCCCGGTAAGAGGAGGTCCGTCGCTGAATTGAATTCCATACCGGAAGACATATTCCGGACGGATCGGCCGATCCGTATAATAGCGGCCATAACCCCCGCGGGGTGAAAAGAACGCCTTTTTTTGAAGGCCCCCAACCTTTTCCCTCCGGGGGCTTTTTATATCCGGCTGGCGTTGAAATCAACCATCCGGGCTTCAAATCCATAGTTCAGCCCCGGAATTGTGCTCCCAAGATTGTGGCCGGAGCGACATCGTGACCCGGTTCCCCCGAGCGCGGAGGTTCTCTCAGATGCGCTTCGACATGTGATAGGCGGTCGTTCCGTCGGACATCCGCCGGGCGCGGCGGCCGATGCGAAAACCGCGTTTTTTCCAGAAGCCGATTCCGGTATTATTGCTGACCTGAACCCCGGATTCCACGACGCGCACGCCGGCGGTCCGCTTGAGGTGGGATTCGAGCGCGGCGAGTAGCGCCGTACCCAATCCGCGCCGGCGATACGGAGCGGCGATCATGAGGAGGGTGAGGAAGGCGGTCCCGGCTCTCGACCGCGGGATGAAGTCGAGTACGCCGACAATCGCGCCCGCGACGTCCCGGATGACGCAGAAACGGCCGCCGTCTTTCTTCGAATGCGCGATGTCCGTCATGACCATTTCCAGCGAGGCGCGGGGCACCGGGCCGAGGGCGAGAAAGTCTTCGCATTGCCTGTAGACTTCCAGGACGGAAGGAAGATCGTCGTCGGTCGCGGGCCGGACCGAAAGGCCGGGTCCGCCGAACAATTCGTTCATCGCCTTCCCTTTCTCAACTTCCGTCGATTCTCTCAGAACGATTTCTTTTTTGCAACCAAAAAAATCCCCGCCTCGCGTCGTTCGAGGCAGGGACGATGCTTCCCGCGAGATGCGTTTTTAGTCCGCCAGGTACGTCACCGGCGGCGTATATTTATGAAACGATTTTCTGGTCGCGGCGTCGAGCTTGCGGAAAAGTTGGGGGGAAATGGTGAACCGGCCCTTCCACGGTTTGCCGTTCAT
>CAZKOS010000016.1:0-1265 GCA_964554445.1 uncultured Spirochaetaceae bacterium | reverse complement strand
CGCGTCGTCCAGCGGCGAGCGGGCGACGCCGCTCGCGATCGCCGCCCGGGCCGTGGCGAAAGCGACCGCCGCTCCCACCCGGCGGTCCAGGGGCGAGGGCACGACGATGCCGCGCGCCAGTGCTTTTCGCGAAACGAGCGCGGCGATCGTCTCGGCGGCGGCCCGCTTCATCTCCTCGTTGATCGCCGTCGCGCCGACGTCGAGCGCTCCGCGGAAGATCCCCGGGAAGGCGAGCACGTTGTTGATCTGGTTGGGAAAGTCCGAGCGGCCGGTGGCGATCACGGATGCCCCGCCGGCCTTCGCGTCGCCGGGCAGGATCTCCGGGTCGGGATTGGCCATGGCGAATATGATCGGGTCGGGCGCCATGGCGCGCACGTCCTCGCGGGTGAGGAGGTTGGCGCCGGACACGCCCACGAAGACGTCGGCTCCCTTGAGCGCGTCGGCGAGGCAGCCCTCGCGGTTTTTGCGGTTGGTGATGGAGAGCATGTCCCGCTTGACCGGGTTCAGGTCGGAGCGGTTCGGGGAGACGATGCCCTTGGAATCGCAGAGCAGAACGTGGGGAAAGCCGTAGGCGATGAGAAATTTTCCGATGGCGATGCCGGCCGCGCCCGCGCCGTTGATGACGATGGAGACATTCTCCTTCTTTTTACCGGTGAGGCGCAGGGAGTTGATGAGCGCGGCCAGGGTGACGATGGCGGTCCCGTGCTGGTCGTCGTGGAAGACCGGGATGGAGAGCGTTCGTTTGAGCGTTTCCTCGATTTCGAAGCAGCGAGGCGCGGAGACGTCCTCCAGGTTGATGCCGCCCAGGCACGGCGCGAGCGCCGTCGCCACAGCGATGATCTCCTCGGTTTTTTGCGTGCCGACGCAGACCGGGAACGCGTCCACGCCGCCGAATTCCTTGAAGAGCACGGACTTGCCCTCCATCACGGGCAGGCCTGCCTCCGGCCCGATGTTCCCCAGCCCCAGCACGGCGCTCCCGTCGGAGAGCACGGCCACGATGTTCCAGCGCGACGTGTAGTCGAAGGAGAGCTCTTTCCGCCTGGCAATCTCGAGACACGGGGCCCCCACGCCGGGCGTGTAGAGCAGCGACAGATCCCGAATCGTCTTGATGCGCTTCTTGGGGAGAATCTTGATTTTGCCTTTCATCAGACGATGAAGTTCGATGGCGTCTTGTCCGATACTCATGAGCGGCCGATCCTTGTTTGGAGATGTTCCCGTATAGTAGCGAAAACGGACGTGAATGAACAGAGGAAAAGTCCGGAACC
>CAZKOS010000015.1:26425-30288 GCA_964554445.1 uncultured Spirochaetaceae bacterium | reverse complement strand
CTGGCGCTCGTCTCGTTCGTCACCTACGTGGTGCTCTTTATAAAGACGATGCGGCTCAACACGGAAGGACACGGAGAACACGGAGGGAGAGGAGATCACGGAGAAGAAAAGTGAAAAATGTTCAAAAGATGATAGAAATCGATTTTTTATTCTTTTATTTTCCTCCGTGTGCTCCTCTCCCCTCCGTGCCCCTCCGTGTCCTTCTGAATTCAGGTCGCCGCGTCACGCGGCGGGCACTTGATTTTATCGCCCGAGTCTGCAACAATAAACCGATTTCGCATCCAGGAGGCGTATCATGAAGCCGATCGACGTCCCGCAGGCGGAACTGACGGAAAAACTGCGCTGCCTGCAGATCTTCGCCAACCTTTCCCCTGAGGAAATCGATCACCTTTTTCCACTCTGTGAATTCCACGAATACGACGACCAGGAAAAAATCATCCGGCAGAACGAGACGAGCACCTTTCTCTGCGGCATGTTGGAC
The DNA here is from genome assembly GCA_964554445.1 of uncultured Spirochaetaceae bacterium. Taxonomy (GTDB): domain Bacteria; phylum Spirochaetota; class Spirochaetia; order SZUA-6; family RPPD01; genus JAFGSW01. The sequence goes on along the minus strand of CAZKOS010000015.1, from coordinate 29,807 downwards.
GGCAATGTGAACGTCTTCGCCACGAGCAAGGAAGGCCGCGAGATCCGCCTGGGGCGGGTGCACAAGGGGGACGTGGTGGGAGAGGCCTCGCTTTTCTTCGACGTGCGCCGTACCGCCGACGTGGTGGCCGACGGCCACGTGGAAATCATGAAGATCGGCCGCGAGAATTTCATGAGCTTCGTGAACAAGTACGCAAAGGCCGGCGTCAAGGTGTTCGCTTTCATGATCTTCAGCCTGATCCACAAGCTCAAGAACATCAATGCCGAGCTCGTTTTTGAAAAAGAGGCGACCGTCACTCCCGAGGAACTGGAAAAGCTCAAAGCTTACTTCGCGCCCGCCGTGGACGACTACATCCCCTGACGGCGGGTCGTCGCGGCGGAACGCATGAAGAAGAAGAACGATGAACAGCCGGCGGCCCCCGGGGAACGATCCTCCGGCGGGCTGCGGGACGGTCTCTTTCCCGTCCTGTCCCACGAGCTGAAATCGCCCATCAATTCCATCGAGTCGCTCCTCAAGGTCATCGCCGACGGCTTCACCGGCGAGGTCAATCCCAAGACGCTCGAGCTCGTGCGGAGGGCCATCGGCAAGACCGGGGAGGCCCGCTCGCTCATCACCGACCTTCTCAACCTGGAAAAATATTCCTCGGGCGGCCTGGCCCGGCGCGAGGAGGACCTCGGCCGCATCCTGTCGAAATCGTTCCAGCGCCTCAAGCCCGCGGCCGCGGATAAAAACGTCTCCTACTCCCTCGCCCGCCCGCCCGACTCGCGGATCATCGTCTCCGGCGACGCCGAGGGGCTGTCGCTCGTTTTCGGCAACCTCATTGACAACGCGCTGAAATATTCGGGGAACAACGGGCGGGTCCACGTCGGCCTGGCCGCGGAGACCGGGGGAAACGCCGCGGTCGTCACCGTGTCGGATTCCGGCCCGGGAATCGCGCCCGGCGACCTCGAAAACCTCTTCACCCCCTTCTTCCGCGCCGGTCTCTCGAAGGCCCGCGCGCCCGGCACGGGCCTGGGGCTCTCCATCGTGAAGCGCATCGTCGAGGATCAGGGGGGGACCGTCTCCGTCGACTCCGCCCCGGGGCGCGGCACCACCTTCACCGTCCGCCTGCCGCTTCTCAGGCTGGAGCACGTCACGGCCGAGCTCAAAAAAAAGGTCGTCATCATCGGCGGAGTGACGGCGGGACCCAAGGTCGCCGCCCGCCTGCGCCGGCTGGACGAAGAGTGCGACATCACCATCATAGAAAAAAGCGAGTTTTTGTCCTACGCCGGCTGCGGCATCCCGTCCTACCTCTCGGGCAAGGTCTCCTCACCCAAGGCCCTCATGTCCACCGCCGACCGGACGCTCCGCGACGTCAATTTTTTCGAGCACATCAAGGAGATCAAAATCCTCAACCGCACCCTGGCCGAGCGCATCGACCGGAGCCGGAAGGAGGTGACCGTCCGGGACCTGGCGGGCGGCGGAACGGCCGTCGTTCCCTACGACGTGCTCGTCCTCGCCACCGGCGCCCGGTCCGTCGCCCCGCCCATCCCGGGCATCGACGGCCCGGGCGTGCACTCGCTCTACAAGATCGAGGACGCGGAGCGCATCAAAATGGCGTTCGCCCGGCATCCGGCCGCGGAGGTGTACATCATCGGCGGCGGGCTGGTGGGCGTGGAAACGGCCGAGTCGCTCATGGCGGCCGGCGCCCGCGTGACGATCCTGGAGCGCGACGACTACATCCTGAAGCTTTTCGACCCGGATATCTCGCAGAAGATCAGGGAGATCCTGAGCCTCAAGGGCATCAAGGTGGTCTCCGGCGTCACGATCACGGAGATCAGGCCCGAGGATTCGCGCTCGGTCATCGTCTCCGACCGGGGCGAATTCAGCGCCGACCTCATCATCCTCTCCGCCGGGGTGAAGCCCAACGCCGAGCTGGCGCGCGAGGCCGGCCTGGCGACGGGGCCTTCCGGCGGCGTCGCGGTGGACGAATACCTGCGCACCTCGGACCCGGACGTCTACGCCGTCGGCGACTGCGCCGAGGCGAAAAATCCCCTCGGCTCGACGCACGCCCGCTTCCTTCCCCTGGGTTCGATCTCCACCAAGATGGGGCGCATCGCCGCGGACAACATCTCGGGCCGGAAGGTGCGCTTCGCGGGAGGCGTCGGGACCACCATGTTCAAGGTGTTCGACACGACCGTGGCGCGCACCGGCCTGGGGCTCGAGGAGGCGTGCTGCGATTCGTGCGACGCGGTGTCCGCGGTGGCGAGCGGCCTCGACCGCGCCCATTACGCGGAGGGCGCCGCGGACGTGGTGCTGAAAGTGATCGCCGACCGGACAAGCAAGCGGATCCTCGGCGCGCAGGGGTACGGGCGGGGCGACCTCGTTTCCCGCATCGAGATTTTGGCCTGCGCCGTGAGCGTGAAGATGACCCTGCCCGAGGTGTTCGCGCTGGACCTCGGCTATTTCCCGGCCTTCAACAACCCGATCGACGTGCTCCAGACCGCCTGCATCGTCCTGGAGAACAAGATCGACGGCCTGCTGCGCACCGTGACGCTGCCCGAATTCCTGGAAACGGAGGCGGACGCGACCGTGGTGGACGTGAGCCCGATCGCCGACTTCACCTTTCAATCCGTTCCCGGCAGCGTCAATCTCCCGCTCGAGACCCTGCGCGACGCGCCCTTCCCGTTCGAGAAGGACGCGCCGATCGTCCTCTGCTCCAAGACCTCGTCCCGCGCCTACGAGGCCTACCGCTACCTGGCGTCGGCGGGCTACACCGGGCTGCGGGTCCTCGAGGGCGGGTATATTCACTATAAAAAGGGATGAAAGCGCCGGGGCGCGCCGGAGGCCTCAGGCGATGAGGTTCGCCACCTTCTGGATGAGCACCTTCGGCTCGATGGGCTTCGACAGGTAGTCGTCCACCGGCAGCCAATCGGGGTCGCCGGCCGACGATTTGAAGTCGATGTTGGTGGCGGAATCGACGCTGGTGAGCATGAGGATCTTGGTCCCGCCGAGACGGGAGTCCTGCTTGAGCTCGCGGGACAGGTCGAAGCCCGAGCTCATGGTCTCCATCATGACGTCGAGGATGATGAGATCGGGAACGAACGTCTTCATGACCTCGTTCGCCTCGTCTCGGCCCGACGCGGTCTTGAACTCGTATTTTCCCTCCAGCACCACGGTCAGCGCCCGCCGGATGTCGGCGTCATCGTCAACAATCAGAATCTTTTTCACGTCAGTTCCTTTCCACCGGGATCAGTAATTTACTCAATCGTTTTTGATTTGTCATGCCGAGATATGCATCCATCCCGGTCTGACAAAGAATGATAATCGGAAATACCCGACAAAGCGTCGCTTGGCGGGCATAATTCAATTAATAGACAAAACCCCCGCCCTGTCAAGCGGG
>CAZKOS010000015.1:21487-26325 GCA_964554445.1 uncultured Spirochaetaceae bacterium | reverse complement strand
TCGCTTGGCGGGCATAATTCAATTAATAGACAAAACCCCCGCCCTGTCAAGCGGGGGAACCGTACTTAGGAGGAACGATAAGGAAGCCAGGAAACCAGGAAAGGGAAAAGAAAAGATTTAAACGAACATTTCGATTTCGAAGAAGCCATCATATAAAAAAAATTGCGATTGTTTATTAAAAGGATTCCGATCAATATCATCTCACCGATGCTCAAGCCTATATTCTCTTTCTTCTCCCCCATGTTCTCCTTCTCCTGGTTTCCTGGTTTCCTTATAAATTCCTCGGGAATGGCAGCTATGCCGACGCGAGCTTCACGATCAGGCTGACCAGCAGGTACGTGCCCGTGGCCAGGAAGAGCAGGCCGGAGACGATCTTCAATGCCTTCTTGGGCACGAAGCGGGCGATGAGGTGGCCCGCGATCACGGCCACCAGGGTGGCGGCGGTGAGCGCCAGGCACGCGCCGATGATGACGGAGAGCACGCTCGATCCCTGCGCGGCGAGGGAGAAACTGGCGATCTGGGTCTTGTCCCCGAGCTCGGCGAGAAAGACGATGGCGAAGGTGGAGAAAAAAAGCCTGAGGCGCGTCACTCGTCCTCCCCCTCCCGCACTGACTTGAAAAAGGCGACGTGCTCGCCCTCCTCGGCCGCCAGGCCCGCCAGAAGCTCCTCGAGCTTGTCCGCGGCGTGGTGCTCGAGCCGCAGGTGCTCGTGCAGGTGGGCGTAGACGTCCCGCACCGCCTCCTCCGTGCGGACGATTTCATCCAGCGCCCGGGGGAACGGCAGCCGGCGCAATCCCGGGGCGAGCTTCAGCCCTTCCATGAGCTCCGCGAGGCGTTTGTCTTCATTAATATCGTCCTTGAAAAGGCGCTTCTCCTTGAGCAGCAGCCGGAAGACGAGGGCGTGGCCGGAGTCCTGGCGCAGCACGTGCATCAACCCCGCGTCGTACCGGCCGCGGCCCTTGAACAGGCCGGGCACGATCCGGAGCAGGCCGGTCTCCACGGCGATGGTCTTGAGAAAACATTCCTTGACCGGCGGCGCTTCCCTGGAGAAGAGGATGTAGAACCCGAATCCGAAGAACAGGGCCACGGCGATGAAGGAGGTGTACGTCCCGAGGAAGCGGGAGGCGACGCCCCCGAGCAGGGCGGCGAGCACGCTCGAGCAGGAAAGGGCGAGCGAGGTGGCGAAAAAGATGACGAGCGGGTGCCGGGAGGTGGAGGTGATGGAGAAGGCGACCAACTGCGTCTTGTCGCCGAGCTCGGCCGCGAACACGACGAGGAAGGTTGTCAGGACGACGCCGATATCGAAAACGAGCATAAGGGACCGTCATTCTGGCATGAAGGCGGGGGGTTGTCAATGAAGGCACCTCTATCCGGGGAGGACACCCCTCGACTTCGCTCGGGGCAGGCTCCGAACACGGAGGGAGGAGGAGCTCACGGAGGAGGAAAAAAAAGGGAAACTGGTTCATCTGAACTTATTTTATAATCTATTTCTCTTCTCCTCCGTGTTCTCCGTTACCTCCGTGCGCTCCGTGTCCAAAAAAAGCAGCTTGGCAGGGATTGGATATCTTGACCGGGACCGGGGGCGCGCGTATGTTTACAGCAATGGAATCCTTCACCCTGGCCGTCATCCAGAATCGTCCGCGCTACGACGTGAAGAAAAACGTGGCGGAGGCCCTGCGCCTGATAGCGCGCGCCGCGGGCAAGGGCGCTGACGCCGTCTGCCTGCCGGAAATTTTCACCTACCCCTACGACGTCTCCCGGCTCACGGAAGCCGCGGAAAAAGACGGCGCCACTCGCGAGCGTCTGCGGGAGGCGGCCCGAAAACATCGCCTGTACCTGTGTACCGGCTCGCTGCCCGAGTCCGAGGGCGGTCGCCTGTACAACCGGGCCTACCTGCTCGGGCCCGACGGGGAGGTCCTCCTCTCCCACGCCAAGGCACACCTCTTCGACGTGCGGCTTCCCACCCTGCCCCTCACCGAGTCGGACGTCTTCTCTCCCGGCTCGTCGCTCGACTCCGTCAAGACCCCGCTCGCCGTTTTCGGGATCCTCATCTGCTACGACATCCGCTTCCCCGAGGCGGCGCGGGCGCTGGCCCTCCAGGGAACGGAGGTGCTCCTCGTGCCGGCCGCCTTCAACCACGTCACCGGTCCGCCCCACTGGCGCCTCTTTTTCAGGACGCGCGCGGTGGAAAACCAATGCTTCGTCGCCGCCGCTTCCCCGGCGATCACGCCCGGCTCGCCCTACCGCGCCCACGGCCACTCGCTCATCGTCGATCCCTGGGGGACGGTGCTCGCCGAAGCGGGGACGCGCCGAACGATTCGCCTGGCCCGGCTTTCCGCCGAAGTCCTCACCCGCACCCGCGAGCGCCTCCCGCTTTTGAAGCAGCGCCGGCCGGAGATGTACGGATAACCGCGCTATGAAACGACCGGAAGAGGAAACACGCCGGAAACCTTGACGAAAAATCATATTGAAGTTACCGTGACCGCGACGCCCGGATCCACCTCCCGGGAAAGAAACGCCGATCGCGCGGGGAGGAAACGACGATGATCGTTGGAATTCGATTTTTCTTTGTTGTTATTTTGATCGCCGGCCTGGCGGCGGGATGCGGGCCCCGCGTCAAGGGGCCCGCGATCAGGTTCGATTCCGAAACGTACGATTTCGGCCCGGTCCAGGAAGGCCTCGTCATCAAGCATACGTTTCAATTCACGAATATCGGCAGCGAGCCCCTCGAGATCCGCGGGTTGATCCCCACCTGCGGGTGCACGAGCGTGGGAGATTACGACAAGGAAGTGCAGCCGGGCCGGACCGGCACAATCTCCGTGACGCTCAATACCCGGAACTACGACGGCCGCATAACGAAAACCGTTCTCGTGGAAACGAACGTCCCCGACAAGGAGAACATGACGCTCACCCTGGTGGGCATGGTGAACACTCCCCCCCACACGCCGGCCCCCTCCGCGTCCTCCTGACCCGCCGGTCGTTCGACGTTCGCGGGGAAAAGCGCAGACACCCGGCTGCGGACGCGGTCCCGCGCGGGATTCGTCATCCGTCCCCGATCATCAAAAAAAAGAATGAGAGGAGCGAGCATGCTTCAGGTGAGAGAAAACGATATCATTGACGATCGCGGAAAATCCGTCCGCCTGAAGGGCGTCTGCGTCGGCGGGTGGATGAACATGGAGAATTTCATCAACGGCTATCCCGGGGACGAGCACGGGCTGCGCGCCGTCGCGGCGGAGGTCCTCGGCCCGGGGAAAGCCGCGTTTTTATTCGATCGCTGGCTCGATCATTTCCTCGCCGAGGAGGACATCGCTTTCATCTCATCCTGCGGGGCGAATGTCGTGCGGCTGCCGCTCAACTACCGGCACTTCGAGAGCGACGGGGAACCGTTCCGGTACCGGGAAGAGGGGTTTGCCAGGCTCGAGCGGGCCGTGGGCTGGTGCGCCAAGCACGGGCTGTTCGCCATCCTCGACCTGCACGCGGTGCAGGGCTGGCAGAACACCGACTGGCACTCCGACAATTCCAGCCGCCAGACATTGTTCTGGCGCCATCCGCATTTCCAGGATCGCTTTGTCGCCTTGTGGGAGGAGCTCGCCCGGCGCTACAAGGGCAATGAGACCATTGCCGGCTACAACGTGATGAACGAACCGGTGACCAACGCGCCCGCCGGACGCTTCAATGCCGACCGGGAGTACACGACCGACGGGGAGACGTTCAACCGGGTGTACCGCCGGGTGGTGGAGAAAATCAGGGCCGTCGATCCCGATCACATCGTCTTCCTGGAGGGCGACCTGTTCTCTTCGCGCTTTGAGAAATTGGACGCGCCCTTCGCCGAAAACCTGGCTTACTCGAGCCATAATTACACGAGCCCCACCTACGATCCTTCCCGGAAGGAGATTGCGCGGGAGCGGCGCGACGAGAACCTCCGCCGGCAAAGGGAGCTCTTCCTGGCGCACGAAGGCACGCAGTACGCGCGGAAATACAATGTCCCCCTGTGGGTCGGGGAATTCGGCGCCAATGGCGGTTCCTCTTTGGAGGACCAGGTGCGCGTTTTTGAGGAAAACAAGGCGCACTGGACGTTCTGGACCTACAAAGGCACGGGCGTCATGAGTTTCATGAACATCTCGTCCGATTCCGAGTACCAGCGTCTCCTGGCGCCGGTCCTGAAGGCCAAGCGCGATCTGGGCGTCGACAACTGGCTCGCGGACGGAGTGCCGGGAAGCACGGTCGGCGGCGCGATCGGCGAATTGGCCGGTCTCATCGAGGCCGCCTTGCCCGACGCCGGCATCGATCCGGCCGCCAACCGCCGCTACCTGGCCCAAGCCGCCCTCGGCGGGTACGCCGCCACCTTGATGCAGCCCGCCTGGGCTGAACGATTCAAGGGCCTTTCCGAGGAGAAACTGGACGACGTGCTTCAATCCTTCGCCCTCAAAAACTGCCGCCCGTGGGAGAGCGTCTTCAACGTGTTGAAAAAATATTGGACGCGGAGCGAGGAGTAGAAACGGCTTCCCGGTTCCCCGTTCCATGATCCGTTCCCGGTTTTCTCTTCTCCCGGCACTAAAATGGATTTTCTTCCAGCGGTATAATCCGCACTCATCTTTGTGATACGTGGTTCCGCCTTTCCGCCGTGCGGGCGAGACGCCCGCACTACCCGGCGCAGTTATCCTCTCTTCAGGGCGGGCGGGACGCCCGCCCTACCCAGCCTCGTTCATCTGTGTTAATCTGTGGTTCATCCGCATCGTTTCGAAAAAGGAGGGCGTATGTCGCGGTTCAGTCGGCTGGAAGTGCTCAATAAAATCGTGGAAGCCGGGCTGGTGCCCGTGTTCTACGAACCCGATATCG
>CAZKOS010000015.1:16830-21387 GCA_964554445.1 uncultured Spirochaetaceae bacterium | reverse complement strand
CTCAATAAAATCGTGGAAGCCGGGCTGGTGCCCGTGTTCTACGAACCCGATATCGCGGTCGCCAAGAAAATCGTCGCGGCCTGCGCCGAGGGGGGCGCGCCGGTGGTGGAGATGACCAACCGCGGCGACCACGCCCCGGAGATTTTTCGCGAGCTCGAGCGATACTGCCGCGCCGAGCACCCCGCCCTCGTGCTCGGCGTGGGCTCGATCGTGGACGCGCCCACGGCCGCGCTCTATATTTCCCTCGGCGCCGCCTTCGTGGTCGGCCCGGCCCTCGACCGTGAGACCGCCGTCCTCTGCAACAAGCGAAAGACGGCCTACATCCCCGGCTGCGGCACGGTGAGCGAGATCCACGAGGCCGAGGCCCTCGGCGTGGAGATCTGCAAGATCTTCCCGGGCGACCTGGTCGGCGGGCCCCAATTCGTGAAAGCCGTCAGGGCCCCCTGCCCCTGGACCTCGATCATGCCCACCGGCGGCGTCGATCCCTCGCCCGAGTCGCTGACGGCCTGGTTCGACGCCGGCATCGTCGCGGCCGGCATCGGCTCCAAGCTCATCACGAAGGAATATCTCAAGTCCGGCGATTTCGCGGCTCTCTCGTCCAAGGTCAAGTACACGCTCGCCCTCATCGCCGAGATCCGGAAGAAAATCAAAAAATGACTCCTCCTTTCGCCCGTCCGCCGGCCGCGGAGCGCGCCGGGAAGAAAAAACTTCCGCTGCACGGCTTCCTTCGCCTCGTCCTGCTCTCGGGCGCATGCGCCCTCCCGGCCGCCTTCATCATCATCTCCGCCTCGTGCGCGACCCCGCCCCCTTCCCCGCCCGCGAACATCGCGCCGGGTGATTTCACCTACGCCGGCCGGTATCTCGACTGGCTCGTGCGCCGCGACATGGCGCGGGCGGACATCCCGGGCTGCGCGGTGGCCGTGGTCTCGCGCGAGGGCGTTCTCTTTCAGCGGGCCTACGGCGTGGCCGGGCGAAGCACGCGCGAACCGGTCACGACGAAGACGTTCTTCCGCGCGGGATCGATCACCAAATCGCTCACCGCCCTCGCGGTGATGAAGCTCTCCGAGGAGGGCTTGGTCGACCTCGACGCGCCGCTCGCCCGGTACGTCCCCGGGTTTTCAATAAAAAGCCGGTTCCCGGGCGCGTCCCCCGTCACCGTCCGCGAGCTCCTCGCCCACCGGTCGGGGATCACCGGCGACTACCTGTCAGGCATCATGGGCGACCGCAGGCTCACGTCACCTGAGCTCGTCGCCGCGCTCGCGGACGAATATCTCTGCTTTCCGCCCGGCGAGGTGTTCTACTACTCCAATACCGGCTACTCGCTCCTGGGAGCGCTGATCGAGCGCGTCACCGGACGTCGCCTCGAGGAATACGTCAAAACGGAAATACTCGATCCGATCGGAATGCGGGAAAGCGCGCTGGAGCTCACGCCGGAGATCGAGCCCCTCCTCGCCAAGGGCCACATGCCGAAGGCCCTCGGCTTCTTTCCGGGCGGGCAGAAGGGCACGGCCGAGGTCCCCTACCTGCCCATCCGCGACGCGGCAGCGGGCGCCCTCCTCACCAACATTGAGGAGCTGGGCCGGTACGCGCAATTCCTCCTGGCGGCGGACTGCAAGCTCGATCCGCCGATCGTGAACGCGCAGGATTATTTCGAAATGACGCGGCTCCAGTTCCCGGGGAACAACGCGTCCGTGTTCGAGGCGGCCGACTACGGCCTCGGATTCATGCTGGACGCCTTTCTCTACCCGGACGTGCGCGATCTGGTCCACCACTCGGGCAACGTCAACGGATTCTACTCGTTCATCGTTTTTTCCCGCTCGCGCGACCTGGGTCTCGTCCTGCTCTGCAATTCGGCGAGCGGCTTCTTCTCGTGCTACGATCTCGTCTCCCGCGGATTCCGGAAATATCTCGACGCCGCCACTCCCGCGCCTCTCCGCGCCTCGGCGCCGCCCGGTTACGCCGGGCCCGGCCCTTCCGCGGCCGCGCCGGAGCCGGCCCCCCTCGCCGCGCTCACCGGGCGCTACGCCGTGCTGGGCGTTCCGGTCGACGTGCAGCTTCGGGGAAACAAACTGTGGCTCGTGTTTCCACCCGCCAAGTTCGACCTGCGCCTCACGCGGGAGAAGGGGAACCGGTTCTCGGTCGCCGCCATGGTGCTCGGTCTTTTTCCCGTGGACCCGGCGCCGTTCATGGGACTCGACAAGGCGGCCGTGGATTTCGATCCCGCCACCACCGGCGCGCCGACAATGTACCTCGAGGGCACGGCGGGAGAAGCCGTCATCCGCCTGGCCCTGCGGAAGGCGGAGAAAACCGCGATTCCGTCTTCTTTTGAACGTTACCTGGGGAATTACGTCCTGGAGCGGGACGAACGGAACGCGGAGTCCCTCGATCTCTACCTGCCCGTCAAGGAATTAAAGCTCGAAAAGAAAAACGGGTGGCTCACCCTGTCCAGTCCGGATCTCGGCCCCGACCTGGGCCTGGCGATGACGCCGGTCGGAAATGACCAGGCTCTCCTCCTCGGCACGAACGAGACGGTGTTCTTTTCCGGCGACGAGCTCAGATTTTCCGGCCTGCGGGCGAGGAAAAAATAAGATAAGGAATCCAGGAAACCAGGACAGGAAGCAAAAAGAAGAGAAACCGCGGATTTCACAGATAGACGGATAAAAAAACTAAAAAAAAATAAAGAAAGTGGGAGAAAATCGTTTTACAGATCTTTTCTGCATTAACCTTTTTATTCCTTTTCCCATCCGTGTAATCCGTCTTATCCGTGCTCATCCGTGGTTCTCTTCATCTCCTCGCACCGTTCCAGCTTTCTATTCTTCAACCGCTTCGGGCGCGGGGATGGCCTTGCCGGGAGGGACCGCTCCTTGTGCCACTTCGGCGCCGGGCGAGGCCGGCCGCCGGTTCAGCTTCCGCACGTACCAGCCGGCCCAGAAAAAGGCCAGGATGCTCGACAACCAGGACGCCGCGATGATCCCGACGTACACTCCCATCTGCCCCCAGCCGAAACCGATGCCCATCACGAAGGCGAACGGCACCGCCAACACGATCGTGCGCAGAATCGTGATGACGAGCGAGTAGAAGCCCCGGCGCACGCCCTGGAAGAGCGCCGAGGAGACGAGGCCGGCGGCGGTGGCCGGGTAGAAAATCCAGATCACCCGCAGGAAAGCGGTGATGTCCGGGGCGAGGCCGTTGGTCTCCGGCGCCCAGGAGAAGAGAAGGGCGATGACCGGGGCCCCCAGGCCGGTGACCAGGGCGATGGCGCATTCGACGATGAGCCCGAGCTTCAGCGAGTACGAGTGCACCACCTTGAGTTTTTCGAACGCCTTCGCCCCGAAGGAGGCGGCCGAAACCGAGGTGACGGCCGTGCCGATGCCGATGAGCGGCAGGATGGCCATGCTCACCAGGGTCCAGCCCGAGGTGAAGACGGCCACGGCGCGGTCCTGCCCGATGGCGGCCAGGATTATCGTGATCAGGAACATCTGGATCGCCATCGCCCCCTGCATGAGAGACGCCGGTACCCCGATGTTGGCGATGTGGCCGAGGATGGCGCCCTCGATCCGGAAACCGCGGAAGGTGAAGCGGACGTAGCTCCGCCGCTCGATGAAAAGCCAGTACACGAGCGGCAGCGAGGAAAGCGCCATGGACAGGATCGAGGCCCAGGCCGCGCCGGCCACGCCCAGGCCCAGGCCGTAAATGAACAACGGATCGAGTCCCAGGTTGAGGACGGCGCCGGCGGCGATGGCGATCATCGCCTTGGTGGCGCTCCCCTCGCTCCGGAGCAGGGAGGTGGCGATCTGGGAAAACATGAAAAACACGGTCCCCGCGAACATGATCGTACCGTAGGCGACGGTATCGTCAAGCGCGGCGCGGGCGCCCATTAAGGTGAAGATCGGCCGGGCCAAGAGAACGAAAGGCACGGTGAACAGGAAGGCGAGGACCGCCCCGATCAGGATGGTGAGCAGCGCCGCGCTCGAAGCCTTGTCCCGGCGGCGGGCACCGATGAACTGGGATACCGCCGCTCCCCCGCCGACGCCCGCCCCGATGGAGAAAGCGATCGCCAGAATCATGAACGGGAAATAGTATCCGGTGGCGGAAAGCGAATTCGCCCCCAGGCCGGACACCCAGATGCGATCAACGACATTGTACACCGAGGTGAGGAACATGGCCAGGATCATGGGGAGGGCCAGCCTGATGATGGCTTTCTTGGGTTCGCCCAGGAGAAGCTTGACGCCCCTCGTTTCAGGCACCGGCGGCCGGTTTTGTTCTATTTTTCCGCTTTCGCTCATTTCAACTCCATAAAGAGAAGCAATATAGCAAATTCACTATACATAACATAGCCATGTTCGGAAAGTGAAGCAATCAAAATGTCTCCCGATGACAAAGCGAAGGTCACTCTCCCGGTATGTATACTATTCTTTTATCTTTCTCCTCAGATTGCCTACAAATTGAGCCGCGTACGTTCCCGGCCAGGCCCTGCCTCCACCCACCCAATGATTCATGATCGAATTGCTGCGATAAACGAATTGAGATTATCTGACGAGACGTGTGGAGGCACGC
>CAZKOS010000015.1:12900-16730 GCA_964554445.1 uncultured Spirochaetaceae bacterium | reverse complement strand
CGAATTGCTGCGATAAACGAATTGAGATTATCTGACGAGACGTGTGGAGGCACGCTCTGGCTGACACGCTCTCCCCCGCGTTCTTTACGGTCTGCTGCACGTTGATCGGCACACACGCCCGGCCAGGCCCTGCCTCCACCCACCCAATGATTCATGATCGAATTGCTGCGATAAACGAATTGAGATTATCTGACGAGACGTGTGGAGGCACGCCGCCGCCGCACGAGAAAAGCACGCCCTTCTTGTCAGCGAGGGAGGCGACGAGGCCCTTGGCCGCCTGGGCCACGTCGGCCGGAGTACCGGCCGCGAGCACGTCCCGCGGGGGGATGTTCCCGACGAGGGCCACCTTCCGTCCGGTCAGGTCCTGCAATTCGCTCAGCGGGACGTCGAAGCCCATGTTGAACAGGTTGACGCCCGCGTTCGACAACCAGGGCGCCGAGACCCGGCAGGGAGCGTCGTTATGGAGGAAACGGACGGCGACGCTCTTATCGAACAGCTCCTTGAAATACGGCAGTCCGAAGCCCCGGAATTCCGGCTCGCCCAGGAAGCCGATGATGTCGTCCAGGAGCAGGATGCCGTCAATGGTCGGGAAGGTCTCGCGCTGCAGGGCGATCCAGTCCTTGAGAAAGGCCGTGATTTTTTTCAGGAGCGCCTCGGCCCTGTCCGGCTCCATCATCATGGCGGTGAGAAATTCGGTCGAGCCCATGAGATAGCTCGCGATGTTGAGCGGGCCGCGCGCCACGGCGAAGCGGATCTTGTGCCCGGCCTCTTCGATTTTGGGCCGCGCCAGCTTGAGGCGGTTCAAGACGAAGGGCAACAGCCCGTCGACCGCCGGGTTGGGCGCCGGCAGGTCGTCGATGTCGTCGATGGAGCGGATAACGCGGTGGGCGTGGGGAAATTCGTTTTCGGGGAACGTGGCGCGCGCGCCGAAGGCCGAGGGCTCGGTGCACATGCCGAACTCGCTCCAGAAACCGGGCAGGAACATGACGTCGGGAAAGTCCCTCACCGCCTTCAGGTTGGCGTTGAGCCAGATTTCGTCATTGGTGAAGTAATCGAGGATGCTCGCCCCGTACCAGTTCGGCAGCCAGGGGCAGTCGATGATGAAGCCAACCGGCAGCGGAGACACCGGCTCGCGCCGGATCACGGAAAGAAGAATCTGCCATTGCCCGTCCGTCATAAATAAATGCTCCTCTCGTATTCAGCCCGGAGAGAAAATATCAATAAGGAAACCAGGAACCCGGGAAAAGAAAAGGATAAATGAAAAAGTGATTCGATGTCTTTGGAAAAGAGATCTTTTCTCTTTTAACCTTTCCTCAATTCCTTCCTGGTTTCCTGGTTTCCTGAGCATCCCCCTTTGTGCGGCTAAGGTGTTTGAGGCTTCCTCGTCCGGATGGACCGCCAGACGCACTCCTCCACGCCGCAGCGGTCGCAGCGGTAATCGCGCCGCTCCACCGCAACGCCGGTGCCGACGATCCCGCTCACCGATTTGACCGGCACCATGAGGGCGGACTCCGTGAGACGGATGCCGCAGAAACCCTCGGGTAAAAGGGAGAACAACAGGTGCTGCTCGGCCACGTCCCAGGTGCAGTACCCCGGGCTGTAGCGGTTGGTCACCCCGCGGCCGCGCCCCCTCATGACGTCCGCGACGCGGTCGTGGAGCGCGGCGGCCGTCCGCTCCGCGAGCTCGGAGGCCGCGCTGTCGACGATGAAGCCCTGCGCCGGCTCGCCCTCCCGCGCCAGCGCGGACGCCCGCGTTTCCAGGGACGGCCCGATGGTGCAGGCGAAGACGGCCGCCTCGTCGGCTTTGGCGAATTCCGCCGCTACAATCGCGCCCGTCCTGAAGAAGGTCCCCCCGATGACGAGACCGTCCCGCCGGTCGGCCGGCCGTGAAAGCGGGACGAGCCTGTACCCGGCTTGAATCGCGAGGAGACCGGGCGCCTCGGCGAGCACCTCGTCGATCATCCGGCCGAACGGCTCCGGCGCCCCGCCCGCTCCATACCCGAGACGTTCCTCAAGGTCGGCCTTCGTGACGCCGAGGTCGCCAAAATCCATTTCAACCTGAAAAACGTTGTTCGGCTGTTCTGATTGCCGAAAAGGCATCGGTTTTGCTCCCAAATCTATCCATTCAAAGGATAAGAGGACACGAAGAAAACGAAGAAGGCACGAAGAACACGAAGCGGTACGGAAATGAAGAAAAATGGGAGAGGATAAATATTCGTAATTTTTCTTTTTTCCTTTTCTCTTCCTTCATGCTCTTCGTGTTCGGAGCCTGCCCCGAGCGTAGCCGAGGGGTGTCCTCTTTCCAAGGTCAGGTAGCCGAATTCAGGAACGCCACCGCGTCCTGGGGGTCGGCGCCGTAGCCGTCGGCGCCTATTTGAGCGGCCGCGTCCGCCGACAGCGGCGCCCCGCCGACGATGACCCGCACCTCCGGGAACTGCGCCTTGATCTCCTTCACCGTCTTCTCCATGTTCGCCATGGTGGTGGTGAGAAGCGCGCTCAAGCCGACCGTGCAGCGGGGGTTTTCCCTGACGGCGTCCACGAACTTCTGCGGCTTGCAGTCCACGCCGAGGTCGACGACTTCCCAGCCGTTGCCCTCCACCACCATGGCCACCAGATTCTTGCCGATGTCGTGAAGGTCGCCGGCCACCGTGCCGAGCACGAACCGGCCTTTCGCCTTGACGCTGCCCGACCGGAAAAACGGCTTGAGGTGGGCCATGACCGCCTTCATCGCCTTGGCCGCCATCAAAAGCTCGGGCACGAACACCTCGTTCCGGCCGAACCGCTCGCCGATGCGCCGCATGCCCTCGTTGCAGGCCGAGAGAATGACGTCCGGCCCGACCGACTCCTGAATCGCCTGCGCCGTGAGCTCATCGGCTCCTTCCTGCCCGCGGAGGTCGGCCGGATACGGGGCGGCCGCGTTGATTTTCCCGCGCTCGATGCAGTTCGTGATTTTTTCCACCAGGTCGCTCATCGTCGTTCCTCTTCGGTGCGCGGGACCGCGCTTCGGCCGGTCCCGGTCGTATTGTTCGCTGATTTTGCAGGATGGCATCGCGGGCAACCGGGGCCGCCGCGTCACGTCGCGAAAAATATTATTCGATATCCGCCCCAATGTCAATTCAGGACGGATCCGGGACGAGCGCGGCGGTCGGGAAACGTTTACAACAAAATAACGGTCGATGATGACGCGCTGGAGAGAGCCGGGAATGCCGGCCGCAGGATGGAAGCGAAGGGCGATGTGAAAGAAGAGGAGCCGCACGGCGCGGCCGCCGGACGACTCAATTGGCGGCGCGATTCTGAAGGAGCGCCTTGAACTGGTCGCACATGAGCCGCTCGACCTGGCAGGCGGAAAGGGTTTCATACAGGCTGGCGGTGAAATCGTTTCGTCTCATCAGCTTGGCCAGGGTCGACAGGGCTTGCAGGTATTCCTCGGATTTTTCGGGCGGATTGGCGATCAGGAAAAGGAAATGCACCGGCAGTCCGTCGGCCGATTTGAAATCAATGCCCTTCTTCGAAATGCCCAGGAGGATGATGGTATCCTCGACGCACGGCGTTTTGCCGTGGGCGATGGCCACCCCCCGGCCCATTCCGGTCGTATACACCTTTTCACGCTCAATGGCCGCCTCCTCGATGAGGCACGCGTCCTTGAACGCCGCCACGATCGGTGCTCTCTTGAGAAGCTCGCGAATGGCGTTGAATTTATCCCGGCTTTCCAGACACTCCACAACGGTTCCGGTCTGGAAATATTCAGTCCTGACCATACGTTCCATTGTATATACCTCATTTTCGGGCACTTGTCAATACAGGTTACCCGCCGGCACGTATCCTCACTT
>CAZKOS010000015.1:7063-12800 GCA_964554445.1 uncultured Spirochaetaceae bacterium | reverse complement strand
CCTCATTTTCGGGCACTTGTCAATACAGGTTACCCGCCGGCACGTATCCTCACTTTCATTATCGGCGATAGAGAACCACTGATAACACTGATGAAGACCGATGACACAGATGAGGAGAGGATAAAGATAAAGAAGAGGAAAACCTGAAAAATCATATGGTACAATTCGACAAAATCTATCTGCAAAAACCTTTCGATTATTTTCTGTATTCGTGAACGCCCTAATCCGGACTGTACGTTCACTCCTCCTTGATCTTTTCCTCCTTTCTCATCAGTGTAATCTCTTCTTATCAGTGTTATCAGTGGTTCCCTCTTCCCCCCCCTTTGCCAGCCCGCCGGATTGTGTTATTATAAAATCACCGCTATGAGAATTGAATTATTCTACCGGCCCTCGTTTCCCGACGGCCGCACCGCAAGGCTGGCCGCCTCGATCGGCAAAAATTTCGGCGCCTCCATCGAGCGCTGCGCCCTCGTCGACGTGTACCTCATCGAAGGGACGACCGGCATCGGTCCCGGGAACACCGAGGAAGTGGCCGTCGCGGATAGTAGTCCGGGAGCCGGTCTTACGCCTGCGGACGTCGAAGAAGTGTCTGTTGCGGATCGTGGTGCGGGAGCCGGTCTTACGCCCGCGGACATCGAAGAAGTGTCTGTCGCGGATAGTGGTGCGAAAGCCGGTCTCACGCCCGCGGATATCGAAGAAGTGTCTGTTGCGGATCGTGGTGCGGGAGCCGGTCTTACGCCTGCGGACATCGAAGAAGTGTCTGTTGCGGATCGTGGTGCGGGAGCCGGTCTTACGCCTGCGGACATCGAAGAAGTGTTCGTCGACCGGGTGGCGCAGGATTACCGCCTGGACCGCCCGGCGGCGGACGCGGCCGGCGGCGCCGGCTGGCGCTACCTGGTGGAGATTGCCTACCGGGCCGGCGTCACCGACCCGGTGGCGATCACGGCCAAGGAAGCGCTGCGCCTCAGGCGCCCCGACGCGGTCGCGCCGGAGACCCGCGTGCGCAGCGCGCGCCAGTACCTCTTTACCTGCGGCGAACTCGCGGCCGCCGACCGGGAGCGGATTTTCTCTTCGCTCTACAACCCGCTCATCGAAACCGCCCTCATCATCACCCGGGACGAGTGGGACTCCGGAATTCGGCCGCCCGCCGTCTCCCCCGACGCGGTGAGCCCGAGCGAGGTGACGGTGCGCGAGTTCGACTTCGCCTCCCTCGACGACGAGGCGCTCGCCGCCTTTTCCCGCGAAAAACTCCTCGCCTTGAGCCTCGAGGAAATGCGCACCGTCAAGGACCATTTCCGGGATGAGGCGTTTCTCGCGGCCCGCCGGCAAGACGGCCTCTCCGGAAGGATTACGGACGTGGAGATCGAGATGATCGCCCAGACCTGGTCCGAGCACTGCAAGCACAAGATCTTCAACGCCGAGATCGAATATCGTGAAGGGGAACGATCGGAGAAAATCGTCTCGGTCTTCAAAACCTTCGTCAAAAAAACCACCGACCTCGTCGCCCGGCGGAAGAAATACCTGCTCTCCGTTTTCGAGGACGATTCGGGCGTCATCCGCTTCGACCGGAAGCACGCCCTCTGCTTCAAGGTGGAAACGCACAACAGCCCCTCCGCGCTCGATCCCTACGGGGGCGCGATCACCGGCATCGTCGGGGTGAACCGCGACGTGCTCGCCACCGGCCGCATGGCGACGCCGATCTTCAACACCAACGTCCTCTGCTTCGCCGACCCGGCCACGAGCGAGAACGAGGTGCCGCCCGGCCTTCTCCACCCGCGCCGGGTCATGGAAGGCGTGCACCGCGGCATCATCGACGGCGGCAACCAGTCCGGCATTCCGGTGGTGGCCGGCGCCTTCCTCTTCGACCCCGACTACATGGGAAAGCCGCTCGTGTTCTGCGGCACCGGCGGTCTTCTTCCCGCCTTCATCGGCGGCGAGAAGAGCTGGGTCAAAATCGTGCGGCCGGGCGACCTGGCCGTGATGGTCGGGGGCAGGATCGGCAAGGACGGCATCCACGGCGCCACCTTCTCCTCGCTCGCCTTGGACGAAACGTCGCCCACCTCGGCCGTCCAGATCGGCGACCCCATCACCCAGAAGAAGATGTGGGACTTCCTCGAAGAGGCGCGCGGCCTGACGCTCTTCAAGGGCCTGACCGACAACGGCGCGGGCGGCCTGTCATCCTCCCTGGGCGAGCTCGCCAAGCGCTCGGGCGGCGTCGAGATCGAGCTCGACCGCTGCCCGCTCAAGTACCGGGGCCTGGCGCCGTGGGAGATCCTCGTTTCGGAATCGCAGGAGAGAATGAGCGTGGCCGTCAACCCGAAGGACGCCGACGCCTTCCTCGCCCTGGCTGAAAAGCGGTCGGTGGAGGCGACGGTGGTCGGGACGTTCACCGATTCCGGCTTCATCCGCATCCGCCACTCCGGAAAAACCGTCGGCCTCCTCGACATGGAGTTCCTGCACGACGGCCTGCCGGTCATGAAGCTCAAGGCCGAATGGAAGCCGCTCCGCCGCGCGGCCGCGAAACAGAAGTACGAATCGAACGAGGCGCTGCTCTTGAACGTGCTCGCCAACCCGAACGTCTGCTCGCGCGAAAACCTGGTGCGCCAGTACGACCACGAGGTGCGCGGCTGCTCCGTCGTCAAGCCCTTCGCGGGCCTCGAGGCCGACGGCCACTCGGACGGCGCGGTCTACAAGCCGGTTTTCGATTCCTGGCGCGGCTTCACGGTGACCCACGGCATCGCCCCCCGCCTCTCCCCCTTCGACGCCTACGACATGGCGGCCCACGCGGTGGACGAGGCCTTCCGGGCGCACGTCGCGCTCGGCGGAGACCCGGAGTACGCGGCCGCGCTCGACAACTTCTGCTGGCCCGATCCCGTCGCCGCGCCGGCCAACCCGGACGGCGAGCACAAGCTCGCCCAGCTCGTGCGCGCCGGACAGGGACTGCGGGACGCCTGCCTCGCCTACGGCCTGCCGCTTATCTCAGGCAAGGATTCAATGAAGAACGACGCCTTCGTCGCGGCCGGCAACGGCAGGCCGGCGCGCAAGATCTCCATCAAGCCCACGCTTCTCGTATCGTTGGTCGGGATCGTCCCCGATGTGCGGCTGGCGCAGACCACGGACTTCAAGGCCCCGGGCGACCTCGTCTTCGTCCTGGGAGAGACCGGAGACGAGCTCGGCGGATCGATCCTGGAGCTGGAAACCGGCAGCGCGTATCCCGGATGCCCGAAGGTGAATTTCGAACGGGCGATGAAACTCTACCGGGTCCTGGCCCGCGCCATCCGCCGAGGATTGATCCGCTCCTGCCACGACTGCGCCGAGGGAGGGCTCGCGGTCGCGCTCGTTGAATCGGCCATCGGCGGACGGCTCGGCTTCTCGATTTCCCTCGACGATGCGCCGCGCACCGGACGGCTTGACGCGACGAATCCCTCCGCCGAGGCGACCGGGATGCTCTTCTCCGAGTCCCCGTCCCGCTTCGTCGTCACCGTTTCCCCGGCGAACGCCCGCCGCTTTCAATCGCTCTTCAAAAATCTGCCGGCCGGCTTCCTGGGCATTGTCACCGAAGAGAAAAGGCTGGCTGCCCGCTTGCGGAACGAACCGATCCTCTCGCTCGGCCTCGAGGAGGCGTTCACGGCCTGGAAAGGAAGGCTGGCGTGAAAAAAGTCCGCGTCTGCGTCCTCACGGGCTTCGGCGTCAACGCCGACCTGGAATTGGCGGAGGCCTTCCGCCGCACCGGGGGCCTCCCTGAGCGCGTCCACTTGAGCGACCTGATCGAGAACCCCGCCGCCCTGGACGCGTTCGCGATCCTCGCCTTTCCCGGCGGCTTCTCCTTCGGCGACCACCTGGGCTCGGGCAAGGTCTTCGCCTCGCTCTGCAAGCAGCACCTGCGCGGGCGGATCGACGCGTTCGTGCAAGCGGGCAAGCTCGTCATCGGCATCTGCAACGGCTTCCAGATGCTCGTCAAGATGGGAATCCTTCCCAATTTGGAGGGCGATTGGGCGCAGGACGTCTCGCTCATCCACAATGACTCGGGTGTGTTCGAGGACCGCTGGGTACGGCTCGATTCTTTCCCCGGCACGCGCTGCGTCTGGACCGTCGGGCTTCCGCCGATCGAGCTCCCGGTGCGCCACGGCGAGGGCAAGTTCGTGGCGCGTGACGTGAACGTGGAAAACGCGCTCGTCGACGGCCGCCTCGTCGCCCTCACCTATAAAAGCGCGAACGGCGGTCCCGCCCGCTATCCCGAAAACCCGAACGGCTCGCTCCGCGACATCGCCGGCATCTGCGACAAGACGGGCCGCGTCTTCGGCCTCATGCCCCACCCGGAGGCCTTTCTTACGCCCTACAACCATCCCCGCTGGACGCGCTCCCTCCCCGAGAGAGCCGCCGGGCTTTTGATGTTTGAGAGGGGAATAGAGTACGCGAGGAAGAACACTTAAGCCTGGTTATGTATGGAAACAACGCTTGCGTTTTCCACGACAGCCTGAATATAATATGAAACCTAACACTCACATTGTTTGATCCCTCAAGGGACGAATCTCGGTCGCTTGAGGGACAAGTCTTTGTCCCTTAAGCGACAAGCCGCGGTCGCTCGAGGGACCGGAGTCTGTCGCTTGAGGGATCAGACATTTTCATTATTGACCATTGGTTTGCATTGCCTTGATGTGGAGAAAGGTTTCAATCAGGTATAAACTGATCTCAAGTTGATTCAAGCGATGGCTAAAGTTGACGGAGGATTTTATGTTCCCAAGAGAACGCGTTTTTTTAACATGCCTGACTATTTTTTCGTTCTTGATCCTGTCGCCCTGCTCCGCCCAAGACACGAAACCGGTAACCATCAATTTCTGGCACCTGGCTTACAAGGATGATTATCAGGCAATGTGGAAGGGCATCTGCGACGATTTTGCGCAATTGCATCCGAACGTCACATTCAATATCACCGTGCTGGAAAACGAGGTTTTCAGGAATAAGGTGGCCGATATGATGCAGGCCGGTACTCCCCCGGATATCTTCATCAATTGGGGCGGTGATCTCATGATTCCCTATGCCAAAGCAGGTCTGCTCCGGGACATCACCACAGAGTACAAGACCTGGCCCACCACAGTCAGCGCAGTGGACATGTGCAGTTACAAAGGAAAAATCTACGGCCTGCCGTACGATATCGGCTCCGTCGGCTTCTGGTACAATAAAGACCTCCTGAAAAAGGTCGGCTATTCTTCCTTTCCGGTAACTTGGAACGGGTTTCTAGAGTTGGTAAAGAAACTGAAGGCCGCCGGCATCACCCCCATCGCGCTGGGTGAAGGCGACAAGTGGCCCGGCCATTTCTGGTGGGTGTACCTGGCGATGCGCATCGGCGGCAGGGCCGCCTTTGACAAGGCCTATTCGGGGGAAGGGTCCTTTGCCGACGAACCCTGGGTGAAAGCCGGGGAGATGCTGAAACAGCTCGTCGCCGGGGAGCCGTTCCAGAAGGGTTTCCTGTCCGACGGTTACGTCGTTTCGGAAACCCTCATGGGGACCGGCCAAGCCGCTATGATCCTGATGGGTCAGTGGTCTCCGGCCGTCAGTGCCGGCTACTCAGAGGACAATAAAGGCCTCGGCGACAAGCTGGGCTTTGCGAACTTCCCGGCGGTGGAAAACGGCGCCGGCGCGCTCACCGATTGCATGGGCGGCGGGAACGGGCTCGTCCTGGGCAAAGACGCCCCGGATGAGGCTGTCGAGTTCCTGAAATACGTCACCAGCGTCG
>CAZKOS010000015.1:0-6963 GCA_964554445.1 uncultured Spirochaetaceae bacterium | reverse complement strand
CACCAGCGTCGGACAAACCATTCACGAAGGAACGTACGGCATTTTCGCCGGGACAATCACCCCGGAACAATGTGCGTGGATGGTCGACGACGCTTATAAAAAGTCACACGCGAACGATTAACATTTGCATCGCACTGAAGAACATCGGGGGGACGAAACGTCCCCCTTTTTTTCGGCGGCGTCAGCCTCAGCCGATTCGGCCGAAAGCTTTCCCTCCCCAAAGGGGGCGGTGGAACGCTTCGCCTTCGACATGGGTATCAATTTCGTGGAAAAACATGTATAATCGGACCCGATGAAACGTCCCCTCGTGATCGCCGCCCTGACCACCGATCCGGCCGTCTCGGAGAAGCTGGAGTTCCACCACCAAAAGAACAAGCTCGAGTTGTCCATTTACCCGGACAAGGCGCGCTTCATGGAGTTCATCAACTTCGAGCTTCCCGACGTCTGCATATACAACTTCGCCGAAGCGGGACTCGAGGTCTACGAGTGCCTCGCCGACATCAAGGCCGATCCGTGGCTGCATTACGGCGGGATCATCGGCCTGTGCCGGGCCGATGAAGAAGAAACCGTGGCCGGTCTTCTCAAGGGCACCAACCTGGTGGCGCTCATTCCCCTCCACGAGTTCGACCGTTTTTTTCCCCGCCTCCTGCGCATCCTCCGGAGAAACCGGCAGTTTCTGTTCCAGCGGCATCTCCAGCAGGGCCTCCTGACCGAATTTTCGGGCTCGTTCGTGATCGACAACGATCCCTTCGACCTCGCCGTTTACGCGAACCTCATCCCCAATTACCTGGCCAACGCCGGGTTCGTCGACCGGGAAGGCGGGGAACGTCTCAAGCTCGCCCTCCAGGAATTGCTGTTCAACGCCGTCGAGCACGGCAACTGCGCCATCGGGTATGAAGAAAAAAGCGCCTGGCTGGCCGAGCACAGGAACATCTTCGATCTCATCCGGGAAAAAAACCGGAATCCGAAAACCCGCGCCCGCAAGGTCGTTTTCCAGTACACCGTCGAGCCCGCGCGTTCGGTCTTCTCCATCGCCGACCAGGGGAGCGGGTTCGATTGGAAAAAGCGGAAGGGAAAAACCACGCGGGCGAAGAGCGTGGCCGACCTCGACCTGCACGGCCGCGGCATCGCCCTCGCCTCCCACTACGTCGACGACCTGCGCTACAACAAGAAAGGCAACAAGGTCAGCTTCGCCTTCACCCACGCCCCGGACAAGACGGACGCGGCGCCCGTTCTGTTCGGTCCGCGCGGCTCCGCCAGAGACCGCCGCCGGCTCGTGTTCCGCGACAAGCAGGTCGTGTTCCGCGAGAACGATGAGTCGGACGCGCTCTACTACATCGTCTCGGGCCGGCTGGACATATTCGCCGAGGGGAAAAAGCTCTCGTCGCTCACGCGCGAGGACTTTTTCGTCGGCGAGATGTCGTTCCTGACCGGCAACCGGCGCACGGCCACGGTGCGCTCCTCCGGCAAGAGCGTCCTCCTCGCCCTCGCCAAGAAGGACTTCCTCACCGCCATGCGCACCCACCCCCATTACAGCATCTTCCTCGCCCGCCTCCTCGCCCAGCGCCTGGCCAAGCTCAACCGCAAGACCGGGAGACTCCTCTAGTTCAAGGGCCTTGTAATGCACCACGAAGGACACCCCTCGACGGAGTTTATCCCGAGCGAAGTCGAAGGGCTCGGGGCAGGCTCCGCACACAAAGGGGAGAGGAAGGGAACCACAGATGACACGGATAAGAACATCAGATAACACAGATGAAGAAGGGAAGAAAGAAGCTTAGGAAACCAGGAAAAAAAGGAAGAAAAACAAACGAGAACCCCGGCTAAGAGCAAAGCAACACAACCCGGTATATTATGAGAAAAAAATCGAAATCCGCCTTCATTCACGGCCTCGAGCTCGCCGAGCGCTTCTACCGGGAAGCCGTCAAACCGATTCTGGACGCGGGCTTTCCCGGCTTGGGCTATTCCGCCGCCCTCATCGGGCCCGGTTCCGAAGTGCTGGGATTCGACGACGAAATGTCCACCGACCACCACTGGGGCCCCCGGGTGATGCTTTTCCTGCGTCCCGGGGATTGGCGCTCGAGGAAAGACGAAATACGCGCCCTGCTCGGCGACAGGCTGCCGGTTTCGTTCCTCGGGTATCCGACGAATTTCTCGTCGCCCGATCCGAACGACAACGGCGCCATGTTCATGCGCCCCGTCCCGTCCGGTCCGGTCAACCATCGCGTCGAGACTTTCACCGTCGACGGATTCTTCGAAGAGTACCTGAACATCGACGTCAACCGGGAGCTGTCTTCCGGCGACTGGCTCACCCTGCCGCAGCAAAAGCTCCGCTCCCTCGCGGCGGGCCGGGTCTTTCACGACGACCTCGGCCTGGAGACCGTGCGTCGGCGGCTGGCCTGGTACCCGCATGACGTCTGGTTGTTCGTATTGGCGTCGCTTTGGGCCAGGATCGGGCAGGAAGAACATCTCATGGGACGGGCGGGCGCCGCCGACGACGAAATCGGCTCCGCCCTCATCGGTTCACGGTTGGCGCGCGACGCGATGCGGCTCGCGTTCATCATGGAAAAAGAATTTCCACCGTACGCCAAATGGCTCGGCACGGCGTTCGCCCGACTGAAGTGCGCCCAAAATCTCGGGCCGGCGCTGCAGAAGACGCTGCACGCGGCGTCCTGGCGGGAGCGCGAAAAGCATCTCGCCCGCGCTTACTCGGTTTTGGCCCGAATGCACAACCGCCTCGCGCTGACCGGACCGCTTCCGGAGAAGGTATCGCCTTTTTGGGGCCGACCGTTCAGGGTCATCAATGGCGATAAATTCAAGTCCGCCCTGCTAGGAAAAATCACCGACCCGCAGATCACGGACCTCCTCAAACGGAGCCCCATCGGCGGCATCGATGTTTTTACCGATAATACGGATCTGCTGGAAGACCCGGCCTTCCGCCCGATACTTCGCGGTTTATTCGAATAATATAGAAACAAGCTGATCGCGCTATTTGTTTGCAATCAGCCAAGAGAATTGTCCTTTCGTCCCCCGTTATTTTCCTTCGTCCTTATTCCCTTATTCGCGTCCTCTCCGCGTCCTATCAGCGGTTCCCTCCCCTCCCCCGGCGCACCGGGCAGGCCGGGGAAAATTCAACCTGCGGATGAGCGTCAGTATAATAAAAACCGCCGGAATATTTCCGGCGGCGAGAGTTGGGATGATTCGTATTCGATGAGAAGGCGACGCTATTTCCTGATCTTCACGATCCGGTAATTATGCGTGTCGCAGACGTAAAGATAATCGCCGATTCCGGTGATGGCGAAGGGCGCATTGAATCTGGCCTCGGCGCCCGTTCCCGTGGCGCAGCCGGGCCGACCGGCGACGCCGGCCAGCGTCGCGACCGCACCGGTGGTGATGTCCGCTTTTCTGATCGTGTTGTTCCCCGTGTCGCAGATGTACAATATCCCGTCGCTGCAAAAAAGGCCGTACGGCGAGTTGAAGCGGGCGTTCGTTCCGATTCCGTCGTCAGCGCCCGGCAACCCCGCCGCGCCGGCGAAGGTCGTCACTTCACCGGTGTGAAGATCGATCTTCCTGATGGTGGAGCTTGCGCCGTCTGCGACGAAGAGCCATCTTCCCGCGTACGCTATCCCGCGCGGGTGATTGAACAACGCGGCCGTTCCGACGCCGTCCTGCGCTCCCGGAACGCCCGCCTGACCGAACGGGGTGGTCACGGTTTTCGTCGGAACGACTATTTTCCTGATTGTGTGATTATAGGTATCCGTGACATACAGGGCGCTTTCGCCGGAGACGCCGCTTTCGAAATAAACGGCGTAAGTGGGCGAATAGAACAGGGCGTCGGCGCCCTTCCCATCCGCAGATCCCCACGTATATGCCTGTCCGGCCAGCGTGTTCACCGATCGCGGGCTGCCGAACGTATTCATGAGCCTGATCTCATTGTTGTTCATGTCGCAGACAAAAAGCGTTGAGCCGGCGTAGTGGACGCCCACCGGCGTAGAAAATCTCGCGGCGTCCGCAAAGCCGTCCGTCGAGCCCGTCTCCCCGGCCGCGCCCGCGATTTGGGAGACCGTTCCGGACGAGGGGTCCACGCGCTTGATCACGTGATTCTCCGAGTCGCAGACGAAGAGATTCCAATCATCGGCCGTAATCCCGTAGGCGTGATTGAAGCGCGCCTCCGCGCCCGCCGCGCCTTCGTTCGACCCGCTCGGCTCGCGGAAACCGGCGAACGTTTCCGTGGTCCCATCGACGGCGTCGACCCTTCGTATCGAATTATTGTAGGAGTCGCAGACGTAGAGCTGCGCGCCGACGCAGACGATGTCTTCCGGCATGCAGAAACGGGCGGAACCGCCGGGCCCGTCGGCCGAACCCCGCTGATAATGCAGGGCGTACCCGGCCAGCGTGCTCACCGCGCCCGTCGCGATCGACACCCGGCGGATGAGGTTCGAACCCCGGCCCGTCACATAGAGATACGAACCGTCCGAGGCGATGCCCGCCGGCAGGCTGAAACGCGCGGACGAGGCGGAACCGTCCATGACCCCGGCCGCGCCGGCTTGCCCGGCCACGGTCGTCACCTCGCCGGTCGACAAGGCAAGCCGGCGGACGGTTTGATTGTAGGTATCGCTTATATAGAGTGCCGCGCCGGCGAGCGTCAGACCTGCGGGATACGAAAACCCGGATGATGCCGTTCCGTCGCCGCTGCCGGGAGTGCCGGCCGTTCCCGCCAGGGTGCTTACCGCGCCGGTCGCAAGGTCCAGCCGGCGGATGGTATGGTTGTACGTGTCGCTGATGTAAAGGCAATCTTCACCGCACGCCAATCCGCAGGGATATTTGAAGCGGGCGCCCGACCCGATCGCATCGATCGCGCCGCTTTGACCCGCGGTCCCCGCGATCGTGGTCACCGCTGCGCTTGCGAGCGCGAGGCGGCGAATGGTGTGGTTGTACGTGTCGGCGATGTAGAGATTCGAACCGTCGCAGGCGAGAGAGCTCGGGTGGTCGAACCGCGCGGCGCTCCCCGTCCCGTCGGCTGAGCCGGCGGACCCCGCCGCGCCGGCGATGGTGGTCACCTCCCGCGAATCGATCCTCACCCGGCGAATGGTGCTGTTATTGGTGTCGCAGACGTATAAAAAAGTCCCGTCACCGGCGATTCCGCTCGGATAGAAAAAACGGGCCGAGGTCCCGACGGCGTCCGTCGTGCCGAGGGGATCGAGGGGTCCGGCCAACACCGTGACCGCGCCGGATACCGATTCGGGCGGTGTGATCTCGACGTTCCCCGCGCCCGCTGGTTGGCAGGCCGCGAACACTGCGACCATCACCATAACAATGACGAATATTTTTGCCATATCGTCCTCCTTCATGTACTCCCCGCTTCATCCGGATGGATCGGCTCCTGCTGTCACACCGCCGAAGGATCCAATGCGCGGAATGGCACCAACCTCGACAAATCCGGCTTTTATCACGGGTTCACCATTAATACCGTCAGAGAGGGTCAAATCACTCATTTTTTTTTCAAGAAAAAGCCGTTTCGTACCCCATCATTATTTCCTATCCGCGTCCCATCCGCGGTTCTCTTCCCTCCCCCCTTTCCCCTCTGTTCCCGGCTTCCATTCTTCCTGGACTCCTGATCCGCTTTTTCCTTGTTCGCGGGGGCGGGAGCCCTTGCTTATTTCCCGGAAAGGGAGTATATTCCCCATCCTATGTTCAAACCAAAGCACGATAAATTTTCCAACAAGCACAAAGGCGGGGGTAATTTCGGCGGGTTCAAGCCGGGCCGCGAGAAAGGCAACCGCGGGTTCTCCGGCGGCTGGGACCGGGAAGAACGGGCCGTGTTCGAGGCCGTCTGCGACCAGTGCGGCCGGCCCTGCGTGGTGCCCTTCAAGCCGACGGGCAGCCGTCCCGTGCTCTGCAAACAATGCTTCAAGGGCGAAAGCGATTCCGGTCCGAAGCGCTTCGGCGGCAAGGACCGCGGCCGTCCCTCGTTCCGTAAAGAAGACCGCGGCTTTCGGAAAGGCGGCGATTTCCGCCAAAGCGGAGAGCGCCAACCCGACCTCAAAGGCCTGGAAAGGCAGATGCACGACATCAGCCGGAAGCTCGATCTGCTCCTCGAAGCGCTCACCCCCCCCGAAGCCGAGAAAAAGAAGAAGGCCGGTGGGAAAAAGAAGAAGGAAGTCATGGCGGAAGAAAATCCGGTCGACGAAACGGACCTCGACGACGACCCGGCCGACGATTACGAGGACGACGATTTTGACGACGATTTCGATGACGACGAAGAGTTGGGCGGCGACGACTTCGACGCGGACGAAGACGGCGACGGCGAAGAAAAGGAAGACGACGAGGACCAATGAAAATCCTAAACGGATTTTCATTGGCGCAGCCGATACGGAAGTAACTCAACTATCCGGTTCAGCCGAAGCAGCGGGGACAAACGATGCACGCGGTTATATGCTGAAAAGCAAATGCTTTTCAGCATTTCCGATTATAATGGTTTTCTATTTCCTTATACCATAACAAGATAGTGTATAACGTCGGTTCCGGAAATAGAAAACCCTTTGCTATTGAGTATAAGTTCAACTCCGTGACAAACTTGAATTTTCTCTCTTTTTTGCGTCAGCCAAAAGCGCAGACATGAAGTTTTCTTTTTGTCTCGAATATTTGAGCAGCGTTTTGTTGCCTCCGGACACTATTTCTTTCTTCAAGAGAGAGTATATCGTCCTTATGTCTTCATTTTTTATCAGGTAATTCCGAATCAGGAGATTGTTGTTCTATTTTTATAATAGAGCGGCCGATTGTCTTCAGTAATCTGGACTTTTCATTTTTATAATATTCTTTCCATTTTGGATTGTATTCTTCGAGGTGAATTTCTTCATCGATTTGAATCATGCAATTACCATCTTCAATGTCTGCTCCTCAAAGCTCCGCGAGCAGATGCGTATCGACATGTGGCACATGTGAGCTCGCAGGTTCGCTTCGACT
>CAZKOS010000014.1:19365-31057 GCA_964554445.1 uncultured Spirochaetaceae bacterium | reverse complement strand
GTACCTGACGTGCCGTCCCAGGCGGTCCCGGTCGCTTCCCCGCGCCGCCTGAGCCGTTCCCGTGCCGTCGCAATCTTGGGGGCACTAAGAAAGGCTCACAAAAGCGATTGCGGATCGACGTCCACCTCCACGTACACCCCGGCCGGCGGAGCGGCCCCGGCCAGGGCGTCCCTGACCGCGCGGCGCAGGATACCCGAGTCGTTGCCGCGCAGGATGAGCTGGAAGCGGTAGTTGTGCGCGATCTTTCCCAGCGGACACTCGGCCGGGCCGAGGACCTCCGTCCCTTCCCGGTCCCCGGACGCGAGGGCCGCGCGGCAGCGGGCGGCGGTGTCGTCCGCCGCCCGCTCGGCCGTGTCCCGCTCCCGGCCGCGGAAGACGAGGCGCACGAGGCGCGTGAAGGGCGGAAAGCCGAGCTCGCGGCGCACCTCGAGCTCGCGCTCGTAATATTCCTCAACCGCGAAGCGCGCGGCGCAGGCCACCGCGTCGTGGGAGGCGCGGTAGGTTTGGATCAGCACCTTCCCGTCGCGGTCGAAGCGCCCCGCCCGGCCGCCCACCTGTACGATGAGGTTGAAGGTGCGCTCGGCGGCGCGAAAGTCCGGCAGCATGAGGCTCGTGTCCGCGAGCACCACGCCCACGAGCGACAACCTGCGCACGTTGAGCCCCTTGGCCACCATCTGGGTGCCGAGGAGGACGTCGATCCTGCCCTCCTTGAAGTCGGCCAGGGTTTCGCCCATCGACCTTTTCCCCCGCGCCGTGTCCGCGTCGAGCCGGGCGACGGAGAGCGAGGGGAAGCGCCGGACGAGCTCCTCCTCGACCCGCTCGGTGCCGAAGCCGAGGTAGCCCACGTCGAGCGAGCCGCACTCCGGGCAGACCGTGACGGGCGCGGTCTTGAAGCCGCAGTAGTGGCAGACGAGGAGGCCGCGCGCCTTGTGATAGGTGAGCGCCACCGAGCAGCGTTTACACTTGAGCTCGAAGCCGCAGGAGCGGCACACGAAAAAATGGCTGAAGCCGCGGCGGTTCAGGAAGAGGATGGTCTGCCGGCCGCGGCCCTTCACCGCCTCGATCTCGGCGGCCAGCCGGCGCGAGATCGGCCCTTCGTCCGGCTTGAGGGCGATCACCTCGACCTTGGGCAGGGCGGCACCGGTGGCCCGGTCCGGCAGCGAGGCGCGCTGGAGGCTCCCCGTCCGCATGCCGTGCCAGGCTTCCAGGGACGGCGTGGCGCTTCCCATGAGCAGCAGCCCGCCCTCGTTCCGCACCCGGTGCATGGCGGCCTGGCGCGCGTGGTAGCGCGGCGTGGCCCCGGCCTTGTAGGTGGACTCGTGCTCCTCGTCGAGGACGATGAGCCCGAGATCGGGCAGCGGCGCGAACACGGCGCTCCGCACGCCCACCACCAGGCGGGCCTTTCCCGAAAGCACGCGCCGCCACTCGGTGAGCCGCTGCGAGGCGGTGAGCCCGGAGTGGAGCACGGCCAGCTCGCGGTCCGCGGTCTCCTTCCCGAACACCTGCCGGAACGCGGCGATCACCTGGTGCGTCAGCGCGATCTCCGGCACGAGATAGATGACGCCCCTGCCCTTTTCGAAAATCTCCTTCGCGGCGTGCAGAAAAACGAGCGTTTTGCCCGAGCCGGTCACCCCGTACAGGTAGAAATAGGGCGAGGTCGTCGCGCGGATCTTCGCCAGGGCCTCCTCCTGGGCGGCGGTGAGCGCCTCGACCTTGAACTCGTCCGAGTCGTGGAACGTGATCGCCCCCTCGGTCTCCACCTCCCGCTTGCCGCCCGGCACCATCAGGGCGAGGGCCTCGCCCGGGCCGCAGAGGTAGAGGCCGGAGAGCCAGGAGGCGAGCTCCATGGTCCGCTCCCCGAAGACCGGCTCGTCGTCGACGACGCGGTCGATCGGCTTGATCGCGAAGCCCCCTTCCGGGGCCGCGTCCCTCATCCCGACCACGAAGCCGGTGAGCGCCCGTCCCCGGAACGGCGCGCGCACGCGCTTGCCGGCGGCGCAGGCGGGAAACCCCGTGCACTCGTAGACGAACGACCGGTCGAGGGGCAGGTTGAAGACGACGTCGCAGTAGTCAGGCATGGTCGAACAACGATTTCAGACGCTTGAGGTCGTCCCAGACCTTCGCCCGCAGGGACTGGTCGCGGAGCACGGCGCTCGGATGATAGGTGGGCACGAGGGGGACGTCCTGGAAGCGATACGTGCCGCCGCGCAGGGCGCCGATGCCGCGCTCCTCGCGCAGGAGGACCTGGGCGGCCACGCGGCCGACGGCCAGGATGAAGCCGGGCCGCAGGAGCTCGACCTGGCGCTTGAGGTACGGGAGACAGGCGGCCGTCTCCTCGGGCCGGGGATCGCGGTTCTGCGGCGGCCGGCACTTGACCACGTTGGCGATGTAGCCGTTCGTCCGGCGGCTCACGTGAACCGCCTGGAGCCACTTGTCGAGGTATTGCCCGGCCGCGCCCACGAAGGGCCGGCCGGATTCGTCCTCGTCCGCGCCGGGCGCCTCGCCCACCACCATGACGAGCGGATCGAGCACGCCCTCGCCCGGCACGGCCTTGAGCCGGTTGTGGCAGAGGTCGCAGCGCGTGCAGGCGCGCACCTCGGCCCCGAGCTTCTCGAGCCCTCCCCGCCGCGCCGCCGTATCGTCGGGCTTTTTCAAAACGGCCGCCGCGTGCGATGTCCGAAACCCCGTGCGCACGTAATCGCCGTAGAGGTTGAGGAGGTCGTAATATTGGCGGGATTTGTCGGATAAATCGCTCATCTTTTTATTGCCTCACTTCCCGTCGGAAGGACACGGAGACCACGGAGGGAAAAGGAGAACACGGAGGAAGAAAAAAGATTACAAAAAATATTAGCGAAAAACATGGCTTAAGCCATCCATATGTACCTGCACTCAACCAAAGCTTTTCTTTCATCTCTCTTCTCTCTTTTCCTGGATTCCTTTTTTCTTGGCTTCCTCAGCTCTCCCCCTTCTCCCCTCCGTGTTCTCCGTCCTCTCCGCGTTCTCCGTGTCCTCCTCAGCTGAAGCCTCACTCGTAGTGAACCTCCTCCAGAAAGAGCCCCCTGGCCGGAGCGGTGGGGCCGGCGGCCGAGCGGTCGCGGGCCGCGAAGATCGCGCGGAACTCATCCTCGCTCCGGCCGCAGAGGGCGCCGTCCACGATCGTGCCCACGATGGTGCGCACCATGCGCCAGAGGAAGGACGGCGCGGCGACGTGGTAGACGATGAAATCCCCGCGCCGCGAAAAACAGCTCGTGGCGACCGTGCGCACTTTCGACTCGGTCGGGTCGGCGGCCGCGGCGAAGCTCGTGAAATCGTGCTCGCCGGCGATCAGGGCGGCGAAGCGGTTCAGCGCCCGCAGGTCGAGCGGCCGCCTGATCCGCCAGGCGAAGCGGCGGAGATGCGGGAAGCCGACGGGCGCCGCGTACAGGTAGTATCGGTAGACCCGGAGCACCGCCGAGTAGCGCGCGTGGAACCCGGGCGGGGCCGGCTCGCTTTTGAGCACGCGCACGTCGTGCGGCAGGTTGCCATTGAGGGCGTCGGTCCAGCGTTCCGGCGGGACGCGCGGGCCGTCGACGTCGAAGTGCGCCGTCTGGCCGGTGGCGTGCACGCCCGCGTCCGTCCGGCCCGCGCCGGTGACGGACGTCGGGCGCCCGATGATCTTCTCCAGGGCCGCCTCGAGCTCTCCCTGCACGGTGCGCTCCGCGGCCTGCGTCTGCCAGCCCGCGAAACGCGTTCCCTCGTAGGCGAGGAGGAGCTTAATCCTCGCCATTCTCTTCGGCGGCGCCGCCCGACAGGCGGGCCGCCTCCTCGCCGATCTTGGTGTAGATGTCCCTCGCCTTCTCGAGGATGGGCGAGGGCTTGTTCTTGGACGATTTGCCGAGGCCGAAAATCTTGCCGAAAAGCCTCTTCACGTACTGCAGGGTCTTCAGCCGCCGAGCCAGGTCCTTTTTATCGCCGTAGAGGTATTCGAGGTACCCCGAGATGTAGAGCACCCCGTCATAGCCGTAGTTCTTGTCCGTGTCCGGGCCGAAGTTGGCCTTCGTGTGCAGGGCTTCTTCGCCTTTCTGGTCGCGCTCGAGCGCGAGGCGGTAGAAGAAAAGCGCCTTGCGGTAGAAGATTTTGGCGGCGTAGTCGAAATTGGCGTCCGGGTCCTTGCGGTGCAGGTCGGAGAGAAGCCAGGCGGCGCGGAGCGAAAGGATGCCGCGCTTGACCGTCGGCATGAAATGCGGCTTGAAATGCTCGTAACAGGTCATGGCGAGGTAGCAGCTCGCCACGCCCTCCTTGAGCGCCCGCGGGCGCTTGAAATCGAGGTCGGGAAAAAGAAGCTCGGCGCTCTTCCGCCGGAAGGCGGTGAGCTTCTCGATCGCGCCGGCGGCCTCCCGCTCGACCTTCTCGAAATCGCCGCCGAGGGCCGCGAAATAGCAGGCGGGGCAGACCGTCACCGGGTAGACGAGCGGGCTCACCTCGCCGAAGCGGACGGAGGGCTCGTACAGCCGCCGCAGCTCGTCGGTCAGTTTCCCGGCGATGAGGCGGCCGCCGCCGGTGAGGAGCTCCTCCTTGAAGAACTTTTCCGAGCAGATCGGGCAGAGCGTGTGATTGGTGGAGATGAAGGTGAGTTTCTTGAGCTTTTCTTCCCGCTTCGTTTTCATTTTCGATTCGCCCCGCTTCCGTAGCCCCGTTTCTTTCCTTCGCTTTCCCCGCTTTCCTTCCCGGCGGCGTCTTCGACCTTCATCGGCGCCGTCAGCGGTTCCCTTTCCTCAATGACGACCATGGCGAGCGCGTAGTCGTGCTCGTGGGTGAGCGAAACGAAAATCCGCCCGCCGCCCCGCCGCATGAATTCCTTTTCGGCCCTTCCCGAAAGACCGAGCGACGGCTTGCCCAGCGCGTCGTTCGTGACGCGGATGTCCCTCAAGGTGAATCCCTTGAGCCCGGTGCCGAGCGCCTTGCCGAAGGCCTCTTTAGCCGCGAAACGCGCGGCGAGGCCGAGGACGGCCTGCGCGCCCTTGCCGGCGAGGAGCGCGAGCTCGTCCGCGTGAAAAAACCTTTCGAGCAGGCCCGGGCGGTCCAGCCAGCGCCTGAGCCGGGCGACGTTGACCACGTCCAGGCCGATTCCCCGAATCAATGCTGGCCGTCCTTCCCTTTGGGCACGATCTGCAGTTTCACCTCTTTCGGCTCCCAGCCCGTCACCGCGCCCTCGGCCGCCAGGTCGGGGGGCAGCTCCGGCCGGGGCACGGCGAGCGTATACACGCCCGGCCCCGTAATCTCGCGGCAATCGACCGCCAGCGTGAGTCCCGCCGCCGCGGCGTTTTCCATGAGCTTGGTCGACCCCTGCAATGCTATCGTCCCTCTCGGCGGCGCGAGCGCCGTCAGGTCGGCGCGCAGACCGACCAAGGTCCAGCCGACGCTTTCGAGCGTCTTCTCACCCTTGATGACCGCCGTCACGACGACGTCGTCGGCGGTGACGGCGCGGACGAAGGCGTTCGGGAGAACGATCTTGGTCGGAATCGAAAACGGGCTGCGCCGGCCGGCCAGGTCGATCGGCTGGATCGCCGCCTTGGTCACGGCGTCCACCCGGCTTTTCGGACCGCGCACCAGAACGTTCTGCGGCGACCATTTCAGGCTCTCGAGCATATAGCCGGGCGGGAGCGTGCCCCGGACGCCCGCCTTGACGTCTATGGGGACGTATTTCTCGGTGACGCGCTCCAGGACGAATTCGATCACCGAGGGGCTGTAATCGAAATCGGGAGGGTTCCGTTTGACGGCGTCGCTCACGATTTCCACCTTCACCGCCGCCCTGACCGTTCCTCCCTCGACGAAGCCCGTCAGGTCGGCCGTGGCCTTGAAATCCGCGTCCGAGTATTTTTCATTGCCCCGGGTGCCGCGGAAAACGAGAGTCACGCGCTTCGGCCATTCCTGCGAAAGCTCGTAGCCGGGCGGACGTTTCACCTCGAGCGGAATGGTGAGCTCGCTCTGCGTGCCGATCCGGTAGAAGACGTAAATAAACAGGCTCGCGACGAGGGCGATCACCTTCTGGTGCCAGTTGGAAAGGAGATAATGGACGAGCCGGCTATTCTTCAACTTCACTGCTCTTCTCCGTTTCCTCCCCGCGGATCTCGAAAAGCTCGACGAGCCGGCGCATGGCGAATTCCTGGGTGACGTCGTAATAGAGCTTGGCGTCGAAGGCGAGCGAAATCGCGCCGGTTTCCTCCGAGACCACCACCACCACGGCGTCCGATTCCTCGGCCAGCCCGAGGGCGGCCCGGTGCCGCGTGCCGAAGCTCTTCTTGATGTCGTTTTGCTCAGACAGCGGCAGGAAGCAGCCGGCGGCCACGATCCTGTCCTCGCGGATGACGACGGCCCCGTCGTGGAGCGGCGTGGCCGTGTTGAAAATGGTGAGGATGAGGCTCGAGGAGAGCTCGGCGTCCAGGAGCGTGCCGGATTCGATGACGTTCTTCAGGCCGACCTGGCGGCAGATGACGATGATGCTCCCGGTCTTGCGCATGGCGAGCACCTCGACCGAGTTCATGATCGATTCCAGGTGCGTTTTCTTGACGGAGCGCGAAAACCGGAACCAATTGCGCTGCCCGATCTGGGTGAAGATTTTCCGGAGCTCGGGCTGGAAGATGACGACCAGGCCGACGATCACCCACGGGAAAAAGGTCTGCATGAGCCAGATGAGGGTGTTGAGGCGGAGCACGAGCGCCGTCACGAAGATGAGGATGATGATCTGCAGTCCCTTGATGAGCTGGATCGCCCTCGTCTGCTGCAGGATCTGGTAGCCGCGGTAGAGGATGAAGGCGAGAATGAGCACGTCGAGGGTCGGCCGGATCACCTCCCGCATGATCCAGAGGTTGAAGAAATTATTCAAGAAATCGAGGTTCAAAAAATCCAGCGTGACGAACCCTTTCCCGGCGGCCGCGTCCACCACTATGTGTTCCAGCCGAGTTTAGCATGGAGCGGCGGGCTTCTCAAGAGGAGAGGACACGGAGGGGGAGAAAAGAAGAGAAGCTTAGGAAACCAGGAAAAACAGGAAGCCCGGGCGCCGTGGAAAGGCTCCTCACGTAAAGGGCTCTTTGCCTCTTTTCTTACGATTTGTCGATAGGTGTGAATCCTTTAACCGTCGAAATCGAACAAAGTGAAGGCGAGGGGCATGGAAACCTGGAACGAAGGCAGGATGATGGTTGCCCCCTGTTTCCGATCAAACGTGTAGACGAGTAATCGTGAGTTGTCTTTCGCAAACGGCGAGTCACGTCGTCCTTTGCCTGCGGGAAAAGCGGGCTTGAGGACAAGATCAACAGGGCAAGCATAAAAGTGCGCACGGGAGATCCTTTGCGGCAATCATTGCTTCTCATTGTATTTTATGGTATAAAGGTAATCTGATAAAGGTATTCGTCATTCTAAAAAAGGAGGAAAAAATGAAAAAGGCATGGATCGCGATCGCCGCTCTGCTGGCGACGATTGCCCTGACGTCGAGCTGCGCCCCTCCCTCTGAAACGGTAACGGATTCCGGCGGATCGCGAATGCGGTCGAACGGAACCGGATACGACGGCGGCATCTTCTACATGTTTTGGTCCGACGGTGTGGGGACGGTCAACATGACGTTCGGGTTTCCGAACAATTACAACATCCAGTGGAGCAATTGCGGCGCTTTCATCGCCGGGAAGGGTTGGAGTCCGGGTTCGACCGCCGCGAAGAGCTACTCCGGCAATTTCCTGCCGGACGGCGACGCCTATCTGTCTCTCTACGGCTGGACGACGAACCCGCTGGTGGAATATCGCATCGTCGAGGACTGGTGGGGCGACAAAAAGCCCAGGCTCGGTTACAGAGTGGGCGTCGTCTTCAGCGACGGGTACTTCTACGATATTTACAAAAGACGGATATTCAATCAACCCAGCCCGATGGGCACGGCCACCTACGATCAATATTGGAGCGTACGGCGGTCGCAGAGCACGTGGGGAGCCGTCACGGGAACCATTACCGTTGAAAATCACATTCGCGCCTGGGCCCGGTACCGGATGTACCTGGGGAAGATGGGGTACCAGATATTGGCGACGGAGGGACACAACAGCAGCGGACACTCGTATATGATACTCCAAAATCCATAAACGACGGCTTCGATATTTATGAAGAAGTGAAAACCCGTGTTTTCGGTACACCGCAACGCCCTTCACTCCATTGGGGAGAAGGGTGTTTTTTTACCCGTCCCGCGCTCTCCGCTTCCGCCCGCTCAGTCGAAAGAATCCAAATGGGAAACCAGAGATCTCGCAGTGCGGCTTCCAGCGAAAAAAGGAAGCCAGGGAAAACGAGAGAAGAGGGAATAAACAGAAGTGAGCTGAGTCCATCTATCCAAGTCCTTGAGAAAGGCGTTACATTCTTTTTTCTTTCGGCGGAAAGTTATCCCAGTGTCCTTCGTGGTGCCTTTACAGGCCGCCGGAGTCGAGCCGCCTGACACTCTCCACGAACCTCGCCACGTCGACCGCTTCCGCCACGTCGTGGACGCGAAGAATGTCCGCGCCGCGCAGGGCGGCCAGCGTGTTCGCGGCGACGGTGCCGGCCAGGCGGCCTTCGACCGGGCGTCCCGTCACCGTCTGCAGGAAAGATTTCCGGGAGGCCCCGACAAGCACCGGCCGGCCGAGGGTCTTGATCCGTTCGAGCCCGGCCAGGAGCGCGAGGTTGTCCCCCACGCGCTTCCCGAAGCCGATGCCCGGGTCGAGGACAATGAGGTCGCGCTTGATGCCGCGCTCGACGGCGTGCTCCATAAGCGCGCGGAGCTCGTCCGCCACTTCCCGGACGGCGTCGTCGTAATTCGGATTCTTCTGCATGTCGAGCGGGGTGCCGCGCATGTGCATGAGCACGACCGGCACGCCGGCGCGGGCCAGGGCGGACGCGAACTCGTCGTCGCCGGAAAGCCCGCCCACCACGTTCACCATGTCGGCGCCGGCCTCCAGGGCCGCCTCGGCCGTGACGCGCCTCCGGGTGTCCACCGAAATGACCACCCCGCAGGACCGGCGGAGCTCGCGCACGAGCGGCACCACCCGTCTCGCCTCCTCGGCCTCGTCCACCGGCAGCGACCCCGGGCGGGTGGACTCGCCGCCCACGTCGATGATATCCGCGCCGGCTTCGATCATGGCAAGCGCCGCCGCGAGCGCTCGCTCCGTCTCCGGCGCCCGGCTCGCGGGATAGAACGAATCGGGCGTGGCATTGACGATCCCCATCACGTAGATGCGTTCGGCAAAGTCAAGCACTCGGCCCCGCCAGGCGAGCCTGGTGACGGGCGTGGTGTTCGGGTCCATTCGCTGACTGTAGGGGGAAAGGAGGAGGCGGTCAAGGGAGTTCACTCTATGAAATCAACTTCCCGAGGAGGACACGGAGAGCACGGGGGGGGACGGAGAGCACGGAGAAGAAGAGAAGAAAAAAAAATACATGACGAAGATTGTTTAGACGATAAAGATTTAGCCAATAATTCAATTATTTCATGGTCACGATAGTATCATTCTGTTTTTTTCTTTTCCCCTCCGTGGCCTCCGTTTTCTCCGTCTGCTCCGTGTCCTTCACTATGAAGGCCAAAATAACGATTCAATCACCTCGAAACAACCAGCATCTTGGACACGCTCAAGGCCCGCGCCATCTCGGCGACCGAGTAGAAGCGGTTGCGCCCGATCATGGAGATGCCGTCGCCGTAACGGCTGCCGTTGGAGGACCAATCCGAGGGCAGCGGATCGTAGACCGTGAGGTATTTCTTGTCAGTGGTGTAGCCCTTGACCACCACGTAGTGGCCGACCCGGTCGGCGTAGTAGCGGCCCACGTAGTTGAGGTCGGATCGGCCGCGCACCCGCGAGATGCGGCCGGTGTGGAAAAGGATGATGACGATCTCGCCCCGGTCGATGGCCGCGAAGACGTCGCCGAGGCCCGCCATGTCCTCCGTGCGCGCTTTCACGCCGCGCCAGGTGAGCGCCCGCTCGAGCTGCGGAAAACTCGTGCCGCCGTCGCCCTGGAACCCGAGGTAGTTCCTGATCGCGGTGACGGACACGAAGGCGCCCTTCGCCCAGCCGACGGCCATGGAGACGGCGGCCGGGCCGCAGTTCGACGAGCCGGTATTGTACTGGGTGCGGTACCAGTCGACGTCGAACCGGTCGTTCTGCACCGAGGGAAAGGGGCTTACGAACAGGTAGATCTTGTAGGTCGTATCCCCGCCGCGCGCGATGAGCGAGAAATTGCCGGGCGCGAGGGCCTTGTAAAAACAACTGCCGTCCCGTTCCTCGACGAACTGGATCGGTTTTTCCTCGCGGCCGAGGTAATCGTCGACCTGGGTCACTTTGGCGGGCAGCGTGAAAGTGTCTCCGACGGCGTTGACGGTCACGTACAGCGAGCGGTACAGGTTGGCGGCCTCGCCGCTCCCGATCTCGACGTCGAGGTCGTTGCTCTTCACCTCGTAGCCGTATTTGTCCCGCACCGTCAGGCTCACCGTGTAGGAGCCCGGCTCGACGTAGCGGTAGGTGGCCGTGGGCGCGTGGATGACGCTGCCGTTGCCCAGGTCCCATTCGTACGTGACGCCCGCCGCGGGGAGCGTGGTCTCCGGTTTGAGCTCGGCGGTGAAAAGCGAACCGTCCCGGACGACGTTCGCGCTGATGACGACGGCTTTGGGAAGGAGACTGGCCGGCGGCGGCACCGACGCGCGCGCGGCCCGCTCCGCGAGAATCGCGGCCCGACGCTCTTTCGCGAATTTATCCAGGTTCGCCTTGGAGGGGATGATGATAGTCGAGCCGACGCGAAGGTGGTGGGGATCGGCGATGCGGTTGAAGTCCTGGAGGTCGCGCGCGCTCACGACGTAAAGCTTGCCGATGCTGTACAGCGAGTCGCCGTCCTGCAAGGCGTACTCGACGTCCTTGTCGCGCACCAGGGCGCGGGTGACGACGGTCGAGCCGGCGCCCAGCTCGTCGTAGGCGTCGGTCAGGGCTTTCTCCGAAACGTCGGCCGAATCGTCGGCCGCGCCGTCAGTCACGCCGGCGGCGGGGACTTGAGTCCCGGCCAGGGAGTGCTGGAGCGTCAGAGAAAACACGAGGCCCGTGGCGGCCATGAAGAAAAGCCCGCAGGCGGTGATGAAGAGATAACGGTTGCGGCGGAACAGGTTCGACCAGCAGCGGCCCAAAGCGGAAACGCCGCGGCTCACCACGGCCCGCTCCGCGGACGGCTTCAATATCGTGACGTGGTAATTTCGCCGGCGGCCGCGCGCAGGCGCGGTTGAAGGATGTCGTTTCTGGTTCGTCCCCCGCCGGTCGTTTTTCCCCCGGCCGCGAACGCGCTGGGTGTGCAGCAACTCCTGCATGTTCCCTCCCCAGTTACATTATCTGTCGATCCGCCGCCGGCCTTTACATGAAATTAAGTAAAGAGAGAAGCTCAGGAAGCCAGGAAACCAGGAGAAGAAGAATGGAAAAAAAGAAAAAAATGAGAAGCAAGAGAATTTGAGTTCAATTATAGGAACGAGGATATCAGTCTTAGTAAAATACGTATTCTCGCTCTCAAACCCTCTTGTTCTCTCTTCTCCATCTTCCTTATCTCTCTTCGCTTTTCCTTTCCTGGTTTCCTGGTTTCCTTATTACTTATTTTCTCCCTCAAGCCTCATTGGCCCTGAAGAAGAACGCGGCCAGAATGTAGACGATGCCCGTCACCACGAGCACGAACGAGAAGCCGAAGG
>CAZKOS010000014.1:9283-19265 GCA_964554445.1 uncultured Spirochaetaceae bacterium | reverse complement strand
GCGGCCAGAATGTAGACGATGCCCGTCACCACGAGCACGAACGAGAAGCCGAAGGGAATGGAGATGAGGCGCGCCAGGACCGAGCCGGTGACCGAGAGCGCCCCGTTCATGCCCCAGGCCCAAGGGAGGAGGCGCGGCCGCGAAGCCCCGAGCGCGGCGAGGGCGTTGGGGAAGGGCATGCCCATGAAGAAGGCGGCCGGCGCGATGACGCCCACGGCGATCAGGATTTTGAGCGCTAAGGGCAGCCCGAGCGCGGCGGAGAGAAGCGGCGGGAGGCCGAAAACGTAGAAGGCGACGACCACGACGATGGCGAACACGGCCCAGCGGATGAGCTTGTGGCGCGGCATCCTGAACCGGGCGCTCGCCAGGCTCCCGAGCCCGGAAATGACGAGCATGGAGGTGAGGACGATCGAGGTGGAGAAGGTCGGATCGCTCAGGAAAAACACCAGGCGCTGAATGAGGAACATCTCCATCAGCATGTAGCCGAGCCCCAGGCAGGCGAAGTAGACGATCACCTTGAACGTCCGTTTCTTCTCCGTGAGGAGCTCGCGGAAGCGCCCCGCCGCCGGGATGAGGATGATGAGCGCGGCGAAAATGATCGACTGGACGAAGACGGCGAGGATGAGCAGGAAGCCCCATTCCTCGATCACCTTGAGCGGCTGCTCGAGGTAGTCGAAAATCCGATCGAACTTGAGGTAGGAGCTGTAATACGGCCGGTCGTCGGTCATGGGCGCAATGTCGAAAATGTAGTCCTTGTAGAGCCGGTCCTCGTCGCCGTCGATGATCGCCTGGAGCGCGACCTGGTAGAGGTCGGTGGGACGGAAGAGCTTGCCGAGATCCTCGCCCTTGCCCTCCGGCTTGGTCGAGAAGTAATTGACGTAATAGGTCATGATGTTCCGGTATTTGGTTTCGGGCGGCGGCATGGACGGGTAATAAATCTGCTCGAAGGACATCTTGCGGACGAAGGTGCGCAGCTGCGCGATCTCGTCCGGCTGGAAGGCCGTCTTTTTCACCAGGATCGTGGCCGTCGACCGGTGGAGGCAGAACGCGAACAGGTGGTCGCCCGGTTTTCCGGACTTGAGGTCCTTGAGCTCGGACATGATCGTCGTCAAGAGCTTGAGCACGTTGCGGGGCGGCTCGAGCATGTTCCAGACGGTGATGGACAGCATGCCGTCGTCCTTGAGAGCGCCCAGGTAATCGCGGATGGCCTGCTTGGTGTAGCGGTAGTTCTCCGTGACCGGGTACCCCTGGGCCTTGTCGAAGCCGATGGCGTCGATGAGGCTGATCTCGATGAGGTTGTAGGCGTTCTTGTGCACCACGCAATGGGCCCGCGGCTCCTCGCGTTCCACGTCGATCTTCCCCTCCCGCAGGAGGTAGCCGGTGTAGGCGCCGACGACCGGGTCGTCCTTGAGCAGGTGGATGAGGTCCGGATTCGGCTCGGCGATGACGACGCGGTCGGCGTCATTGTACAGCGCGAGCCGGGCGCTGATGCCGCCGTTCAGGTTGACCAGGAGGACGTCGGGGCGGACGAGAATCCTGTACGGGGCCGCCATGGGCAGGTACTCGAGGTAGGCCGACTCGGAATCCACCTGCTTGCCCATGACGTACATCGGCCCGTCGCCGTCGGTGAACAGGCCCCAGAAATCCTGGCGCGGGGTGTCGAGGAGGTCGATGATCGCCATGTCCGAAAGCCCGGGCGCGGAGTGAAACTGGGAGCTCGCGTAAACGTGCATTTCCCCGAGCGGGCTGTACGAATGGTGCACGAGTCTGGCGTCGCGGTAATTGCGGGCGTAGCTCACCGACTTGTATTCCGAGACCTTGACCGCCCCGAAGAAAATGACCGCCGCCAGTGAGACGGTGAGCGCGATCCCCCCCGCGACCAGGTTGGAAAACTTGATCATGTAGCGCCGCCCCTCGAGATCGTGGGTCACGATGCTGAAGAAGACGGCGATCGCTGAAAAAAGGATGAGCGGGTAGACGAGGGAGGCGGGCGGAAGCAGGTACATGAAGAAAAGGATGACGACACCGCCCAGGCCCGAGCCCGCCATGTTCCAGAAATAGAGCTGGTGCATGCGGCTGGAAAGGACCATGAACATGATGCCGATGAACATGGCGCCGATGAAGAACGGGATCCCGAATATCAGG
Source organism: uncultured Spirochaetaceae bacterium (assembly GCA_964554445.1). Taxonomy (GTDB): domain Bacteria; phylum Spirochaetota; class Spirochaetia; order SZUA-6; family RPPD01; genus JAFGSW01. The sequence continues at coordinate 17,120 of CAZKOS010000014.1, read as the reverse complement.
TAGTACACGCCCACCCAGAGGAGTTGGAGCGCGTCCTGGCTTATGAGAATGGGATTGAACGGGATCTGCTGGGAGATCACGTACCCCAGGGTCATGGCGGGGAGGAAGGCGATGGCGCAGCGCGCGAGCCATTGGTTCGGAGCCCGCTTGATCCGCTTGGCGATGAGGGTGAGCAGGGTCCCCGCCGCGCCGAACCCGAGGAGCGCGGTCGAAATGACCAGGAACCCGAAATTCGACCAGCTGCCGACGGAGAACACGCGCATCACGAACAACTCGTACGCGATCAGGACGATCGAAAAGAGAAAAAGGGCGAAGATCTTAATGTTGATTCTTCTCATACCTGCTCCAGCGTTCCGTGCGGCCCGAATTTCAGCCGCTCACGTCGAGCTCACGTCTCGTGTATCCGTGTGGTGAGAACGCGCTAGGGTGACGTTTCCGCGACGGTTTTGAATGTGTGGGATTATAACAACAAGCCCGGGCAGTGTCAAATCCGAGCCCGGAAACCTGGAAGAAGGGAAATTGTGAGGAATTCAGGAGGGGGAGAAAACCAGGAAAAAAGTGAAACCGAGTGAAGTGAATAGAAAGAAAATAATCTCAAATCTACGAGAAACAGTATTCAATGCATTTTTCATAATTTTCATTTTCCTCTCTGTTCCTGGATTCTTATCTTCCCGGCTTCCTCATGTTCTTTTCCCCGCCGCGTAAATTCCATTGAATGAAGCCCGCCCGTTTTCTATAATTGAGATATATCGCGTCCACCGGCGCCCGGGGAAACCGCGGCCGCCGCAGGGAGTGTCATGCAGCATCCGATCCGCAAAAAAACCTCTTCCGCCCGCGTTTCGCGGAACAGCCCGCGCACGGCGCAAGCGCTCTTGAGCAAACAATTCGAACTGGCGCGCGCCCTCGGCGCCGTCCGGACGGTGGGCGAGGGGCTGCGCCTGTGCCTGGAGAGCGCCCTCGCGCTTTCCGGACTCGATTGCGGAATCATCTACCTCCTCGACGAAGCGGACGCCGGGCTGCGCCTCGCCTACCACCGCGGGCTTTCCTCCCGTTTCATCCGTTCGTCCTCCTTTTTCCCCGCCGATTCGCCCAATGCCCGGCTGGTGGCGGCCGGCCGGCCGGTCTACCGCCTTTACCGGGATTACAAGCTGCCCAAGAACGAGATCCGATCGAAAGAGGGGCTCCGGTTCACCGCCATCGTCCCCTTCCGCCACGAAGGCCGGGTCATCGGCTGTCTCAACGTCGCCTCGCACACCCGCAAGACGCTCGGGCCGACGGGCCGCCGGGGGCTCGAAGCCGTGGCCGCGTCGATCGGCGGGGCGGTGAGCCGCCTCAAGGCCGAGGACGCGCTGAAACTGGGCCGGGAGCGAAATCGCCTGATTCTGGAAGCGACGCCCGACGCCGTCATCGTCCTCGACCGTGAGCTCCGGTTCGAAATGGTCAACCCGGCAGGGTTGCGCTTTCTCGGATTGGACGGGAAGAACGTCGCCGGCCGGCGGATCGACGATCTGTTCCCCCGCGCGTCGGAGTCGCCCGTCTTCCGATCCGTCTTGCACGCGATCCGCCGCGGGAAGTCCCGCACCGTCTCCGGCCGGTACGATTTCAACGGCCGCCGGGGATGGTTCGAGATGAGCATCGCCCCCGTCCCCGAGGGGTGGTTGTGCATTCTCCGGGACGTGACCGCTTCCCGGGAGGCGCAGCGCGAGACGGCTGAGAGTGAAAATCGATTCCGCTCGTTGTTCGAGACCACCCAGGACAGCATCTTCATCATCGACCGCGACACCCTCGCCATCATGGCGGCCAATCCGGCCGCCTGCCGGCTGTACGGGTATACCGAGGCGGAATTCAAAAAAATGAAAAACGTCGACCTTTCCGCGGAACCGGATAAAACCGCCCGGGCCGTCGAGCAAGGCGCCGCCGCCGTCCCGGTTCGCTATCACCGCAAAAAGGACGGCACGATGTTCCCGGTGGAAATCACGGGCGGATATTTCGAGCAGAACGGCCGACGGCTCCATACCGCCTTCATCCGCGACATCAGCGACCGGCTGGCGGCCGAAGAAGTCAGGCTCGCCGCGGAGCGGCGCTTCCGCGCGCTCATCGAAAACAGCGCGGACGCCTTCGCCCGCATCGACCGGGACGGGACCATCCTGTACGGGAGCCCGTCGTACGAGCGGTTCCTGGGCTACCCGATGGAGGATCGCGTGGGGCGGAGCACGATGGAAAACGTCCATCCCGACGACCTGCCGGCCATCCGCAGCCTGCTCGCCGGGCTCATCGCCCGGCCCGGCCGGATGGAGCTGCCCCCGACGCGCGTCCGGCACGCCGACGGATCCTGGCGCTGGATCGAAGGCGTCGCCCAGAACCTCCTCTCCGATCCGGACGTCAAAGCCATCGTGGTCACCTTCCGCGACGCGACCGAACGACGCAAGGCCGAGGAGGCCCTCAAGCGGAGCGAGGAGCGTTTCCGTCTCCTGGCCCGGAACATCCCCGTATTGATCAATGCCTACGACAAGGACGGGGTCTTCGCTTTCTGGAATTCGGAGTGCGAACGCGTCACCGGTTATACGAGCGCCGAAATCGTCGGCAATCCGGATGCGCCTCGCCTCTTGTACCCCGATGCCGACTATCTCGCCCACCACATGGCGGAATGGAAAAAGAGCGGAAAAAAATTCCAAAACCGGGAGATGGAGCTCACCTGCAAAAACGGGGAAAAACGATGCATCGCCTGGACCAACCTTTCGAGCGACCGGAAGCTGCCGGGCTGGGAATCATGGGCGATCGGCGTCGATCTCACGGAACGGAAGAGGGCGGAGCACGCGCTCCGCAGAAGCGAGGAACGGTTCCGCGCGCTCATCGAGAACAGCTCGGACGCCATTATTCTTTTGGGCCGGGACGGCGTCATCCACTATGTCAGTCCCGCCTACGAAAGAATCATGGGCTACCGGAGCGGGGAGCGCCTGGGAAATTCCGCCTTGGAGATGATCCATCCCGAAAACCTGTCCGTGGTGCGGAGCCTGCTGTCCGGAATCGTCGCCCGGCCGGGCCGTGTCGATCTGCCGCCCACGCGCGTCCGGCACGCCGACGGATCGTGGCGCTGGATCGAGGGCGTGGGCCAGGACCTCCTGTCCGATACGAGCATCGAAGCGATTGTGGTCAATTTCCGCGACGTCACCGAGAGAAAGGAAGCCGAGGAGGCGCTCAAACAGAGCGAGGAGCGGTTCAGGCTCATGTTCCGGCATTCGGCGGCCGGCTTCGTGATCGTGGGCCTCGATTTCCGCTTCCAGAGGGCGAACCCCTCCTTCTGCCGCATGCTCGGGTACTCAGAGGCGGAGCTCCAGGAAAAAACCTTCCAGGACGTCACGCTGCCCGAGGACCGCCCGGTGGGAGCGGATCTCACCCGGGAAACCCTGGACGGCAAACACGAAATGTTCCATCTTGAGAAACGGTACGTGCGCAAAGACGGAGCGGTCATCTGGGGGTTGGTGAGCTCCGCGCTGGTTCGCGATCGGCAGGGTCGGCCGCTCCATTTCGTCACCCAGATTCTTGACATCACCGAGCGCCGGGCGGCCGAGGACGCGCTCAAACAGAGCGAGGCGCGCTTCCGCGACCTGGCCGAGCTTTTGCCGCAGACCGTTTTCGAAGTGGACGTAAACGGGGTCATCACGTATATCAACCGGAGCGGATTCGACGTATCCGGTTACTCCCCGGACGACCTGGGGAGGGGTTTCTCCATTTTCGACGCCGTCGTTCCGGAAGATCGCGATCGCCTGCGCGACATTACCTCGCGGATCCTGCACGGGGAAAAAATCGTCGGGACCGAGTTTCAAATCGTTCGCAAGGACGGTACGACTATCCCCGTGCTCGCCTATTCGACCCCCATTCTGGAGGAAGGCCGGCCCCGCGGCCTGCGCGGGCTGCTGGTCGACATCTCGGGGCAGAAAAAACTCGAAAAGGAGCTCGACGAGGCCCGGGCCATCCTGGAAACGGCCTTTCAGGAGACGCCCATCCCCATGGTGCTGGCCTCCGCGCCGGACAATGTGTTCCGGATGTCGAACCGGGCGGCGTTCGAGATCCTGGGGATCGAGAACGAACAGGACCACATGGGCGAGCGGGCCGCCGACTTTTCCCCCAGCTGGGAGAATTTCGACGTGCGGGGCAATCCGGTGCCTTTCGAAGGCATGCCCCTGATGCGGGCCCTGCGCGGCGAGACGACCAAGAACGAACTGTACCGGGTGCGGCGCAAAGACGGATCCAACAGATGGGAACAAGTCAGCGCCGCCCCCGTAAAAAATTCCAGGGGCGAAATCATCGCCGCCCTGACGGTTTTTCCCGACGTCACGGAACGGGTCAATGCCGAGGAGGAGCTCACGCGCCGGCTGGAGGTGGAGCGGCTCGCCGCCGAGATTTCCGCCGAGTTCGTCAATGTGTCCTTCGACCAGATCGACGTCGCCATCAAACTGGCGCTCAAGAAGGCGACGCTTTTCGCCGGCGCCCGGCTGGGCTCTCTCTTTCTCGTCACCCCCGACGGATCGACGGTCACCAACACCCACGAGTGGTGCGTCTCGCCCGAGGACTCCCAGTTCTCCATGGGCCCCCGCCACCCCGTCGGCATCCGCGAGTTCCACCTCGCTTCCCTGGCTCACAATCGACCGGTGAGCGCTTCCCGCATCGACGACTACCCGCCTGAAGAGAGCGGGGAGCGTGAGCTGGCGGGAAAGTACGGGTTCCGGCCCTTCGCCCTCGCTCCTCTCTTCCGGGGCGGAGAGCTCATCGGCGCGGTCGGCGTTTACGGCGAGACGGGGCGCGAAACCGAATGGCCGGCCCAGCTCGTCACCCTCCTCGGCCTCATCGGCGACATGATCGTCAACCTCCTCGACCGGAAACAGGCCGAGACCGAGCTCGATCTCTACCGCGAGCACCTGGAGGAGCTGGTGGATCAGCGCACCGAGGAGCTGGAGCGCTCCCGCGAGGCGGCCATCAACCTCATGGAGACCGCCACCGCCCAGCGGCAGCGCGCCGAGGAGGCGCTCCGGACGTCCACCCGCATGGCCGAAGCCCTCTCGGAGAGCCAGACGCGCCTCCGCCTGGCCACGCGTTCGGCCCAGATCGGCATCGTGGAAACCGACCTGACGACGGGCGAGCTCATCTGGGACGCCACCTGCGCCGACATCCACGGCCTTCCCACCGAAGAGACGGTCACCCTCGCGCGCTACCTGGCCGACCTCGTCGACCCGGAAGACCGCGAGCCGGTGCGGATCTCGCTCGAGGCGGCCCTCGCTTCCCGGGCCGAGCACTGGGGCCGCGAGTACCGGATCGTCCGTCCGGACGGGAGCCGGCGCTGGATCACCGAAGACTATGTCATCATCCGCGACGGGGACGGGCAGGCTTCCCGGCTCATCGGCGCCAAGCAGGACGTGACCGTGCGGAAGGAAGCGGAGGAGCAGCTCCGCCGCGGCCTCGGCGAGAAAGAGGCTCTCATCCGTGAAATCCACCATCGGGTGAAGAACAACCTCAACACCATATCCAATCTCATCTATTTTCAGGCCAAGCTCCTCAAGGACGAACAGGCGGTGGCCGCCTTCCGCGACAGCCAAAACCGCATCCAGTCGATGGCGCGCATCCACGAGCACCTCTACCGTTCCTGGGACCTGGCGACGGTGGACATGAACGCCTACCTCTCCGATCTGGTGGTCGATCTCTCCCAGACCTACGGCGTGACGGCCACGCGCCTCCAACTCTCGGTCGGCGAACTGGCCCTCGACATCGATCAAGCCGTTCCCTGCGGACTCATCATGAACGAACTGGTTTCCAACGCCATGAAATACGCGTTCGCCCCGGAGGCGAAAAACAACCGGATCCGCGTCAGCCTCGCTCCCGATGAGGACCGGATCGTTCTCGAGGTCTCGGACAACGGCCGGGGGCTGCCGGAAAACTGGGACATCTACAGCGCCGACACGCTCGGAATCCGGCTCGTCAACATGTTCTGCAAACAACTGGCGGGGGAAATCGCCGTGAAGAGCGCGCCGGGCGAGGGCACGTCTTTCCGGATCGTTTTCAAGCGGACAAGGGGAGGTGCGTCCTCATGAGCGAGGGAAAAATCCTGGTGGTCGAGGACGACGTGATCTCGGCCGAAGCGTTGTGCGACAAGCTTTCCGGACTCGGGTACCGCGTTCCCCAGCCCGTGGCGAGCGGAGAGGAGGCGGTCAAACGCGCGGCGGAAAGCCCGCCCGACCTCATCCTCATGGACATCCGGCTCGCGGGCAAGATCGACGGCATAGCGGCGGCCGAGCGGATCCAGACCCGGCAGGACGTGCCCGTGCTCTACCTCACCGCCTATACCGACGAGGAGACCCTCAAGCGCGCCAAGGTCACCGCCCCGTACAGCTACCTCGTGAAACCGGTCCGGGACCGCGAGCTCCACATCACCGTCGAAATGGCCCTCCACCGCCACCGGTTGGAAAAAGAGCTCCGCATCCAATTCACCCGGTTGCGGGAGCTCGAGAAACTGCGGGACGATCTCGTACACATGGTGGTGCACGACATGCGCTCCCCCCTCACCGTGATCCTCGGCAACATCGAGCTCGCCCAGCTCGCGGCGGATTCCGGCCGGCCCGTCAACTCCTCGGGGTTGGAGGCGGCCCTGCACGGCGCCGAGTCGCTCATGGACATGATCGATTCCCTGCTCGACGTCAGCCGTCTCGAGGAGGGGAAAATGCCGATCAAGTCGATTGAATGCGATCTCTACGATTTGGCGGGCGTTTCTCTCGGCACCTACCGCCCGCTCGCCGAAAAAAAGCACATCGCGCTGACGCTCGAGGGCGAGCCGGCGCGTCTCAAGGCGGACCCGGCCCTCATCCGGCGGGTGATCGACAATCTCGTCGGCAATGCCGTCAAGTTCACCCCGGCCGGCGGCCGGATCCGCCTGCAGGCGCGCACCGCGGACCGCGGCGTCCGCGCGGAAGTATCGGATTCCGGCCCTCCCCTCCCGCCCGTCTCCTACCGGACGATCTTCGAAAAATTCGCGCAAGTCGGACTCGAAGGGAACGACAAGACCCATTCGACCGGATTGGGGCTCACCTTCTGCAAGCTGGCCGTGGAGGCCCACGGCGGCACAATCGGCGTGGAGAGCGAGCCCGGGCGGGGCAACACCTTCTGGTTCACGCTGCCGGCGTAGACTCACTCTTTGGGGATCTTCTTGAGAAGAATTTCTAAGGAAACCAGGAACGGAGAAAGGAACTGAGGAGAAGAGAGAATAACACTGCATGCACCAGCTGGAAAATTAATTTCAGGCAGCTGCAAAAAAGGTAATTCTCGGTTTTTCTTTTTCAGATTACTTTCTTATTTTTATTCCATATTTTTCTTGGAATTATCTTTCATCCTCTTCTTCCTTCCTGGTTTCCTCCCCTCTTGGCTTCCTTATAAATTTTTCCGGCGAGTCACCGCGCGCACGCACTCGGCGTAGCGGCGCTCCTCGTCGCGGGTGACGGGGCGCGGGGAGAAGAGCGCGCGCTCGAAGGTCTCGAGGATGAGGCGCAGGCGCTCGCGCTCGCCCGGAAACCGGCGCTCGACGGCGGCGACGAATTCGGCGGCCGTCTGCCCGAACCGGTAGCGGATGCGGCGATCGGCCGCCCAGCGCATGAGGAGACGGAATCGCCGGACGATCCGGTTGGCCTCGCGTTCGGCTTCCCTCCGGGACGCGCGCCTTCCCCGGCCGCCGCCCCCCGGCGGCGCGCCTTCCTCCGCCGCCTTCCCGGTTCCGGCGGACCGTCGGCCGAACAGCGAGGCGATCCGGCGCGCCCAGCCGGCGAGGTGCCTCGCCAGTACCTTCAGGAGCCGA
>CAZKOS010000014.1:6234-9183 GCA_964554445.1 uncultured Spirochaetaceae bacterium | reverse complement strand
AATCGGCATCGGGGCGGGACGCAGCGGCGAAAGGTCCACCAGCGGGCGGTTGCCGGCCGCCAGGACGGCCAACAGGACGGCAAACCCGAGGAAGCCGAAGGCGATCAGGAAACGCCGGGCCCGCGGGGGAGACCGGTCGAACAATCCCTCGCTGAATCGGCGCTGCTCTTCCCGGTACAAACCGACGGCCATGATCCCGGCGAACACCGCCGCGAGCGACGCGGCGGACGGCGCCAGGGGAAACCCGTGCGCGGGCCGTGCCAGCGCGCCCACCACGACGATGACCAGCACGACGAGCACCCCCTGGACCGCAAGCATGAACTTGAGCCTCTGCAACGGCCGGTCGATGTCCGCCACGACGCGGCTCTGCCTGATCGCCTCGCGGCCTTCCTCGCTCCCAAGCTCCTTCCGCATGAGACGCACGAGATGCGCGCGCTCGAGGAGGAAGGCGTCCAACCAGTAGACGAGAATCCACTCCACCAGCAGCGCCAGCCACAGGTAAAAATATAAAAATCCCGCCTCCGCCTGGCCGAGAAACGTGAAGCCTTCGTTCCTCACCAGACTGGCCAGGCCGAAGGCTCCCACCAGTCCGATGAGCGCGACCCGCACGAACGTCAGCGGGGTGGTTTTCTCCCGCCTGATGAGCCGGTCAAGCAGGAACCGCAGCGCGGCGGCTCCGGCGAGCACCGGGTAATACCAGGGACGAAGGAGCGTCACGCCCGCCGCGGCCTCGAAAACGGAGGTGATCGCCCAGATAAAACAAAACGGGACGGCCAGGCCCACGAGCACCATCACAAACGCGTTATATATTTGTTCCCGGATCCGTTCGACCGTCATCCCGCCTTCACCTCCTCGATGTACCGGTAGGGCACGCGGAGGAGCTCGAGCGCCCGGGGCGTCCGCTCCCCCCGCTCGCAGAAAAAGAACTCGGGATGGAGGCCCCGCCGCTTCAGGCCGGCGAGCCGGGCGAGGTCGTCCGGCCCGGGAACCGGCCCCACGTACATGACGCGGCAGGCGGCCGGCGGGCGCACGGCCGGGGAGAAAAACTCGTCCACCGCGTTTTTTTTCGCGAGGCCGGAACGGATCCGGGCGAGCGTCTCCAGCACGGGAACGACGCTCCCCCCCGGGGCCGCCACCGGAAAATACACGACCCGTTCGGCGTCGTCGAGGCGGCCGCGGCTCAAGAACCCCGCCTCCTGGCGCAGGCCTGAACAGTGACAGAGAAGCGAGGCGGCGAACTCGACGGCGCTCTCGATGAGCGAGTGCCGGTAGCGCAGCGGATAATCCTCCTCGGTCAGATTGAGCACGACCAGCGCGCTGAAGCGCAGGGAGGGCGTGTACTGCATGGTGAAGAGCGAGGCGAGCCGCGCCGAAACTTTCCAGTTCACGCGCCGGATGTCGTCTCCGGGCTGGTATTCGCGGATGCTGCGGAAATAGCTGGTGTCCTCAAAGGCGGGGTCGTCCGTCCGGATGGCGCCGGCGGGCAGGCCGCTCCGGTGAGCGAGCGCGAGCGGAAAAAGGCGCGGATAGACGATGACCCGCGTCGCCTCGCCGGGCCGCCTCTCCCAGGGGAACATGCCGAGCGGATCGGAGCCGGAGAGGGAAGCCGGACCGAGGGTGAATACCCCGCGCGCGTCGCCGTGCGCCGTGTAGGCGAGCGTCTCCGTTTGCCGGGGTCCGAGGGATAGCGCCCGGACCGTCTCGCCGCGGACCCGCAGCTCGCCCCTGCGGTCGGAGAGGAGAAGGTGATGGACGGTGAGGGGCGAACGGTTGCGCACGGTCACCTCGATACGCACCGACTGCGAACAGTAGAGCCGCACGAGCGCGACGTTCCGGGTGACGCGGACGGCGCGCCGGGTGATTGCCGCGTGCAGGAAGCAAAGGAGGCTCACGAACAGGTAGGCGAGGAGCGCGGCCTGCGCGGCGAAAACGGGGACGATCACGAACAGGGCGAGGGCGAGGATTTGGGTCTTGAACCGGAAGACGCCATTCCGCTTCACGGCGCGCCGTCCTCCTTCACGCCTGCAGCTCGGGGAAGGCCGTGTTGTCGAGCACGGCCGAAAGGAGCGATTCGGCGGTCTGGCCCTTGAACTGGGCTTCGGGCGCCACGATGACCCGTTTGGCGAGCACGCTCGCCGCCAGCTCCTTCACGTCCTCGGGCGTGACGTAATCGCGGCCGCGCAGGGCGGCCAGGGCCTGGGCGCACTTGTAGAGGGCGAGCGAACCGCGCGGCGAGGCGCCGAGCTGGAGGTCGCGGTTGCCCCGCGTCGCGCCGATGACGTCCATGATGTAGTTTTCCACCCGCTCGTCGACGTGCAGGGCCACGACCGTCTCCTGGTGGGCCAGGAGGCTCGCCGTGTCCGATACCGCCGTCACGTCGGTCACCGGATGGGTGAGGCGCCGCTGGTTCCGCACGATCGTCTTCTCCACTTCGCGTGCCGGGTAGCCCACCTTCACCGACATAAGGAACCGGTCCTTCTGGGCCTCGGGCAGGGGGAAGGTCCCTTCGAACTCCACGGGATTTTCCGTGGCGATGAGGAAAAACGGATCCGGGAGCGCGCGGCTCTTCCCCTCGACGCTCACCTGGTTCTCGCCCATCGCCTCGAGCAGGGCCGACTGGGTGCGCGGCGTGGCGCGGTTGATCTCGTCCACCAGCACGACGTTGGCCCTGATCGGGCCCTCGCGGAAGCGGAACTCGCCCTCCTTGGGATTGTAGATGGAGACGCCGACGATGTCGGCCGGGAGCAGGTCGGGCGTGCACTGGATGCGCGAGAATTCGCCGCCCAGGCTCCGGGCGAGGGCGCGCGCCAGGATCGTCTTCCCGACGCCCGGCACATCCTCGAGGAGCACGTGCCCGCGGCAGAGCACGGCCACCAGGAGCTTCTCGACGACGTCCCGCTTGCCCAGGAACACCCCTTCCACGGACCGGATGACCGTCTCGGCCCAGGC
>CAZKOS010000014.1:0-6134 GCA_964554445.1 uncultured Spirochaetaceae bacterium | reverse complement strand
TCGCCCGCGGGCTCGTACGGACAATAGAAAAGCGGTCCGCCGCCCAACTCGAGCAGGCCGAGCACTCCCCGCGCGTACGGGCCGAGCGCCGCGTCGATCGCCTTCAGGGCGTCCGGACGGGTGTCGCCTGCGACGGCGGCGGCGAGCCCGGAGACGCCGGGCCCGAAAAGCCGGTCGAAGAGCGAGACCGGGCCGGGATAATAATCGTCGAAGCGCACGAGCCCGCCCAACCGGTCGGCCAGGTATTTCTCGGCGTCGCTGAGCCCGCCCAGCGCGTCCACCAGGCCGTTGCCGACCGCCTCGCGGCCGGTCCAGACCCGACCGTTGCCGAGCGCCTCGACGGCGGCCGGCTCCATTTTCCGGCCCCGGGCGACGGTCGCCACGAACCGCCCATACAACGCCTGAACCTGTTCCCGCACGAGAGCGAGATCGCGCTCGCGGAACGGCGAGAGCGGGTCGAGCGTGCCGCCGCTTTCGGAAAGGCGCACGCCGTCGGTGTGGACGCCGAGCTTGGCGAGCGTGTCCGCGAGATTGAACGCCACCGAGACCACCCCGATCGATCCCGTGATCGTGGCGGGCTCCGCGAAGATGCGCGAGGCATTGGCGGAAATGTAGTAGCCGCCGGAGGCGGCGACGTTCCCCATCGAGACGACGACGGGCTTCCCGGCTTCGACGGTCCGCTTCACCTGATCCGCGATTTCGTCGCTCGTCACGGCCGAGCCGCCGGGAGATTCCACCCGGAGGAGCACGGCCGCGACCGCCGGGTCCTCCCGGAGCTTTTTCAGCAGGTCGACCGTCGTTTTCCCGATGGATAATCCCACCGCGCCCTGACCCGAGACCACGTTCCCGGAAAGATGGACGACCGCCACCCTCCGGGTGAAAAGCGACGGGCCCCACGAACGCTCGCGCGGCTTGGGATACGAGGAAACGAACGCGGCGCCGGGCGTATCCTTCCGCACCATCGTCTCGAAATCGTCCCGGTACTGGAGCGCGTCGATCACGCCCGAGTCCAGCGCCTTTTGCGCCGTCAGGTACGGGCCCGCGGCGAGCACGTCGGCCGGCGTCCCCTTGAGGCGGTCGCCCCGGCCGCGGGCGAAGGCATCCAGCGCCTGCGCCTGGAGGTCGCCCAGGTAGCGCTCGACCATGGCCCGGTCCTCATCCGGCATTGAATTCTCGGACAGGAAATTGCCCGCGTCCTTGGTTTTACCGGTCGCGATATTGGCGACGCGCACGCCGAGGCGGTCGAGGAATTCCTTGAGGTAGAGGCCGCGGACGGCCAGGCCCCTGAGGTTCACCGTGCCGCCGGGCGAAGCGGAGAGCCAGTCCGCCTCCGCCCCCAGGATCTGGAACTGGGCCGAATCGGCGTAATCGCTCGCGAAGAAGTACACCTTCTTTCCCGCCCGCCTCGCCTTGGCCAGGGCCTGCGCGAGCTCCTGGGCCCGCGCCCGGCCGCCGACGGAGGGCAGGTCTTCGAACACGATGGCCGCGATCCGGCCGTCGGCCGCGGCCCGGTCGACCGTGTCCACGAGCTCACGGAACGGCAGGGAGCGCTTGGTGCCGAAGAGCCGCGCCGGGCCGCCCAAGGACGACGTTCCCCCGATCGAGTCGATGCCTTTGAAGACGAGCACGCCCGCTCCCGGAATGACCGGCTCTCCGCCGGGCGGCGGCACGCCGATCGACTGGCCGGCGGTCCACCGGTCCGGTTGGGCCACCGACGCGAGCGAGGCGTGTTCGCCGGCCGGTCCCAGGGCCAGCGAGAGCTCGAGGCCGACGGCGCTCGACCGGAAATCGTACCAGCCGCGGAGGGAGAGCGAATCGAACAGGAAGATCCGGGCGCCGATCGTTTCCATGGTGAAAACGCCGCCCTGGAGGTTCGCGTCGGCGGTGAACGTGAGGAGGGATTGAACGCGCGGCGCGAAGACGAGCGGGCGCAGGGCCAGCCCGAAGCCGAAGAGCGGCGCGTCCGCGCCGTTGAGATCCAGGGTCGCGCCGAGGGAGGCGAAGTCGACCGGGCGCACGATCACGCCGAAGGAGGAGAGCCCGCCGCCGGCCACGCCCGAGCCCCAGGAGTAGGCGTACCCAAGCGAGAAGGCCCGCCCCATCCCCTGAAACGGCAGGGCCGTCCCGACCCGGTTCGTCTCCACGCCGTCCTGCGCCGCGTAGAGGTAGTTCACGAGCGGCGTCACCAGGGAGAAACTCCACGTCCCGCTCTGAAAATCGAAAGGCACCGCCGCGCCCGACGCGTCCACCGAGGAATAGGCGACGCCCAACTCGAAAGGCCGCGGGCTGAAGCTGAGGAGGGCGGGATTGTCGCGGAGGTGCCAGAGGTCCCCGTCGTCGGCCCGCACGCGCGCCCCGGAGAGCGCCTGCGCCTGGCCGGCCGCGGCGTACAACACGAGCCCGGCGACGACGGCGGGCAGCAGCTTGGTTCGTATCATCGTTTCCTCCTTGTCCCCGGCACCTGAAGCGTGTCCGATGGATTGTAATATACTGAATTATTCCACACGGGGCTCGAAAAACGGCTCACAAACGGGATGAATTTCAAATCTCCTTTCAGAAGCACGCTTCATCCGGGGGACAGATAAAAGGAGAGTAACTACAGCGACACGACGAATCGCCGCTTCGCCAAGAACACCGCGAGCAGGCTCAAGGCGGCGAGGATGGCGGCGCACTCGACGGCGGCGAGCCAGAGGGGCGCGCCCGAGTACCACCAATCCATGGGGGGGAACACCCAGGCGGCGAGCAGGAATTGTCCCAGGAGGTAGAACAGGATCGGGTTCCTTCCCCACTCGCTTAAGAGCGGTACCCGGATCCGGGCTTTATCATCAAGCAGGTGAAAGGCGAGAAAAAAAACGACGCTGATCCCGGTGGCGACGAGCGTATAGCTCGCGGACACGCGATTCTTGCTCACCGGGACGAGGGGCGCCAGGGCGAGTCCGACGGCGGTGAAGCCCGCGCCGAGGAAAACGAGGTTCCTGATCTTCGGCCGGTAGCGGTGGAAAACGTCGGCCGCGCCCGTGCCGAGAACCATCATGCAGCTCCAGGAGAACGCGCCCGGCACACCCCCGTGCGGCAGGGCGAGTATCCCGTCTCCCAGGAAGCGGGCCGAGAGAACCTGGTAGACCGCGAGCCCGGCCAAACCGGCGGCGAGCCTGGCCCACCAGGGGAAGCGGATGAAGACCAGGGCGACGAGCCCGGCCAGGCCGATGGCCTGGAGCACGCCCCAGTTGACGGGGTTTGACAGCGCGCCGAACCAGATGCCGCCGAGACTCATGATGAAGCCCAACCCCATGAGCGACAGGTAGCGCTTGGTGAAATGCTCGTAGGCCGCCTTCGCGCCGTCCCGGTCCAGCCGCTTCCGGAAGGAAAGTCCGTAGGTGAGCGCGACGGCGAAGATGAAGAACGGCGCGATCAGGTCGGCGACGCTCAAGCCCGCGTCCGGCGTGTGCTTGAGCCAGTCCGGCACGGCCCGCACGCCTCCCAGGAAATTCCCGGCCGTCATGAGAACGATCGCGAAGCCCCGGAACCGGTCGAGCGCCTCGATCCGTTTCGTTTGAGTCGGTGTTTCCGCCAAAGGTTGTTCCATAAGGCAAGTGTAACGTGAACCGGCTGCCCGAGACAATGCCGTGCGGGGAAAAAGAGAACCACGGATGACACAGATAAGACGGATGACACGGATAGGGAAAGAGGGAAAAGGGGAAATCAGAATGAGGCTGTTCACTGCGGCCTTCGGCTGCACAAGAAGTGAGGGATGGTATTATATTTATACCACAGATTTCCGAAAGGAGATCTTGCAACCGCTCTATTTTAAAACAACTCTTCTTTTCTTTTCAATTTCCTCATCCGTCCTCTCCGTGCCATCCGTGGTTCTCCCTTATCCATCGGTATTATCCGTGGTTCCCCCCTCCCCCGGCGGCGTGACCTTGAAGCCGCGTTTGCCCACGAGGAACTCCATGAGGAAGCCGACGACGATGAAAAGCGGAACGGTGAAGAGGGTCCGCAGGAGCGTGAACTTCAGGCCCAAGAAACCGCTCTCGAAGGTGAGCATCGGGATCTTGAGCGTGGCGAACGCGCCCAGGTAGATGAAGATGTTGCGCGGGCTCGCCCCTTTCTTCCAGAGCACGCCCGCCATCGGGAAGGCGCCGTAGAGGGGACCGGCCTGCAGCATGGCGAGCAGGGTGACCCAGAAGATGCCCTTCGCCCCGGACCCCGGGCCGAGGTGGCGTTCGATCACGGAACGGGGGAACCAGACGTCGAACAGTCCGACGAGCACGAACAGGAGGGGAACGAAGGTCGCGAACTCAAGGAAAAAATCCGCGAAGCGGCTTGCCGCCTCCTTGCCGGCGGGCAGGGGGACGAGCCAGGAGACGAGGACGAAAACGCCGAAGGCCAGGGCGAGGGCGACGTGCGCCGCGTTGCGCTTGAGGAACTTTTTCATACGAGGTTCCACGCCAGGCCGATGCCGAGCCCGACGACGACGGCGGCCGCCAGGCTCAAGGCGTTGCGCAGCAGCGCCGTCTTCCAGCCGAAGTATTTCGCCTCGAGCGGCAGGGTGACGACGCCCACCATCATGAGGGTGGTGAGGAACACCGCCACCACCGAGTAGGCGGCGCCCATCTGGAGGAGGAGGGCGCAGAGCGGGAACGCGACGAAGCCCGGGATGAGCGTCACCGACCCGACGGCCGCGGCCGCCGCGACCGCCCACCCCTCCCCCGCCCCGCCCAGGAGGCGGGCGATCGTCTCCGGCGTGAGAAACATGAGCGCCAGCGACACGACGATGAGCACCGACAGAAACGGGAAGGCGAGCGAGAGGAGCATCCTCAGACCCTTTTTGATCCCCTCCCACGTTTTCTTCCTGTTTGCGATCGTCGAGATCAACAGCGCCGCCGCCGTCACCGCCGCCAACACCCACATATCGATCGTCTCCTTTCATGCTTCCCGCCGCACCGGGAAGACCGGCATCGGCCGGCCGGTTCGCGGCAGGCCTTCGCCCCGGTGTTCACCGCGGCAACAACAGGTTTCGCTTTCCGTCGCGTCCAGTTCATGATTATAGCACATGGGACGCTCTTTTTATATAATTATATTAGTATATGATTATATTTTAGAGGCCTTGTCAAGCCTTCCCTTGAAAAAAAACGCTTTTTCGCATACGCTTGGTAAAACATGGTGAAAGAGATCGCCCCGACCTTCGAAATATACAAAGCCCTCGGCGACGCCACCCGCTTCAAGATTTTCATGGCCCTGGCGCAGAGCCGGGAAAAAATGTGCGTGAACGCCATCGCCGCCAGGCTGAAAATGTCCCAGCCGGCCGTGTCCCAGCACCTGAAAATCCTCAAAGCGGCGGGCATCGCCCTCGCCTCGCGGGAAGGCCACCGCATCCACTACACCATCGACCGCGAGTACGTCCGCGCGTTCATGCAGAAGGTCATCGGCCTGGTGCAGAAGCCCGAGGCCGGCTCCAAGGACGGACCCGAGAAATAAAGACTTCATCCCCGGGAAGAAAACCGCGGCCGGGGAAGGCGGGCGTCCCGTCCGCCTGAAAATCAATTCACCATGATGGAATCTTTTAAGTCACCGACGGGAAAACGGGACAGCGGGAATGAGTAAAGGACCGCATACAGGCATGGTTCGAAATGACGAAAGAAGGGGAAGAGCGAAGCTTCTTGTCTCCAGCCGCTTATCACACGCCCGCGGCATCGTGTTTATCGCCGCGTTGTTGCTCGCATCGGCTGCCTGCCGAACGGAACAAAAAAATTTCACAACCGCGGCGCGCGACGGCGTGTACGTGTTCGAGGCGGAAAACTTCAGGCTCGTGGACGCGGAGATCGTCGACGACCGGGAGGCGAGCGGCGGCCAGGCGGTCCGGATCGATACTTCCCGCGCCTTCTGCTCCATCGATCTCGTTCTCCCCCCGGGCAGCTACGTCGCCCGGGCCAGGGCCCGCGCCGAGGATTCCGATCACGACGAGTTCTATCTGTCGGTGGGCCGGGCGGTCGCCGGCCTCGCGCCGCCGCTGACGCACCGCTACGAGTTCTGTCCCCGGGTCCTCGAGTTCCGGGTCGACGCCCCGGGCAGGGAGTTCCTCCAGTTCGCCGCCTTCTCCTCCCGCGTCCCCCGCGGCGAGACCGGCATGC
>CAZKOS010000013.1:23472-32103 GCA_964554445.1 uncultured Spirochaetaceae bacterium | reverse complement strand
TCGGAAGAGCGAACTCCTCCACCGGCTCCGCCGCGGCTCCCGTTTCCTCCCCGGGCGCTCTTCCCGTCATCGCCTCGTCGAACGTGGGACTCTCGGGTCCGCCGAAATCGGCGAGCCCGAATTCCTCGCTTTCCGCCGCGCCCGGTTCTCCCCCCCCTGATTCCTCAAAGCCCGCCGCGAACTCCGGAGACGGTCCCTGTTCTCCGCCGAATTCCTCGGGAAGCACGTCCAGGCCCATGGTTTCTTCCGAGGTCGGTTCGACGACCCCCGTTTCCTCCAGGGCTTGCGAGATATCGTCTATCTGGGCGTCCTCCGACCCGACCGCTTCCAGCGCGTCGGCGAGCACGTCCTCGGTCGGACGGGGCGTTCCGGCCCCTTCGCCGGAATCGCCGGCCCCGAGAAGCGAATCGAGATCGTCCGAGGAAATCGCCTGTTCGGGCGGCGCGACCTCTTCCACTTTCTCGCCGCGCTGCCTGCGAATTTCCCGCTCATTGCCGAGGCCGTCGACGATATCTTTGAGTTTATCGATGTCCGATACCTTAGGCATGCCTTTTCACGCTCGCTGCGCGCTCCCCGCCCCGGCGCGGTTCGATCCTCACCGCGGACGCCCGTCCCGGCTCCCGCTCCGGCGCTTATTATAGTAAATCGGACGAAAACCGGCCGGGAATGAGGGCCCGTTAAGATAAAACGGCAATGTACCGATTGATAATACGAGGAGCGGATCGTCTCCGCGCGCCGAAGAAACGGCCGGATCAGTGATCGTCACTTCATAAAGTATATACGATGCGGCCCGCGTCGGCAACCGCGGCGCCGGCCTTGAAAATTCGGTCAACCGCGCGAACGCGTCCCGGACGAAACCGGGCGGGGAGGAAAGCAGGTCATGACATCGTTTCGCATCATGGGTCCGGCGGCGGTCCTGTTTCTGACGCTGAGCCTCGCCCAGGCCTCGGGCGAATCCATTGATTTGAACCTGCACCTGCAGGCCTATGAAGAAGCCCGCCCCCCCGAGGTCTTCGACGACGTCATCATCTTCAGCTATCAGCCCCCGAGCCGGGTCTTTATCGTGGGGGCCCGCTTCAGCCATGAAAAATTCGAGATCTTTCACCCCTATATGAAAAACGAAAACGGCGTGTACGTGCTGGCGCTGCCGCTCCCCCCCCACGGAGGGGTGATCACGTATCGCCTCATGGTCGACAGCGTCTGGATGCCCGATCCGGCCAATCCCGCGAGCGTCACCAATGAACAGGGCGTCGTATTTTCGGCTTTTACCTATCAAAAAACCGCGCAGACCCCCCTGATCAGCCCCCGCCTGTTGGGCGACGGGTACGTGGAATTTACGGTGGCGGGCCAGCCCGGGGAGCTCATCACCATTGCCGGCGATTTCAATGGCTACAATCCCTTCACGCAGCGGCTTGCGGAAACGAGGCCGGGGGTCTACGGCATCAAGCTCAAGCTCCTTCCGGGCCGGCACCTGTACTATTTCGTCCTGGACGGCGTCCCCTTCATCGATCCGCTCAATGAACACGTGGTGCTCGACGTCGATCAAAAACAGCTGTCGGTGGTGACGGTCCCCTGACCAATTTTCGAAAAAGTTGAGCTTTTTCGAAAATTGGTCTATGAAATTGCCGGGATAGAGACTGCGGCGAAGAACAAAATAAGTTCGAAGCCTGGATGGACGGTAGGTTTTTTGGTGTACTTCCCGGCAATTTCTTGTTTACATTCAAGGAAACAGATGAAAAACCGCATTCGGTTTTTCATCTGTCAAACGAAGTGTCATTTTTACACAAAATATACATTTCCATTCATTGGCGTACGCATACTTCAAAAAGTTGCGTTTCTCCAAAAACCGGCTGATTCCTCTTTTCACGAGCCCCAGTCGTTCTTTGTTTCCCTCGTGCCCAGTTTTCCCGTCAGCCCCGCGATCTCGGCCGCGAAGGCGATGCTGATCTCGTGCCCCTCGTTCCGCTTCCCCTCCCCCGGCCCGACTCCGGCGAGCGTCCGGCAGGCGGCCGTCTCCTGCTCGAGCAGGGAGAAAAAATCCTTCTTTTCATTGAACAGGTGGACGCAGATCTCGCGCACTTTGTATTTCTGGTCGAGGGCGAAAGCGAGGGTGGACCGGATGCGCGCGAATTCCCTGGCTTGCCTGGTGAAGAGACCCAGGAGCTCGCGCAGCCGATACCGTCCCAGCGACGGGCGCCGGTCGCGCCCGTCGCCGGCCCGCTGCGCGTCCAGGAATTCGCGGTAGTACTTCCTGATGTTCCGGGATAATTTCTCGAAGGTGTTGGTGAAATTTTTACGAAAGGCGGCGGCCTTCTCCTTGTCCTTGATGTTGGGCTTCAGCTTTACCATGACCTCCCGCTCCCGCTGGTAGATGGCGAGCTGGGTGAGGATCAGCTTGACGGCGGTGTTGTTCTTGAGCCCGGGATCCTCGCGCACGCGCGTCATCACGTCGGCGAGGATCGCCTTGAGGTCCGTGCCGGGGGCCTCGGCGGTTTTGGGCGGGTCCTCCCCGGCGCCCTCCGGTTTCAGGCCCCCCGAGGCGAACAGGCGCTGGACGAGCGTGACGAACACGAGCCTCCCGACCTCGTCGTTGCGCCGCGCCAGTTCCCCGAAGGCGATGGATTTATATTTCATGTCCTCCAGGACCTGGAAAAGGGAGTGCAGCACGCTCTCCTTGTATTCAATGACTCCCTGCAGCACGGACGCGGAGAGCCGTTCGGAGAGCGAAACGAATACCGGGGGTTCGAAGGCGAAATGCTCGACGAGCGCGGTCAGCGACACGCCGGCCTGCCCGAGATCCACCCAATCCCCGGCGATGCGTTTGGAAAGGCCTTCTACCATGTCACTATTGTAACCACGCCCGGCGGACTTGACAACATACAATAACCCGACTTTACGCCGGGATTTTATTTCAATAATTCTTCTTGAAAAGTTCAATTAGGAATCCAGGAAACCAGGAAAAAGAAAGCGAAATAAAAAAAAGTGTACCATCAAAATTACCATTGAATCTGAAGTTATTGTATCAGATACGTCCATTTCCTTCGGTTTTCTCTTGGTTTCCTGGTTTCCTTATGAATTCTTCAGGGAGGAGAGTGCATGGAGTGAGGCGGCAGCGACTATGCTTCCTGGAAGAACCACTTGCTCGCGTCGCCGATGATCTGGGTGAGCATGAGCACTTCAATGTTCTTCTTGGCGTCCTCGAAGAGGGATTCCCAGCGGGGCTTGGTGATCTTCGCCCGGTATCCGACAAGGGCCTTGGAAACTTTTTCACCGGTCTCCTGGTCCTTCTGGGAATAGGGCTCCAGCAGGTAGAGAACGAGCAGGGTGAGCACGAAATCGCCCGAGTGTTCGAGGAGCGCGACGAGCTCGCGCTTGGCCGGTTCGATCTTGTTCTGCTGAAGCAGGCTGAAGGCGAGGTTCCACCGCATCCACTCGCGGTGATGGGTGCCCGGACGGTTGCAGAGGCTCGCGAAAAACGCTTCCCCGGTCTCCGGTTTGTTGCCGAGCAGGTAGGGGATGCCGAACTGGAGCGAAAACCGCTCGACCACGGACGGCCTTCTCTCGGAAAAATGCTTCTCGAGGCGGGAGATGCCGGCCATGTTGGAGGTGACGACGTAGGCATTGAGGAGCGTGCGGATGAATCCGACGCGCGTCGAGCGCCGCCGGTAGATGCTGTTCTCGAGGTAGGCGATCAGGGAGCTCCAGTCCTCGTTCTCGAGGTAGGAATAGTACCGCCAGTTCTTGAAAAAAAAGAAGTTGAAGCCGGCCAGAAAGACGAAGAAGACGATCGCGATGACGTAATTCTGCCGCAGCAGGTAGAGAAATCCCGCCGGTCCCATCACGAAGAGGGGCGAAAGAAAGATAAACAAAAAGGACGAGATGATGACGATATTGAAAATGATGAAAATGATTTTAAATTTCATCGACCGACCCCTATGACGAAGTTGCATGGTATAGTATATTATAATCGAGGTCAACAGGAGTGCCGCGATGAATACGATCAGGGTCGACAGCCTCATGCCCAACATGAATTTCACCGAGCCCGTGTTTCTCGACGAGAAATACATCGTGCTGACGCCCGACGTCACGGTGGACGAGAGTTTGATCGAGCGGCTGCAGAAGTGGAACTACCTCACGCTCTATACCGGGGGCAATCCCGTCGCCCGGGCCGATGTGGCCAAGGCCAACGACAGCGCCGCCATCGAATACACCCTCGACGAGAACATCCGGCAGAAGAACGATCAGGAAGCGGTCGGAAAATTCTATTTCGATCTGCTCACCTTCACCAAGGAGCTGTTCACCGATTTCCTCTCCAAGAACGAGCTCGACGTTCCGCGCCTCACCGAGCGGATCAAGTCGACCATCGAGCTCGTCAAGAAGCACAAGGACTTCATCCTCCGCTTCGCCGAGCTCAGATTTCCCACTGGAAACTACCTGTACAACCACAGCGTCAACACCGCCCTCCTCTCGCTCGCCATCGGGAACATTCTCAAAATGGCGCCGCACAGGCTCATCGAACTCGGGATCGCGGCCCTGCTGCACGACATCGGCATGCTCCGCCTGCCTCCCGCCCTCTACATGAGCGAAAAGCCGCTCGACCAATCCGAGAAGAAGAACATCCTGGCCCACACGATCGCCGGGTACAAGAGCCTGCGCGCGCTCTCCGTCCCCGAGCCGCTCGCCCTCGTGTCGATGGAGCACCACGAGCGCCTCGACGGCTCCGGTTACCCGCGCGCCCTCAAGGGGGAGCAGATCTCGCTCTACTCGCGCATCGTGGCGGTGGCCTGCTCCTTCGACGGCATCACCGCCGAGCGGCCGTTCAAGGACTCGCTCGACGGGCACCACGGCATCATCGACCTCCTCAAGAACAACCGGAACCGCTACGACGAAAACGTCCTGAAAGCGCTCATCTTTTCGATCTCATTGTATCCGGTGGGCACCTACGTGCTCCTCACGAACAAGGCCAAGGGTGTGGTCGTCAAGACCAATCCCCAAAACCCGAAATGCCCGGTCGTCAAGATATTAGTTGATAAAAACGGCGTCCAACTCGCCGAACCCGTCCTCATCCAAACGTCGGAACAGGCCGGCACGAGCATTTTCCGCGTTCTCGAGGAAGGCGAAAAGATCCAGATCACGGAAAAATAGCGGACGCCTTTCACAAAGACGGCCTGCTTCGCCCGGCAACGATCTCGGGGGCGTTCGTTCCCCGTCACGGTAACCGATAATAGATGATGTTCTCGGCGGAGAGGGTTTTGCCCGGACCGAGCATGGCGCCGTCGACCTTGCCGTAGGCCCGCAGCCGGCCGAACCGGTCGGTGATCGTCAGGTCCAGGCGCCCGATGGCAAGACCGAGCCGGCCCACCAGGCGGGCCGCGGCGAGCATCCGCCCCGAGACGGCCTCGTCCTCGAGGGCGGCGGGCGACTCCGCGGGCCACGTCGCCTGCACGATGCAGTAATCGTTCACGAACATCGGATACACGGCGGCGTTGCGGCGCCCCGCGCCGGGGCTGACGACCGCCCGGAGGGCCCGGCGCAGCGAGCGCCATTCGGCGAGCGGGGGAACGGCGCCGGCGCGGTCGGCGCGGGGCGGCAGGCGGCGCCGGTAGGAGTACTTCAAGTCCCGCGCCAGGACGGACCGGATGAGCTCCCCGTCAGAGGGAGTGCGGTCCGGCAGGAGATTCGCCAGCGGGACGATGTCCCGGTACCAGCAGTTGAACCGCGAATCCACGATCATCGGATTGAAGGCGTCGAACAGGGTCCGCACGCAGGGGATGTCCGCGGCCAGCCGGTGGCCGAGCCGCGCACCGGCGAGCAGGGACAAACGCCGCGCTTTCTCGAAGCCGGGACCCGCGGCCCCGTCGTCGAGCTCCGGCACGACCAGCCAGACGGAGAGCACCCGCTCTCCGCGAATAACGAGAAAATGCGATTCGAAGGTTTTTCCGGCGAGGAAATCGTCAACCCTTTCGAGGACCGCGGTCCCCGGACAGTCGGCGGGTCGGGGAGGCTCGACCGGATTTCGCCTGTCGCCGGGAGCGCAAGCCGTCGCCGCGGTCAGGAGGAGGGCGAGGGACGGGGCCGCGCGCCGCGCGCCGCCTTTTCTCTTGCCGGTGAGCCGGTCCATACCGGTCATGATAATCGAAGGGATGCCGCGGCGCAAGCGCCCGGCGCGGGCTTGATCAAAGGCCGCCCCCCGCCTATACTGACCGCGATCGCGGAAAAAAGGAGAAACGTATTCTACCCCTCATTCCCGTTTACCTGCCCTGGCTCGCGCCCGTTCATCCGTACGCCCCGCTCATCTGGCTCGCGGGCGTTATTTTTTTGGGGCTGACGCGCTTCACCCACCAGCTGGCCGGGCGCGGCAAAATCTGGTATTACCTTTTTTCCTCCGCCGTTCGCCCGCTCGGCGTGCTGCTCATCTTTTTCGGCTGGCTGGCGGTCGACGCGGTCGAACCGGCGTTCGGCCTGCCGGACCTGAACGCGCAAACGCTCCTGTTTTATTTCGGCTGGGACGCGCGCTCGGGCCCGCAGATCATGTTCTGGATCAACCTGCTCACTCTGCTCGGCATCCTCGCCTCCTTCGCCTTCGGCGTCTGGGCCGTCAAAGCCCTCGGCGTCCGGCGATCCTTTCTGTTCCGCCGGGCGGACGACGGGCTTTTCACGCGCGGACCGTACGCCATCGTCCGTCACCCGCAGTTCCTCTCGGCCGTCGGCATCACCTTCTTTTCCGCGGTGCTGTTTCCGGCGGGACAATGGGGGACGGGCGCGGGCCAGACCTGGATCATCACCGAGACGTTCGCCAACTGGGCGATGTTCACCGTCTCCCTCTGGGTGCTCTCGATCATTGAGGACCGAGAGCTGGCCAGGCATTTCGGAGACGGATACCGGGTGTACGCCGGGCGCGTGCCGCGGATTTTCCCCAATTGACCGCCGCTCTTGCATTGGCGCGGGGCATCGCTTAGACTGAAAACGGGTATGAACATCACGGTCACTTTCCCCGACGGGGCGACGCGGCAGTTTCCCCGTTGGACCACGGTCGAAGATATTTTCAAGAGCCGGCCGGACGCCGCCGCTTCCTCCCCGCCCATCGCCGCGATCGTCAATAACGAGATCACGAGCCTCTCCTACAAGGTGGACATCGCGAGCCGGGTCACGCCCGTCGCCCTCCAGTCGCGGGAAGGGATGAACCTTTACCGCCGGTCGCTCTGCTATCTCCTCGCCTGCGCCTCCCGGCGCGCCTTTCCCGAGCGCCGACTCGTCATCGGCCACTCCCTCGGCAAGGGGTATTTCTACGAATACGACCGGATGAAGAGCGTGCCGGAAGAGGACCTCAAGAAACTCGCCCGGGCCATGGTCGATCTCGTGGCCGCCGACCTTCCCATCGAGCGGATCAACCTTTCCTACGACGACGCCGTCCGGCATTTCGAGGAGGCGAACCAGCCCGACACCGTCCTCCTCCTCCAGTACCGAAACGAAGCCAAGATCGCGGTGAACGTCTGCGACGGTTTCATCGACATTTTTCACGCCCCCCTCGTCCCCTGCACCGGCGCGCTCACCTCGTTCGGCCTGAAGCCCTACCCGCCGGGCTTCATCCTCCGCTACCCGCCCCTCGCCGCGCCGGAGGGCCTCGCCGTGTTCGAGGACAACCCGATTCTCTTCGGCGTCTACCGCGAGTACAAAAGCTGGGGGAAGATCCTCAACATCAATTGCATCGGGCGGTTGAACCGCCGAATCGAAACGGGCCGGATCCGCGAGTTCATCGACGTGGCCGAGGCGCTCCATGACAAGAAGATCGCCGAGATCGCCGACCGCATTCGCGGGCGATTCGACCGGGCCGGCGCCGTGCTCATCGCCGGCCCGTCCTCGTCCGGCAAGACCACCTTCTCCAAAAAGCTCGCCATCCAGCTCAAGGTCCTCGGGCTGGACCCGGTCGCCCTCTCGCTCGACAATTACTACCTGTCGCGCGCCGCGACGCCCCTGGACGAGGAAGGCAAGCCCGACTTCGAGAGCCTGCGCGCGCTCGACCTGGACCGCCTCAACCGCGACCTGGACCGGCTCCTCGCGGGTGAAACGACGATCACCCCGATCTACGATTTCGTGACGGGCGCACCCAAACCCAACGGCTTGGAGGTCCGGCCGACGCCCCTCTCGCTCTTCATCCTCGAGGGGATCCACGGGCTGAACGACGAGCTCACCGCCGGAATTCCCGCCGACCGGAAATACAAGATCTACGTGTCGGCGCTCACCCAGCTCAACCTGGACGACCACAATCGCATTCCCACCACCGACGTACGCCTCATCCGGCGGCTCGTGCGCGACTACAGCTTCCGCGGCTACCGGGCGCTCGAAACCCTGCGCATGTGGCCCTCGGTGCGCCGCGGCGAAGACCGCAACATCTTCCCCTTCCAAAACAACGCCGACACCGCCTTCAACTCGAGCCTCGACTACGAGCTCGCGGTGCTGAAAGTCTACGTCGAGCCGCTCCTCAAGACCATCAAACCCGACGTCGAGGAGTACTCCGAGTCGCGCCGCCTCCTCTCCTTTCTCAACAACGTCATCTCGTTTCCGCCCACCTTCATCCCGGACAAGTCGATCCTGCGCGAGTTCATCGGCCAGAGCGCTTTCTCGTACTGA
>CAZKOS010000013.1:20891-23372 GCA_964554445.1 uncultured Spirochaetaceae bacterium | reverse complement strand
CCCGGACAAGTCGATCCTGCGCGAGTTCATCGGCCAGAGCGCTTTCTCGTACTGACCGCTCCCGTGAAAAGGAGAACCACGGATCAGCACGGAGGGGACGGATGACACGGATAAGAAAAGAGAATTAAGAGCTAATTAAGAAAAAAAGCAGTAAAAGAAAAAAGAATAAATGGTGAAAAAGCCAAACGCGTAGCGGAGTATGGGGTCCTTTCATTCTCAATTCTGGAATACTAATAGAGCTCTCATTTTTCTTGCTTTTGTAATTGCCTTCGTCTATTCCTATCCGTGTCATCGTGTTATCCGTGGTTCCCGCTTTGCGGGGGGATAGAGGCCGATCAAAGAATAATCGGATTGTACTTCGTCACGTGCTGGTCGATCAGGTCCAGGTACTCGGGTGGCGCGTCGATGAACATGAGTCCGAACCCGCTCTCCGCGAGCTTGTGCTCGGGGCTGAACACCCGGCTCGACCGAACCACCCGGGCCCGCCCGTCGTAAAAGCGGTCCTCGGCGTCCTCGATGACGAGCGCGACCTCCTCGTCCAGGTCGAAGAGCGAAAGGTCCTCGGAGGAAATGAACGCCCCGCCCGCGGAAAGGCTGTTGAGCGAAAATTCCATGACGACCGTTTTCCCGTCGGGAAGCGTCCTGGTGACGACGGTCTTCATACGGCAGGACAGGCGGCGGTGTTTTCTTCTCTCTACCATTTCAATCTCCTTTATCGGCCTTCAAAAAAGGACACCCTTCGACGCGGCGAACGAGGCTCCTCTTGACCTTCAATTACAGCCCGCCTTGCTCAGGGCAGGCTCCGAGCACGAAGGGAAAACGAAGAAGGAAATAGAAATAATAATACTCGGCTTCAAAACTTCATCCTCAAGTTAATTATATTTAAGAGGGTTTACAGATACAAGAAAAAGATGCTCCTGAATCCCTTCGAAAATAAATCATTATTCACGTCATATTCCACTGACTTTCTCGTCTGTCTTCCTCACTTCCTCTCTTCCTCATTCCTTCACTTCTGTTCCTGGTTTCCTGGTTTCCTGAGATTCTCCTTCTTCATCCCTTTCTTATTTTTCTTTTTTATCCGCTTTTATCCGAAATTCCGTCACCTCTTTATCTCCGCCCCACGGACGAGCCGCCAACGCCGATAATGCTCCACGTACCCGCAGGTATCCGGCAGGCAGCGGGAGAACAGGGCGTGGTAGAGGCGCACCTTGCCGCAGTACCGGCAGATGCGGAACCGCTCCTCGTAGATTTTACAGAGCTTCGTGCGCTTGTCGAAATACTCGCACGGTTTATTCATATGGATCACGATATGGAGGAACCCGCCTTCCTTGGCGTAGCAGCAGACGCCGCATTTCCTGCAGAGGGATTCCCAACGGTCCCGGCGGGCTTTGAGCTTACTCCTGAGGCTTCTCAAAATACGCATGCCGTTTCGCCCGCTTTTCGAATAACAGGACGCTGAAAGGGAAGACGACTCCGGCCGCCACGAGCAGGATGGCCCAGAAGAGCGTGAAGACGTAAAAAATGACGATGAAATAATAGAGCACGGCGGCGGTCACGATGAGAAGACCCGTAAACAGGGCGAAGCGCATTTTGTGCTTCTGCACGGAAAAAAGGTAGATGGCGATGAAGGACAGCCCGACGAAGAAAATGAGCGCCGCCGGGTGGAAGCCGATCGCCGGCTGGATCAAGGCGAGCATGATCCAGGCGCAGATCCCGGCCAGTACGCCGGCGGGGAGCAGGGCCCACCAGGCGGTCTTGCGCAAAAGGAAGATGAGCAGAAAGGTGACCGCCAGGCCGAGGCAGAAAAACCCGAGATTGACCACCGAGAAAAGCTGGTCGATGCCCACGATCAGGGTGATGATGCCGACCGTGAAGGAGACGCCCGCCGGAATGAGGAACCAGAAAAGCCCGCCGCCGCCGCCCTGAAAGAAGGTGAAGACGATTCCGGAGATGAACAGGAGCACCCCGAGGACGCGGTTGTTCAGGTCGCCGCTCTCCGGGATGAGCTTGAAATTCATGAGCAGAAAAAAAAGTCCGCACAGGACGAGGACGACGCCGACGAAACCCGTTTTCCAGAAAAGGAAATTGTCCTGGGGGTTCTTGTCAACCATGATCTTTTTTTTCAGTTCATCCATACCCGCTCCAAGGGCTTCAATGTAGCATGTTTGCTATCCTTGTGCCAGTGTACCATTCCCCGGGGAAGAACCACGGATAGCACGGATAAGACGGATAGCACGGATAAAGCGGATAAGAAAAGGGAAACAAAAGTAAAAATGATTATACCACTGCGAGCGAGACGCTTCCACGGCTAAAAAATTACACAACTATTATTGCACTCCTTATTTCCTTAATCTTTCCCTTCTTCTTTATTTCTTTCCATCTGTGGCATCCGTCTCATCCGTGCTATCCGTGGTTCTCCTTCTGACCAAAAAAAGACCGGACGACCATGATGACCGCCCGGTTCGGTTGTCGCGATGAATC
>CAZKOS010000013.1:14111-20791 GCA_964554445.1 uncultured Spirochaetaceae bacterium | reverse complement strand
CAAAAAAAGACCGGACGACCATGATGACCGCCCGGTTCGGTTGTCGCGATGAATCGCCTTACTTCCAGTTCTTGATGCGCTCCGCGATTTTTTTCGGGCTGAAACCGAAGTGGTCGGAAACGGCCTTGTAGTTGCCCGAGGTGCCGAAACCCTCCATACAGATGAGCAGGCCGTCGTCCCCGGCCAGGCCTTCCCAGCCCAGGGACACGCCAGCCTCCACCACGGCGCGTTTTACGCCCGGGGGAACGAGTTTATCGCGCTCGGCCTTGGGGAGCGCCAGGAAGCGCTCCCGGCAGGGCATCGAGACGACGCGGATGTCCTTCCGGCCGAGCTCGGCGACGGCGTCGAGGGCGGTGCCCACTTCCGAGCCGGTGGCGACGATGACGATGGCCGGCGCGCCTTCCGATTCCCGGGCCGTGTAGGCCCCGCGGGCGATGTTCTTCCGCCACTCCGCGTCCGCCTTGGGGAAGACGGCCAGGCCCTGGCGGGTGAGGCCGATCAAGGAGGGACCGTCGGCGCGCTTGTACATGAGCTTGAAGATCTCGACGTTCTCCTCGGCGTCGGCGGGGCGCCAGACGTCCAGGTTGGGAACGGCCCGCAGGCTCGCGTAGTGCTCCACCGGCTCGTGGGTCGGGCCGTCCTCGCCCACGTAGATGGAGTCATGGGTGAACACGTAGAGCACGGGCAGCTTCATGATGGCCGCCAGGCGGATGGGCGGCCGCATGTAATCGGCAAAGACGAAGAAGGTCGCGCAGAAGGGCCGCAGGCCGCCGTGGAGGGCCAGGCCGTTGGTGACCGCGCCCATGCCGTGCTCGCGCACCCCGAAGTTGATGTTCCGGCCGTCGGGCGTGGCCGCCTGCATGTCTTTTTCATCCTTGAGCCGCGTCTTGTTGGAGGCGGCCAGGTCGGCCGAACCGCCGATGAGCGCGGGCAGGGCCTTGGCCGCGGCGTTGAGGATGGCGCCGTTCGAGTCGCGCGTGGCCTTCTTGTCTCCCGTCTTGAACTCGGGCAGGGCCGCCTTGTCGATGGCGTCCGGCCCGTCCTCAAAGTGTTTTTTCCAGAGCGCGGCCAGCTCGGGGTTGGCTTTGCGCCAGGCCTCGAACGTCGACCGCCACTCCTCGTACGCCTTCTTGCGGGCGTCTTTCTTGTCCGCGAAATATTGAAGCGCTTCCGGCTCCACGCGGAACGTCTCCGCCTCCGGGACGCCGAGGGCGCGTTTGGTCGCCTTCACCTCTTCCTCGCCCAGGGCCGCGCCGTGGCACTGCGCGGTGCCCTGTTTGTTCGGCGAGCCCTTGCCGATAATCGATTCCAAAACGATGAGGGTCGGCTTGCTCTGGTCGGCCTTGGCCTTCTTGACGAGCTCGAGGATCCCGGGCACGTCGTAGGCGGAGCCGCGGAACGTTTTGAAACCGTAGGCTTCGAAGCGCTTTTGGGTGTCCTCGACGAAGGCGAGGTCGGTCGAGCCGTCGATGGTGATCTTGTTGCTGTCGTAAAATACGATGAGCTTGCCGAGCTTCTGGTGGCCGGCCAGCGAGCAGGCCTCGCTGGCGACGCCCTCCATCATGCAGCCGTCGCCGGCGAGCGCGTAGGTGTAGTGGTCGATGATCGTATGTTCGGGAGTGTTGAACTTCGCCGCGAGATACCGTTCCGCCATCGCCAGGCCCACGGCATTGGCGATCCCCTGGCCGAGCGGTCCGGTCGTGGTCTCGATGCCGGGCATCTCCCCGTATTCGGGGTGGCCGGCCGCCCGGGAGCCGAGCTGGCGAAAATTCTTGAGGTCGTCGAGCGTTGTCCCGTACCCGGACAGAAAGAGCAGCGAATACAGCCACATCGATCCGTGACCGGCCGAAAGCACGAAGCGGTCCCGGTCGATCCAGTCGGGCGCGGCCGGGTTGTGCTTGAGGATTTCCCCGTACAGGAGGGCGCCGAATTCGGCCAGGCCGAGCGGCAGGCCGGGGTGCCCGGAGGCGGCCTTCTCGACCGCGTCGATGGTAAGAAGACGGACGGTCAGGGCCGCCTTCTCAATGCCTTTCATCATGTCCATGAAGTTATCTTCCTCCTCTTGACGTCAATGGCGCCGTGATCGATTTCCACGACGGCGTAGCGGCCGTTCTTGACGGCGCCGGGATTGCAGCAATGAACGCCCTCGACCGTATCCTCGCCCGCGGCCTCGTGAATATGGCCGCAGAGGCACAAGTCGACGGGGTGCTCCTCGAGGAAACGGCGCACGGCGGTGGAACCGGCCTGCGTCCCCAGGACGGTGCGATCGAGCGCGCACCCGTGCGGCGGGGCGTGGCTCACCAGCACTTTCACGGCCGCCCCGCGAACGGCCTCGAAGCCGGCCAGGGCCAGCCGCCCGAGCTCGTCTTCGGACAGCTCGAAAGGGGTGCCGAACGGAGTCGGGTTCGAGCCGCCCGCGCCGAAGAAACCGGCCTCCCCGATCACCACGCCCGTACCGTGCACGGAATACCCGGAGCTCTCCAGGCACCCGAGCACTTCCGGCCGGTCCAGGTTTCCCGGCACGGCCACGATCGGCCGGCCGGTCGGTTCCAAAAGGGTCAGGACGGCTTTCGCCTCTTCGGGCCCGCCGGCTTGAGTGAGATCGCCGACGATCACGGCCGCGTCCCACGCCGGCTCGGTCCGTACAATCGCGCGGAGGAACCGTTGATGGCCGTGAATGTCGGCGAGCACCAGAAAGCGCATGGCTTCGATTTAGTGGCGCCGCTTTTTCTTCTTTTCAAGAACGCGCTGCACGCGGGTGACCGGGCCGCCCGTCCCCGGGTACGTGACGTTCGGCTGAGCGCCGCCGGCTTGATTCGCCTGGCCGGAGACGCCGTCGGGCGCGGTCTCCGCGGAGCCGCTCTCCGTCGCTGCGTCGTGCCCGAGATGGTCAAGGGGCGGCGGCGCAAACCCGACCTCGAGCGCGGGCGTCTGGACCTGTCCGTAACGCTTGATCTCTCTCTTGCGCTTGGCGCGCATAATGGCGCTTTCCCACACGAAGGCGATGGGAGAAGCGATGCAGATCGAGGAGTAGGTTCCGGTCAGGATACCGAACACCATGGTGAAGGAGAAATCCCTCACCTGGCCGGTGCCGAAGAGGAAGAGCGGGAAAATGGCGAGAAAGACGGTGAACGAGGTGATGATCGTCCGGTTCAGGGTCTGGGAAATGCTGTACTGCATGATTGACGTCAGGTCCTGTCCCCGCATGACCTTCTCGTTCTCGCGGATCCGGTCGTAGACGACGATCGTGTCATTGATGGAATACCCGATGATGGTGAGGAACGCGGCGACCACGGCGGCGTTGAGCTCGACCCCGAAGAGGCCGACGAACCCGAACGTGGTGAGCACGTCGTGCAAAATGGCGACGATGGCGGCGGCCGCGTAACTGAACCGGAACCTGACCCACGCGTAAATGAGCATGAGCACCATGGCGACCCCGATGGCGATGAAGGAGCCGACGGCGAGCGCCTGCGCCAACTGCGGTCCCAGCGATTCCTGCGACTGCTGTATCGTCGTTCCCCGGCCGAACTTCTTTTCCAACGCGTTGATGACCGCGGCGGCGGCCGTGTCCGAGGCGTCCCCGCCTCCCGAGGGCGTAAAGGAAGTGGGATCGGTCCTGATGAGGAAGGTCTCGTTGGCCGGATCGCCGACTTCCTGGATGCTCACTCCGCCCGGCAGTCCCTGGAGCTGGCTGCGCACGTTCTCGATCGTCGCCAGCGGCGGGGCGCCGGCCGGCAGGCGGTGGTTGACCGTCAGGGATTGATTGAGATCGAGCTGTTTGTGCACGGGAAGCAACAGGGAGGTGTCGAAATTCGTTCCCGCGGGCATGGTGACCTTGAGGTCGCCCTGGCTCTCCAGGTCCTTGACGATCTGGTCGAGGGTCAGGCCCGGCGTGCGCGGGAAGACCATCTTTTTGTCCCCGGATTTGATGTAGCTGATTTCATCTGCGGTGATCTCGAAATCGACGAGCCGGTTCGTGGCGTTCGTGACGGTAAAGGCGTAGGGCGCGATTCGGATCTGCTGGGAGAGACCGCCCTTGAAATCGATGCCGATGTTGTAGCCTCCCTTGAAGAGGAAGGTCGATCCGATGCCGCCGATGATGATGATGGTCGAGAGAAGGAACCAGACGTTTCGGAACCGGATGAAAGGAAGAATGCGTCTCATTGGAAGCGCCTCCAGCTGATGCTCAGTTTTTTCACCTTGAGGACGTCGGTCGTGAAATCGAAGAGGATTCTGCTCACGAAGATCGCCGAGAAGAACGACGTGACGATCCCGATGCAGAGCGTGAAGGCGAACCCCTGCACGCTTCCTTTCGTAAACATGGCCAGGACGATGCCGGCGATGAAGGTGGTGACGTTGGAGTCGAGGATCGTCCAGAAGGCGCGGTCGAATCCGGCCTTGACGGCCGCTTTCGGGGTTTTGCCCAGCCTGAGCTCTTCCTTCATGCGTTCATTGATGAGCACATTGGCGTCCACCGCCATACCGATGGTGAGGACGATACCGGCCAGGCTGGTGAGGGAGAGCGTGAACCGGGTGACGGAGAGCAGGGCCAGAAGCAGGAAGACATTGAAAATGAGCGCGATGGAGGCGTATACCCCCGCGCCCTTATAATATAACAGAATGAAAATGAGAACGAGGACGGCGCCGATGAGCAAAGCGCGCAGTCCCTTGGCGATGGTGTCTTCGCCGGCGCTCGCGCCGACCGCCTCCACGGAGCGGATTTCAAGGGGGACGGGCAGCGCGCCGCTGCGCAGGACCTTGGCCAGGTCCTGGGCGTCCTGCATCGAAAACTGGCCGGTCACCCGTACCTGGCCGTTGGGGATCTTGTCGCGGATCTGGGCGTACGACATGACCTTGTTGTCGAGCACGACGGCGATGAACTTGCCCACGTTTTTCCCGGTGATGTCGGCGAACTTGTCCGGGCCGTTGACGACCTGCCCGTTCTGGTCCGTGTAATTGCCGAGGATGAAGGTGACCTCGGCCGACCGGTCCTGGGGGTTCTGTTCGGCGCGCGCGTCCGAGACCGCCTCGCCCGAGAGGACGGGTTGGGTCTGGATGACGATGTAGTTCACGAACTCGTCCATGCCGTATTTGTCTTTGCGGTAGGTCCCCACCACTTCCGACCCGGGGTCGAGGCCGACGGCGGCCGGCACGTTCACGGTGCCGTCGGCGTTGAACTGCGGGGTCCAGCCGGGGTGCTGCTGGTAGTATTCGTTGAATTTGTTCCAGCCGGCCTCGTCCACGAGGTGGAAGTTGAGCCGCCCTTTCCCCATGATGACCTTTTTGATGCGTTCCGGGTCCGCGGCGCCCGGAAGCTCGATGATGATGTTGTCGGTGCCGATCTGCCGGCGAATGGTGGGCTCCACCGTGCCGAATTCGTCGAGGCGGGCCAGAAGCCGTTCCATCACGTCCTGGAGAATCTTGTTCTTGTCGATCTGCAGTGAGGCGGCGTTCGGATTGTTCTTGTTCTGCTCGGCAATCTGCTTCTCGAGGGCGCTGAAATCTCCGGTGATTGACACGTACAAACCGCCCCGCAGGTCGAGGCCGAGCTGCAGGGTCAAATCCCTCAGATTCTTGACGCTGAGAATGTCGTCGCGGTATCGGCCTTCAATGGCGGCCTTGAACGCGACCGGATTCACCTGTCCCTTTTCCTCGAATACCTTGGTGAGAAAACCGCCGAACGTCGACGCCAGTTTTGACGACGGTTGGTTCACGAAGTTGTTGATCTTCTCGTAGTCCCGCTGCGCCTCGCCCTGGGCATAACTCTTGATCTGGGGGAGCGAGCTCATGGCGATGTTTTTCGTTTCATCAGGGAGGAGGAAATACCATTGGATCGATGGGGAAATGAACATGATCCCCACAATCACGAGAATGACCAGGATAATGACTCTGGCGCGAATACTCATTTTCGTCTCTCCGCTCTCTTCATATCTATAAAATGATCGAGGATAGGGTTGGGGAGGATCGCCATACCGCCGAACGGGACGCGTTCACTCCTCGAAAATGCGCTCCAACCGCAAGAGGACGGCCGCGGACGGCCGTTCTCCGTCGGCTTATTTTTTTTCCTCGGCGACGGCGGCTTCGGTGCGCTCCAAGACCTGCGCGACGGCGTTCTTGTTGATTTCGAGCTTCACGTCGTCGTCGACTTTGACGATAACGGACTGCTCCTTCACCGAGCTCACCGTTCCCCGAATGCCGCCGATGGTGACGACCTTGTCGCCTTTCGCCAGGGAGTTGAGCATTTTCTGAAGCGCCTTCTGCTTCTTGTTCTGGGGCCGGATGATCAGGAAGTAAAAAACGAGGATGACCGCGGCGACGACGCCGAGCATCATGAGCATCGAAGTCGTGGAATTTCCGTCACCGGCCGGAGCGGGCGCCTGTAAAAACGGCAAACGAGAGAGAAAATCATACATACTATAACCTCTGTGCGTTAAGATTGAGTTTCAGCAGCTTCATGCGACCAAAACTTACGATCGATATTGGAAAAACGTGAGAACCGGGTCGCGTCTACGTATGATCCAATGTTCTTTATCGAGCGAGATTTTGACGATCATAGTCATATTGACATGAAAAGTCAAGATACAGCCCTGTCGGATAATAAGCCGCCGCCGCGAGGAGCGGTTTATTTACAATAAGATCAGTCCCCTGCAAAGTCAAGCCCGGGTTTGGTTGATTATCGG
>CAZKOS010000013.1:0-14011 GCA_964554445.1 uncultured Spirochaetaceae bacterium | reverse complement strand
TCAGGGCTCCGCATCGTTCTTTTTTCCGGGTTTGTAGAGACGGGCGACGGCTCTGAGGCGCTTGGCGAACAGGGCTTCCACCCTCAAAGAGGCCTGCCTGGTTTCCCGCATCCGACTGATGAGGTACTCGAGCGCCGAGTGGATTTTTTCCGATTCGCTCGTCGGCAGACCCTCCAGCCCTTCCGCGGATCCAAGCGGTTTGCCCGCCAGCTTGAGAATGTTCCCTATTTCCGAAAGGGTATAATTGAAAGTCTGCAGGTCCTTAATGAACTTGACCAGCTCCACGTCCTGGGCCATAAACAGCCGGAAACCGCCCTCGCTGCGCTGCCAGGGCTGGATCAGCCCTTTTTCCTCCCAGAATTTGATGGTGCGGGTGTTCACGCCGCCCCGCTCGGCGAGCTCGCCGACCGTCAAGCGGTCGGTGAGGGCGGTTTGCGCCTTGGCGCCGTCCTTGCTCGGCAGGCCGATCTCCTTTCGGATTTTGGCGATCTCGGGAAGGGTGTATCCCATGGTCAGGAATTTCTTGATCGCCTCGCCCTCGCGCACGGCGGCGTCGCTGAAATAATCGGTGTTCGCCGCCGAGGAGGCGAAGAGCTCCTTTTCCAGCCAACCGGTGAGTGTTTCCGACGAGACGTCGAGTTTTTTCGCCAATTCCTTGAGCGAGTATTTCAATCCGACCTTCCTCCGCCGCCGGCGCGCGTTTCAGCGCCTGACGGGGCGTACGACGAGTCGTTGAAAATCGCTGTGCGCCGCTCCGTGATTCTCAACGCATTCCGATGACGCCCGTCAGACGTACATCACCCGGTCGATGTCATCGAACGATTCGAGGACGCCGAACGCGCGCTTGAGCGCGTCCACCGATTTCAGCTTCACCTCTCCCTTCGCATTATACGCGGCGAGCACTTCTTCGAGCGCCCGCTCGTCTTTGTCGTAAGAAGCGCCGAACACCGCCGGCTTGAACAGGCCCTTCTCCGCCAGTTCGCGCGGCGAAAGCCGGCCGTAGGCCCGCCTGGCCGAGCCGTCGACAATGGCGGTATTCCCCTGGAACCCGATGGTAAACATGAAATCCAAGCGAGAGATCAATTGCGCGTCCTCCCGTTCGCCTTGATAAAATGGAAGATAGACCTATTGTGCCGAAAAACCGGTATTTTCGCAAGGGAGTTCAATTCCTGAGGATCAATAAGGAAACCAGGAAACCAGGAAAGAAAAAGAGTAAAGGAGAAAAGGAATAAATCAGAGGATAAGTTGTTATGACATCGAAAGAAAAGGCAATGCGTAAAAGAAAATTGCAATAATAAAAATTTTCCCTTTTCTTTCCCCCTTTCCATTCTTTTTCCTGGTTTCCTGGTTTCCTCAGAAATTCCCCGCCCGAAGAAATAAAAAAGGCCGTCCCCTTCGCGGGAGACGGCCCTGAACTTCACGTGTTATTTGATCAATACGGGGGCATTCCGCCGCCCATGCCGCCCATGCCGCCGCCGCCCGGAGCGGGCGGTTCCTTCTCGGGCAGGTCGGTCACGGTGCATTCGGTGGTGAGGAGCAGGCCGGCGATGGACGCCGCGTTCTGCAGGGCGCTCCGCGTCACCTTGGCGGGATCGATGATGCCGGCCTTGATGAGGTCGGTCCAGATCATCTTGGACGCGTCGAACCCCATGCCCGGTTTCTCGTTCTTGGCGCGGTCGGCCACGATCGAGCCGTCCAGGCCGGCGTTCTCCGCGATCTGGCGGATCGGCTCCTCGAGGGCGCGCATGACGATCTTGAAGCCCACGGCTTCAGCCGAATCCATGGCGGCGAGATCGGTCTTTTCCAGCGCCTTGACGGCCTTGATGAGGGTGATGCCGCCGCCGGGGATGATGCCCTCTTCAATGGCGGCGCGGGTGGCGGACAGGGCGTCCTCCACGCGGTGCTTCTTCTCCTTGAGCTCGACCTCGGTGGCCGCGCCCACGTTGATGACCGCGACGCCGCCCGCGAGCTTGGCGAGGCGCTCCTGGAGCTTTTCCCTGTCGTAATCCGAGGTGGTGTCATCGATCTGGACCTTGATCTGGGCGATGCGGTCCTTGATGTCTTTTTCCTTGCCCACGCCCTCGATGATGGTGGTGTTTTCCTTGTCCACCTTCACCGACTTGGCCTGGCCGAGCATGGACAGCTCCGCGTTTTCCAGCTTCAGGCCCAGCTCCTCGGAGATGACCTGCCCGCCGGTGAGAATGGCGATGTCTTCGAGCATGGCCTTGCGCCGGTCGCCGAAACCGGGGGCCTTGACCGCGCAGGCCTGGATGGTGCCGCGCAGGGTGTTGACCGCCAGGGTGGCGAGGGCCTCGCCGTCCACGTCCTCGGCGATGAGGAGAAGCGGCTTGCCCGCCTGGGCGACCTTCTCGAGCAGGGGCAGCAGGTCTTTCATGCTCGAAATCTTCTTTTCATAAATCAGGATGTAGGGATTCTCGAACACGGTGGTCATCGTGTCGCGGTTGGTGACGAAATACGCGGAAACGTAGCCGCGGTCGAACTGCATGCCTTCCACGATCTCCAGGTCGGTGACCATGGTCTTGGATTCCTCGACGGTGATGACGCCGTCCTTGCCGACCTTGTCCATGGCGTCGGAAATGAGCGAGCCGATCTCCATGTCGTTGTTGGCCGAGATGGCCGCCACGTTGGAAATCTCTTCCTTGTTCTTGATCGTCTTGGCGTTTTCCTTGATGTCGCCGACCGCGATCTCCACGGCCTTGGAGATGCCGCGCTTGATGGCCATGGGGTTGATCCCGGCCGCCACGCTCTTCAGGCCTTCCTTGATCATGGAATAGGCGAGCACCGTGGCGGTGGTGGTGCCGTCGCCGGCCACGTCGTTCGTCTTGGTGGCCACTTCCTTCAGGAGCTGAGCGCCCATGTTCTCGAAGGGCTCTTCGAGCTCGATTTCCTTGGCGATGGTCACGCCGTCATTGGTGACGGTGGGCGCGCCGAATTTCTTGTCGAGCACGACGTTCCGGCCTTTGGGGCCCAGGGTCACTTTGACGGCGTTCGCCATTTGCTCGACGCCGGTCAAGAGCGCCCTGCGGGCGGTTTCATTGAATTTCAATTGTTTTGCCATAATTTTATCCTCTCCTCTTAAAATAGATTGCTCTAGCTGTTATTGGCAAAAGAGTCACAAAACCAACGTGGTATTTCGACACTAAGATACAGATTCTTTCAATTTTCATCAATATTTTTTTTAAAAAAAAATCAGGCTCCCGCCCCCTCCCCCACTTGACTTTCGTTCTTTTTCCCATACAACAGAGGGGAATGGCGAAAAAGCGCGAATTGCAGCTCCATATCGGGTTGGCCTTGCAGGGCGACGGGGCGCGTGAACCGGCCGCCGCCCTCGAACCGTTTCTCGAGGCTTTCGGCCGGACCCCCCTCAACTGGGTGCTGACCTCGTGTCCCGCTCTCGAAAAACGGGGCGGCGGTCACGACCGGCTCGTCACCGAAATCAAGGCGCGCCTGACCAGGATCGGCGACACCGTCATCCCGGCGGGATACGGCGGCGCTCCCCACCCCCTCCTCGGCGCGGCCGAGGTCTCCCGGGAATTGGAGTGGTCGGTCCGCAATCCCTGGAAGAGCGGGGTCTTCGACGTGTTCCGGAAACAGCCCGACGTGCTCATTCCGCCGGCCGTCGATTTCGAGCGCGAAAAAGTGGCGGAGGCGTACGGCCGATCGGGCTTCCGCTTCGTCGGCGTGCCGCTCGCTCACGGTTCGCCCGTCTATCGCTTCCCGGCCGACGGCCCCGGGAACGGGCTCGCGGCCTTCCATTATTTCAGCCTGCCCGGCCGGGGCGGCGGAGATCCGGCGCGCCTGGCCCGGTCGCTTTTCCCGAGCGACCTCGATCGCCTTTTCCTGCTCGTCACGCCCGACGCGCCGGAAGCCTTCGCCTCGCTTTCCGCCCTGATCGAGGCGCTGCGCAAAAAACGCGATTTCTCGATCGCCGCCTTCGAGCCCCCGCACGCGTTCCCCCGGCCCGCGGCCGCCCCCCCGGCCCCAAGCCCGTCCCGCCCGGGAGCGATCGCCGACAGCCCGCTCCTCCGCAGCCTCCGCGACAAGGCCGCCCGCCTCCGCGCCCGGGCGGAGCTGAACGATCATCAGCTGCGCGAGCTGCTTCTCCTCACGGCCGGCGACCCGCCCGAGGTCGAAAAAGTCCGGAAGGAATTGAAAACGAAACCCGACGCGCGCGAAGGCACGGCGTACAATGCCAACATGCCCGGTGAAATTCTCCTCCCCGGCAACGGCTTCGACGCCTTTTTTTCGGGCGGCCGGCTCGCCGACGTGCGGGCCGGACGCGCGAGCCTTCTCCCCGCCGGCGCGCCGCGCGCCTTCGCGTCGCTCGCGAGCCGGGAACTGCCCCTCGCCTTCGACCGCGTTTTTTCTTTCGAAAAAAACGACCTGCGGGGCCTCGAGGCCTTCGTTTTGTTCCCCGGTCCCGCGCGCGAGCATTTCTTCACCTTCCGCTACGCCTTTTCCGGCGAAGTCCCGTGGCTCTTCGTCTCGGGCTCGTGCCTGCGCGCCCCCTCTCCGCCGCGCGAACGCCCGGCCGCCGTCGCGCCGCTCGAGATTCCCGTCGGCGAATGTTCTCGGGACGCCCCGCTCGCCGTCACGCGCCTCTACCCGGACGGCAGCTCGGCCAAAACCGTTTTCACGGGCGGGGAGGGCGCGACCGCCCTCGCGGGGACGGTGTTCTCGGTCGACCGCCCGGGAATGCGCCTCGTGTTCGGCTACGTCGCGCACAAATCGGAACCGATCGGTCTCCTCGAGGTCCGGGTCGTCCCGAACGGGAAAAAAGGCGCGCACCGCCGGGCCGCGGTCTGCATCAATCCCTTCGGGACGTACAGGGAGGAAGCCGTACCGGAAATGTTCGCCGCCGGCGAAAGCCGATCGTTCTACCTCGGCGTCAAGGACGCGGAGCCCGACCGGGTGCCGTTTTTTTCGGCCGCGCTCACCAAATCGATCCCGGTTCATGCTGTTTATAAGATTCAATAATAATAAATAGATCGATATCCGCGTGACGGAAAAACGGTTTTCCCTTGCAACCGCCGCGGTCGTTGTACTATAGTGGACTGGAAGAAGCGGCGGAGTGCGGAACCGTTCCGCGTTTTTCCTGAATAACAGATATTCGTGAGGTCGGCCTTGTCTGCTCCTTCCGGCTCTGAAAAAAAAGGGCTTCTCAGTCCCCCGCCCGCGAGACCGTCCTCTTCCCGCCTGAGTGAAACCGTTTCTCCGCCGGACGACGACCAACCCGGGGCGCCGCAATCATGCGCCGCGCGTCCCGGAACGGATGTGAATTATTTTCCCGACGCCACGTTGCCGGCTTCCCTCCCCCGCCGGGGGTGACGGGGAGTTTTTTTTCGCCGGCGGGGCCGCGGCGAATCGGCGGCGGGCCCGTCCGGCGCATCTCGAGATCGCAAAAGGAGTTCATCATGGAAAAGACGATGCGTGCCCTTCCCGTCCGCGCGGGGTTGTTCGCCGCCGCGATTCTTTTGGCCGCCTCGTGCGCGCCGAAGGAGTTCAAGCCCTCCACGCCGGATTCGTCGATTTTAGCCGGGTTCACCTCGGGCGTCGTCTCGGCCTCCTCGTCGATCGTCTTCAAATTCGTGAATGAAATCGCGACGCCCGAACAGGTCAATGTCCCGGTCAAGGACGCCTTCTTCGCCTTCGACCCGGGGATCGACGGGGTGACCGCCTGGTCGGACACGCACACGCTCGAATTCCGGCCCAACCATAAATTGAAGAGCGGCCAAAAATACCTGTGCCGCCTGTTCCTCGGGAAGGTCCTCAAGAACGATGCGGCCGGGGAGTTCAGGTTCATCATCAACGTCATCGAGCAGAACTTCGAGCTTACGCTCGACAACTTCCGCATCACGGACCGGCGCCAGACCAAGAACCTCGTGCTGCCGGGCGCGGTCCAGACCGCCGACGTCGCCGCGGCCGAGGACGTTGAAAAAATCGTCACCGCGACGCAGGAGGGGAAAAAGCTCGACGTCGCCTGGACCCATTCCGAGCGGAACCACCGGCACGAGTTCGTCATTTCCGGCATCACGCGCCGCGACGCCGCCTCCGCGGTGGCGGTGAGCTTCGACGGGAAGAGCATCGGCGCCGGCAAGAGCGGCACGACGACGGTCGTCGTGCCCTCGATCAAGAATTTCGAGGTGCTCGGCGTCTCGGCCTTCAAGGACGCGGGGCAGTACGTCGAGGTGACGTTCTCCGACCCGGTCAAGCCGAGCCAGGACCTGCGGGGGCTCATCACGATCGCGGGCCAGCCGAACCTGCGCTACCAGATCGACTCGAACGCCGTCCGGATCTACAACCTCGGCACCTGGCCGGCGGAGGTGACCGTCACCGTACGGCCGGGCGTCGCCAATGCCTTCGGCGAGCCGCTCCGCAAGGGCGCGAGCGAGAAGGTGGTGTTCCAGATGATCGAGCCGCAGGTCAAATTCCTCGGCAAGGGAACGATCCTGCCCACCACCAACGGCCTCACCCTCCCCATCGAGTCCTGCAACGTCAAAGCCGTGACGGTGGAGGCCATCTGCGTCTTCGAGGACAACCTGGACCAGTTTTTCCAGGTCAACCGCTACGACGAGACGAAACAGATCGAGCGCGTCGGCCGGCCGGTCTGGAAGCAGGCCGTGTCCCTCAACTGGGACTCGGCCAAGCGCAACCGCTGGGTGCGCTCCGGGCTCGACCTGACCGAGCTCACGCGTACGTACCCGAAGGGCCTCTATCGGCTGAAGATCACCTTCACGCGCGACCAGGTCGACTACCCGTGCGCCTCCCAACCCGACGTCGAGTTCCCCGAGCGGAGGGAGTCCACGGGAATCTACGACTACGGGCAGGGTACGCAGGAATCCAGCTACTGGGACTATTACGAAGCGAGCGGCTTCAATTACTGGGATTACTACAACCAGCGCCTGAATCCCTGCCACCCCGCCTATTATTATCCGTACGGCGACCACAACGTCGCGATTTCGCGCAACGTCCTCATCTCCGACATCGGCCTCATCGCCAAGAAGAATCCGGACAACACCCTGCTCGTCATCGCCACGGACATCAGGACCGCCGCCCCGCTCTCCGGCGTCTCGCTCGACGTCCTCAACTACCAGAAGCAGAGCCTGGCCCACGGCGGCACCGACGCGAACGGTCTTTCGACCCTTTCCTGCGACGGGGCGCCCTACCTGCTCGTCGCGTCCAAGGACGACCAGAAGGGCTACCTGCGCCTGGACCCGGCCACCTCCCTCTCCGTGAGCCAGTTCGACGTGGGGGGCGAAGCCTCCCGGAAGGGCCTCAAGGGCTTCATCTACGGCGAACGCGGCGTGTGGCGGCCGGGCGACCCCGTCTACCTGACCTTCATCCTCCTCGACACCCTGAAAACGCTTCCGGCCAACCACCCCGTCATGCTCAAGCTCATCAATCCGCGCGGCCAGGCGGTGAAAACAATCACCCAGACGTTTTCCGAAAACGGCTTCTACCACTTCAAGCTTCAGACCGATCCCGAGGCGCCCACCGGCGACTGGCTCGCCCGGATCATGGTGGGGGGCGAGACGTTCGAAAAGACGCTGAAGATAGAGACGATCATGCCCAACCGCCTCAAGATCTCGCTCGATTTCGGGGCGAACGTGAAATACCTTTCGAGCGGCGTCTTGTCCGCCAAGCTGTCGGCGGCCTGGCTTCACGGGGCGCCGGCCGGCGGCCTCAAGGCCGAGGTCAAGGCGAGCTTCTCCCCGCGTGCCACCGCCTTCAAGGGGTTCCCGGACTACACCTTCGACGACCCGAGCCGCGCCTTCACGCCCTCGGTCGAGGACATCTTCTCCGGCTACCTGGACGACGAGGGCAAGACGACGATCCAGACGTCGCTCGAGGGGAGCCGGAACTCGCCGGGCATGCTCACCGCCAACTTCAACACCCGCGTCTATGAAATGAGCGGCGCGTTCAGCGTCGACCGCTTCAGCCTGCCCTTCCATCCGTACGACCGCTACATCGGCGTGCGCCTGCCCAAGGGCGACGCCACCCGGGGCATGCTCCTGACGGACAAAAAGCACACGGTGGACCTGGCGGCCGTCGACCGGGACGGAAAACCGGTCAAGCGGGCGCGGGTCAAGGTCGAGCTGTACAAAATCCGCTGGCGCTGGTGGTGGGAGAAGGAGGCGGAAGACCTGGCCAATTACGTCGGCACCTCCGATTACCAGCCGATCACGAGCGGCGTGGTGGAGCTCAAGAACGGCCGCGGCTCCTGGCAGTTCGAGGTCAAGTACCCCAATTGGGGGCGGTTCTTCGTCCACGTGAGCGACCTCGAGGGCAACCACAACACCGGCAAGATCGTCTACATCGACTGGCCGGGCTGGGCCGGCCGGGCCCAGGCCGAAGGCTCGCCGGGAGCGAGCATGCTCACCTTCTCCGCGGACAAGGAAAAGTACGCCGTCGGCGACAGGATCACGCTTAACATCCCGGTCGCCCCGCAGGGCCGGGGAGTGGTGTGCATCGAGGCCGGCGGGAAGATCGTCTCCACCGAATACTTCACCCCGGCGAAGAACGAGCAGACCTACAAGTTCTCGTTCACGGCCACGGCCGAGATGGCGCCCAACATCTACGCGCACGTCACCTACCTCCAGCCGCACATGCGCACCGGCAACGACATGCCCATCCGCCTCTACGGGTTCCTGCCGGTGATGGTGGAAAATCCGGAAACGCACTTGAAGCCCGCCATCGCCTGCGCCGACGT
Source organism: uncultured Spirochaetaceae bacterium (assembly GCA_964554445.1). Classification (GTDB taxonomy): domain Bacteria; phylum Spirochaetota; class Spirochaetia; order SZUA-6; family RPPD01; genus JAFGSW01. The sequence continues at coordinate 5,280 of CAZKOS010000013.1, read as the reverse complement.
CTTCAAGCCGGAATCGAAGGCGGCGGTCACGGTGAGTGAAAAGCAGGGCGCTTCCATGACCTACACCCTGGCCGTGGTGGACGAGGGCCTGCTCGGGCTCACCCGCTACGCCACGCCCGATCCGTGGGACCAGTTTTTCAAGCGGCAGGCGATCGCGGTGGGCACCTGGGACCTCTACGATTACGTCACCGCGGCCTACGGCGGCAAGCTCGAACAGCTGCTCGCCATCGGCGGAGGCGAAGGGGAGCTCCTGCCGGACAAGGGCCGCAAGGCCGAGCGCTTCCCGCCCCTGGTGCGCTTCTCCGGGCCGTTCACCCTGGCCGCCGGCGCCAAACGCACCCACACCGTCGACATCCCGCTCTACGTGGGCGCGGTGCGGGTGATGGTCGTGGCCGGCAATGGCCGGGCTTTCGGCTCCGCCGAAAAAACGGTCACGGTGAAGAAGCCCCTCATGGTGCAGGGTACCCTGCCGCGCAGCGTCGCCGTGGGCGAGGAGTTCGCCCTGCCGGTGGCCGTCTTCGCCACCGAGGCGAAGCTGAAAAACGTCACCGTGAAGGTCAGCCTCCAGGGACCGGTCGTGCTCGACGGCGCCGCCGTCCAGACCATCGCCTTCAGGGAGCCGGGGGACGGCCTCGTCAACTTCCGGCTCAAGGCGCAGAACCGCACCGGCGTCGCCCGGGCGACGATCGAAGCGGCCGGCGCGGGCGAGAGCATCTCCCAGAAAATCGAATTCGACGTGCGGGTGCCCTCCCTGCCCGTGGTGGACGTCTATTCCCAGGCCCTCGGCGCGGGCCAGACGGCGGTCAAGGACGTCGGTCTCCCCGGACTCGCCGGCACCAATGAGATGACGCTCGAGGTCTCGCGCATTCCGCCCCTCAACCTGGGCCGGCGCCTCGACTTCCTCATCCATTACCCCTACGGCTGCATCGAGCAGACGACCTCGTCGGTCTTCCCGCAGCTCTACCTGCCCAAGCTGCTCGAGCTCTCGCCGCAGCAGGCGGACTCCGTCCAGAAGAACGTCGAGGCCGGCATCAGCCGCCTCATGTTCTTCCAGAATTCGGACGGCGGGTTCTGCTACTGGCCCGGCGCCGGCACAAGCGACGATTGGGGGAGCAACTACGCCGGGCACTTCCTGCTCGAGGCCAAGCGCCTCGCCTATCACGTGCCCGAGTCGATGCTCGCCCAGTGGCAAAAATACCAGAAGAACCGCGCGATCAACTGGAGCCCCGGCGACGAGAGCGGACAGCTCACCCAGGCCTACCGCCTCTACGGGCTGGCCCTGAACGGCACGCCCGAGATCGGATCCATGAACCGGCTGCGCGAGTCGGGCGACCTTTCCATTACCGCCCGCTGGTACCTGGCGGCCGCCTACACCCTCGCGGGCCAGAAAGACGCGGCCGACCGGCTCACGGCCGTCCAGCGCATCGTGTTCCGCGTCTATCACGAGCTCACGGGCACCTACGGATCGGACCTCAGGGACAAGGCGATCGTTCTGGAAACGATGTCGCTCATGAACAATTACTCCCAGGCCGACACGCTCGTCCGGGAAATTTCGGACGCCCTCTGCAAGGACGAGTGGCTCTCCACGCAGACCACCGCCTACTGCCTGGTGGCCATGGCGCGCTTCGCCGGCGTGCGGCAGGGCGACGGGCTCATGAAGTTCAGCTACGCCGCGGGCTCGGCCGCCCCGACGGCCAAGCAGAGCGGCGCGCCCGTCGTGCAGATACCGCTGCCGGTCGGCGACGGCGGGAGCGTGAGGGTGACGGTGGCGAACTCGGGGTCGCAGACGGTCTTCGTCCGCGTCTTCGCGAAAGGGTTGCCCGAGCCGGGCAAAGAAAAGCCGTCGGCGAGCGGGCTCCAACTCGACGTCTCCTACCGGGGCCTCAAGGGAGAGGCGGTGTCGGTCGAATCGCTCGAGCAGGGCACCGACTTCATGGCCGTGCTCACGGTGCGCAACACGAGCGGCCGGGACCTGCAGACGCTCGCCCTGTCCGCCCTCTTCCCCTCGGGCTGGGAGATTCACAACCTGCGCCTGGAGGGACCGGGCGGGGCGGTCAATTCGCCCTACGATTACCTCGACGTGCGCGACGACCGGGTCAATGTCTTCTTCGACCTCAAACGGGACGAAACGAAGACCTTTCAGGTCCTGCTCAACGCGAGCTACCTGGGGAAATTCTACCTGCCCCTGCAGAGCGTGGAGGCGATGTACGACGCCGCGATCCAGTCGCGCCTGCCCGGCCGGTGGGTCACGGTGGTCAAATAGCATTTTGGGAGCTTTGAAAATGCCGCTGGTGTTCCGCGGAGCGGAAAACGCGGTTTATTGAAAAGCCCGATAGGCGTTCTTATGCTGCTCGACTTGACATTGCGGGAATACTTCTTCCGGACCGAAAAACCGGATCGCGGCCCGGCCCGGAAGCGGGCCGCCCGCCGGGTTTCGCCGCGGCTTCCGTCTCTTCCGAGGCGCTTCCTGCAGGCGGCGCGGAGGATGGCTCAAGCTCTCCGGTCTTCCCTTGTGCTGAATCGCTTCTCGACCGTGCCGCGTCACCTGACGATGCCGCGCCGGGTTTTCCCGGCGGCGGGGCTCGCGTTTCTCTGCGCGCTCGCCTGGCTCGGAATCTGGCGTCTCCTCCTGCCGCGGCCCCTGTTCTCGGACCCGTACGCCTTGAGCCTCTACGACCGCAACGGCGGGCTTCTCGGCGCCTCGATCGCCGCGGACGGGCAATGGAGGTTTCCGCCGGTCGCCTCCGTCCCCGAAAAATTCAAGACCGCCCTCACCGCCTACGAGGACGGCCGCTTCTCCGTCCATCCGGGAGTGGATCCGTTTTCGCTCGCCCGGGCCTTCATCCAGAACCTCGCGGCTGGCGAGGTGGTGAGCGGCGGCAGTACGCTCACCATGCAGGTGATCCGGCTCCAGCGCCGGGAGAACGACCGGAGCGTGCCGGAAAAACTCATTGAGGCCTTCCTCGCCCTGCGGCTGGAAACCGAGTACGGCAAGGACGACATCCTTGCCCTCTTCGCCTCCCATGCCCCGTTCGGGGGCAATACCGTCGGCCTGGCCGGCGCGGCCTGGCGCTACTTCGGGAGGAATCCGGAAAAGCTCTCCTGGGCGGAGAGCGCGCTGCTCGCCGTCCTGCCGAACAGCCCGGGCCTCATGCACCCCGGCCGCAACCGCGGGCGGCTCAAGGAAAAACGAGACCGGCTCCTCGACAAGCTGCGGCGAAGGGGCGTCCTCTCGGACCTCGACTGCCGCCTGGCGAAGGAAGAGCCGCTCCCCGCGTCGCCCCGCCCCCTCCCCCGGGACGCCCCGCACCTTCTCGCGCGGGTCGCCGCCCGCAACGCCGCCGAGAACCGGCCGGAAGACCGGCGTTACCGCGCCGTGAGCACGCTCGACCGGGCCCTGCAGGTCGGCGTGAGCGGAATTCTCGAGCGCCACATCGAACGGCTTTCCGAAAACGGCATCCACAACGCCGCCGCCTGCGTCATCGACACCGCGACCGGCCGCACCCTCGCCTACGTGGGCAACGTCCTCCCCGGGGAGGACAACGAGGAACACGCTCCGGACGTGGACATCCTCACCTCGCCCCGGAGCACCGGGAGCCTTCTCAAACCCTTCCTTTACGCCGCCCTCCTCGACCAGGGGGAGATCCTCCCCTCCGAGCTCGTGCCCGATATTCCCACCCGCTTCGGGGGGTTCCGGCCGGAGAACGACACGAAGACGTTCCGGGGCGCGGTACCGGCCCGGTCGGCCCTCGCCCAGTCGCTGAACGTCCCGGCCGTCCGGATGCTCAGGAATTTCGGGCTCGACCGGTTCTACGCCGTGCTCAGGTCGCTCGGCATGACGACGCTCTTCCGCCCGGCCCAAGAGTACGGCCTCACGCTCATCCTCGGCGGCGCCGAGGGGACGCTCTGGGAGCTCACCGGGATGTACGCCGGGCTGGGCCGGGCCGCCTTGAGCGAGTCCGGCGACGCGTCCGCGGTCGAACCGTATTTCCTCGAAGGCGGCCGCCCGGAGCCGGGCGGGACGGGCCTTCGCCCGGGCCGGGTCGTTTCCCAGGCCGCGGCCTGGCTCACGCTCGAGGCCATCCTCGAGGTGGAGCGGCCCGGCGAGGACGTCAACTGGCGCTCCTTCTCCTCCTCGCGCCGGATCGCCTGGAAGACCGGCACGAGCTACGGCCACCGGGACGCCTGGTCCATCGGCGTCACCCCGCGCTACACGGTCGGCGTCTGGGTGGGAAACGCCACGGGCGAAGGCCGGCCCGGCCTGCAGGGTTCGCGCGCCGCGGCGCCCATCCTCTTCGACGTCTTCAACCTCCTCGACCGGGAAGGCGACGAATGGTTTCCCGAGCCCGCGTCGGGGCTGATGACCGTCGAAGTCTGCGCGCGCTCCGGCTACCCGGCCGGCCCGAATTGCGGGGACACCGTGCTCGTCCGGGCCCCGCGCACCGTCCTGAAAACGGGAGCCTGCCCTTACTGCACCCTCGTCCATCTCGATAAAAGCGGGCGGTACCGGGTCTCGAGCGAGTTTGAAAAAATATCGAACATTGTCTCCCGCCCGTGGTTCGTCCTGCCCCCGGCCATGGAGTGGTATTACAAGGCCGCCTCGCCGGGCTACCGGCCCCTCCCCCCCTGGCGCGCCGACTGCCGTCCCGCCCTCGGCGAGACGGGCGACCGATCGCTCTCCATCATTTTTCCAGCGCCCGACAGTCTCGTGTACATTCCGATCGAGCTCGACGGCCGGAGGGGGAAGATCGTTTGTTCCGCCGCCCACCGCGACCCGGGAGCCGTCATTTTCTGGCACCTCGACGGGCTCTACCTGGGATCGACCTCGGGCATCAACCGGATGGCCGTCTCGCCGCCGCCGGGCGTGCACACGCTCACCATTGTGGACGAATCCGGGGAATTCGCGCAGCGCGTCTTCACCGTTCTCGACAAGGACAAATCGTAAGCGCCGCACGGATATCCCTTTCCGCCGCCGCGAACGACAAGGCGCACGGTTATTTCACGCCGGGCGGTTCCACGGGGGCGCCGGCGGCATGCGTCGTCGAATCAATCAGAAAAAAGAGACCGCCCCTCGCCGTGAAGCGAAAGGCGGCCCTATTTATGGGGAGAATCAAGGGTGTCCCCTCGTCAGGGGACATTAATTTCGCCGGAGTACTTTACGGTATGTTCATTGCCTTGCATGCCATTGTATCCCAGGAGAACGTTTTGTTCAATAAGGGAAAAAGAGGCCGCCCCTCGCCGTGAGGCGGAAGGCGGCCCTATTTATGGGGAGAATCAAGG
>CAZKOS010000012.1:32548-36798 GCA_964554445.1 uncultured Spirochaetaceae bacterium | reverse complement strand
CACCGTCCCTTTCAGCGAAGGTTTCGCGTTCGATCCGCCGTTCGAGGCGGCCCTCGAGGCGACGGTTCATATTCCGCATTCGCCGGTCTACGTCACCGCCGCGGGAATTCTGGAATATGAGAATCCCGATTCTTTTTGGGGCATGGGGGGGATCGGCGTCGGCCTCTTGTGGTAACCCTCGTTCCGAGCGCTTGGGGGTGAGAATTCCGCTCCACTGCTTCATGTGAGAATCGCGTCACTGATCGATTCAATTGCGCTCGGCGGCTGTCCGCGGCAGGCGGACCACGAATTTGGCGCCTTTCCCGCGTTCGGAGAAGGCGCTGATCGTTCCGCCGTGGCGTTCCACTATTTTTTTGCAGATCGCGAGCCCCACGCCCGTTCCTTCGAATTCGCTTCTCCCGACCAGGCGCTGGAAGATGCCGAAGATCCGCTCGCCGTCCTTCTGGTCGAAGCCGACCCCGTTGTCGGTGACGGATATTTCCCAGGACTCGGTGTTGTCCGCGGCTTCGACGCTCACCCGGGCCGCCGTTCCCGGCGCGTGGTACTTGAGCGCGTTTCCGATCAGGTTCTGGAAAAGCTGGCGCATCTGGAGCGGATCCGCGTTCAGGGACGGCAGGTCCCCCACTTCCACGCTGCCTTTGGTCTCCGCGATCCTCACCTCGAGGTCCTGGATCACTTCCCGGACGATCGTCTTGAGATTCACCCGGGTGAAGGGCTGCCGCTTGATCGAGACGCGGGAATAGGCGAGGAGTCCCTCGATCAAGGCCTCCATGCGGGAAATGGCGTGCCGCGTCCGCTCGATGTATTCTTTTTCATTATCGTTCAGCTTTTCCGCGGCCGAATTCTTCAGCCGATCCTCGAAAAAAGCGATTTTCCGCAGCGGTTCCTTGAGATCGTGGGAGGCGATGTGCGCGAAGTCCTGGAGCTCCCGGTTCCTGTATTCCAGATCCTCCGCCAAGAGCTTGAGCGATTTCTCGGCGGCCTTGCGTTTCCGTATCAGCTTGATGATGTAGAAATTTTTCGCCAATTCCCTCGTGACCGTCGAGTAGAAAGAGGCCAACCCCCTGACCTGCTCATAGATCACGTAACCCAGAATATGGGCGTAATGCGTGACGGACAGCACGAAGTAGACCCGGGTGCCGAAGCCGGTGACGCCGTCGGGAAACAACCGGCGGGTGGGGTACACGATATCCTCATCGATCGGGTGAGACCGGCCGTCATGGATCAACGCGATCAGCCGGGATTGCTCAAGATTTTCCCCCTCGGACAGGAATTCAGAGAACATGAAATTTCTCAGGCCGAGCGTGGGGAACAAGCCGTAGATGACCTGACGCAATTCCCTGGTTTCAATCCCCAGGTTGAGCGCCTCGCCCACGCGTGATATCGAGTCGACTTGTTTCAGGTTGAAAACGGTGTTCTGGTTTTTCTTGATGTTTTGAAAATCGGAAATCAGCGTGCGCGCGTTATGGAACAGGGTATCGGCCTTTTCCGCGACGGGGCCGGTTCGGTGCAGGGGAAGAAAGAAGCGTCTGACGAGGGACAATACCTCGTGCCACGGTTCCAAACCCGGTTTTTGTTCCGCCTGCCGGGTTAAAATTTCCTCCAGTGTCATGAGCGCCGGCGTCGCGGTCGCCCCGGTCAATTCCCGGTAGACGGAATCCAGGAAGATCGCCAGATCGTTTTTTACGAATTGCCGCTGCGTCGATTCGAATATCCCCGCCGTTCGGCGTATGAACTCGGCGCGCTTTTCGGCGTAGACGAATTCCCCGTCCCCGGCTCCGCTTTCATGGTATGCGAACAGGTCTTTGTTCTGATCATGATAAAGACAACCGCAGGACCGCCGGATGACGATTTCCGGGCTGACGTACAATGTTTTTACTTCCTCTCTGCCCGCAATCATGTCCACCAGAAGGCCCAACGCCCGCGCCGCGATCCCGACATACGGCTGGCGGACGGTGGTCAAGCCGGGCAGGACGCTGGACGCTTCCATGATGTCGTCGAAACCCGCGATCGCGATATCGCCCGGTATTCTGTAGCCTCTGCTCTCCAATTCCTGCTTGGCCCCGATGGCCATAATGTCGGTGGAGGCGATGAGCGCCTCGAACGCAACCTTCCGCTCCTCCAGGAGAGAGATCACCGCCTTCCGGCCGTGGGTGAAGCTGTAATATCCCCGGGCGACAAGCTGCGGATCGAAGGGCAGTCCGGCGGCTTCGAGTCCGGCCCGGTAGGCGGCCAATCTTTCATCGAAATCCTTGTGGCCGAGTATTCCGGTGATGAAGGCGATTTTTTTATAATGATGCACCTCCGTAAAGTGCCTGACGAGCTTTCCCATTCCGTCCTTGTTGTCGACGAGCACCTGACCGTATCCTTCCGGACCGGCCCCGAAGAACACCACCGGGATACCCTGAAACCGACTCAAGAACTGAAGTATTTCTTCCCGGGAAAGCATCGAGCACAGGGTCGTGGACACGATTACGCCGTCGATGTTTTCTTTCGTTATCAAATCGTAAATGCACGTCCTGACGTACGCGTAAGGATCGCCTTCTATTTTGCCCAGCTGCCCGCCCACGAAAACATAGAGCTCCGCGTCCAGGTCCGCGATCGCCGTCGTGAGCCCGGCCACCAACTCCTGTTGGTAGGTGGATGAGTAGAGATTGTCGAGCAGCAGCGCGATTCTTTTCAAAGTTCCCTTTCCCGCTCCCTGCCGGGCGCCGGTTGGCGCCGTTTTCAGACCCAATAAATTCAATGCTGCATTAATCTTAGTTGAGCGGGCTTTCGTTTTCAAATCATTCAGGGAATGGATTCACGGAGGGGATCACGGGCGGGAAACCGTCCGTCCGGCCCCGCCGTCGCCGGAACTGAAAAACCAGGCAGCGATCGGGAGCGTGCCGGGGCGGGCCGCGGGATCCGTCGGGCGGGTCGGCGTTTCTGAGGACGCGGCGAAGCCGCCTTGACTACCGTTTCGCGGAATAATAAACTTTTTCGATGAACGGCTCATGTCATTTTCAGCGCTGGCCCGCCGCCTCCTGCTTTTTCATCGCCCTGTTCATTGCCTGTTCTTCCATGGGCGCAACGGTGCCCCAGGCGCCTCCGCCGCCCCCGGACATCGGGCCGGCCGCGGCGGTCCCCGGTCCGGACACGACCGGGGCGGAGCTGGTCCGGGCTTTTCGCGTCGGCTGGAACCTGGGGAACACGCTTGATCCCTATTCCGGGGGCAGTTACACGGACGGCTGGATAGAGAAACATACCGACCGCAGCCCGAAAGCCTACGAAACCGCCTGGGGAAATCCCGTCACGACCAAGGGGATATTCGAGACGGTGCGCGCGGCCGGTTTCGGCGCCGTGCGCATTCCGGTGACCTGGGGCCCCCATGTGACGGAGGACGGCCGTGTAGACGCCGCCTGGCTGGACCGGGTCGAGGCGCTGGTCACCATGGCCCTGGACGCGGGGTTGTACTGCATCGTCAATGTCCATCACGACACCGGCTCCGACCCGGCCACCTGGCTCAAGGCCAGTCCCGCGGGGCTGCCCGAGCGCGAGAAGAAGTTCGCCGGAATATGGCGCTCCATCGCCGCACGTTTCGCCGGTGTCGACGGCCGCCTGCTCTTCGAGGGTTTCAACGAAATCCTGGACGGCAAGGGCGCCTGGGACGGAAGCGACGCGGGCGCCATGGCCGTCGTCAATCGCCTGAATCAATTGTTCGTGGACACGGTGCGCGCCTCGGGCGGCGAGAACGCCCGGCGTTTTCTCCTGGTCAACACCTACGGCGCGTCCGATCATCAGAACGTGTTGGACGCTTTCGCGCTCCCGAAGGACGCCGTCCCCGGCCGGTTGATCGTGGAGGTGCACGACTACAGCCCGATGGATTTCACCTGGCAGCAGGAAAAGGTATCCTGGACGAAAACCCGCAAGAACTGGGGCACCGGCCGCGACTATGACGAGCTCGCGGGCCGGTTCGACCGGCTGAAGAAACGATTCATCGATCGGGGCGTGCCGGTGATCCTGGGAGAATTCTGCGCCGACAACAAGGAAAACCTCGCCGACAGGATCCGCTTCGCCCGGGCCACCGTCCGGGCGGCCCGCGAGCGGGGCATCGCCTGTTTTTGGTGGGACGCGGGCGGGGAATGCCGGCCGGACACCGAACATCATCGGAATTACTACAGCGGCGGAAGCCTGCTGGACCGGAGAAAGCTGCAATGGCTCTTTCCCGAGTTGACCGACGCGCTGGTCCGCGCCTGGGTCGACGCCGG
>CAZKOS010000012.1:23651-32448 GCA_964554445.1 uncultured Spirochaetaceae bacterium | reverse complement strand
TGTTATTGACACGATGAGAATATCCGCTATAAGGTCGGTTTAATACCCATAAAGCTGCGCTTTGTCGGGTATTTCCGATCATAATTCTTTGTCATGCCGGGATTTAAGCAAATCTCGGTACGACAAATCAAAAACGATTGAGGATAACGCACAGAATGGGGGATCGAAGTATGAAGCTTGTTTTTTTCGGGGCTCCGGGAGCGGGCAAAGGGACGATTGCGAAAATGTTGTTCGACGAAAAGAAAATCGTGCACATCAGCACGGGAGATTTGTTCAGGGAAGCGATCAAGAACAAGACCGAATTGGGCCTGAAAGTTTCGGGCATTCTGGAAAAAGGCGAGCTCGTGCCCGACGAATTGACGATCGCCCTGGTCGAGGAACGGACGAAAAAGCCGGATTGCGCGCACGGGTACATTCTCGACGGCTTTCCCCGGACCATGGTCCAGGCCGAAAGCTGGGAAAAGATCGATCGGATAGACACGGCCGTCTACTTCGACATCGACGACGAGCTGGTGCGAAAAAGATTGAGCGGCCGGAGAATGTGCCCGAAATGCGGGGCGATCTACAACGTGTTTTTCAGCCAGCCGAAACAAGAGGGATTGTGCGACATTGACGGGGAAACTCTTTTTACCAGAAAGGACGACGGCCTGGAAACGATCAACAACCGGCTGTCCGTCTATCACAGCCAGACCGAACCGCTGCTTGGATTTTACAAGGGATTGAAAAAGGAAGTCACGATCGACGCGAGCGTTTCGGCGGAGAAGTCATACCGGCAGATTAAAGAGAAACTTGGGTTATGAGGTTTTCTCCGCTCTAGCCGCGTTTGGGACGGTAAATGTCCGTCGCCAGGCCGTAAAAGACTTCCGCCGCCTCCATGACGGTCTCGGACAAGGTGGGGTGCGGATGAATGGTCCGGGCCACGTCCGAGGCCAGGGCGGACATCTCCACCGCCAGGGTGATTTCACCGATCAGCTCGCCCGCGCCCGTTCCCACCAGGCCGCCGCCCAGGATCCGTTCGGTCTCCGGATCGATGACGAGCTTGGTGAGACCGTACGGCCGGCCCAGCGTGGCGGCGCGACCGGAAGCGGCCCACGGGAACCGCGCCACGGCCACGCGCTTGCCCCGGGCTTCCGCCTCTTTTTCAGTCAACCCGCACCAAGCCACCTCCGGTTCGGTGAATTCCACGGCGGGGATGGCCTGGGGATCGAAGGCGGCCTTCTTGCCCGCGAGCGCCTCGACCGCCGTGCGCCCCTCGTGGCTGGCCTTGTGCGCCAACAAGGGTTCGCCGGTCACGTCGCCCACGGCGAACACGGCCGGATCGGCGGTCCTCCGTTCGGCGTTCACCTTGATGTACCCCTTGCGGTCTCTCTCGACTTTCGTGTTTTCCAAACCGAGCGAATCGGTGACGGGCTTTCTCCCCACCGTCACCAACACCTTGTCGAACTCGTCTTCCCGGACCACTTCCTCCCGTTTGGCCGCGTTCCTGAACGTCGTCTTGACTTTTTTGCCCGATACGTCGACGTCCGCCAGCGCGCCGGTCACGAACTCCTTGAAGAAATGCGCCGCGTTTTTTTTGTACTCCCGCACCAGGTCCGCGTCCGCCATGGGCAGGATGTCCGGCATCATTTCCGCCACCGTCACCTCGCTCCCGAGCGTCGCGTAGACGGTCCCCATCTCGAGGCCGATGTATCCCCCGCCGATCACCAGCAGGCGGCGCGGCACGTCGGCGAGCTCCAGGGCGCCCGTCGAATCCATCACCAGCGGAGACGACATGTCCAGGCCGGGCAGGGGGGCGGGAACGGTCCCGGTCGCGATGATGACGTGCTCGGCCTGCAGGGTGGTGCGGCCGCCATCCGTTTCCTCCACTTCGAGGACTGAGGATCCGGCGAAGCGCGCCGTGCCGCGGAGAAAGGCGACCTTCCTTCTCCGGGCGAGCTGTCCCAGGCCCTTGGTCAATCCGGAAACGACATTGTTCTTCCAATCGCGGAGGCGGCCGATATCGATTTTCGGTTTGGAAAACGACACCCCCCATCCGTCGGCCAGACGGGCGTCGTCGATCAGCCTGGCGATGTGCAAAAAGACCTTGGCCGGAATGCACCCCCGGTAAAGGCAGACGCCTCCCGGGTTCTCCGACGGGTCGATGAGCGTGGTCTCGATTCCCAAATCGGCGGCCAGGAAGGCGGCGGCGTATCCTCCGGGGCCCGCCCCGACGACCGCCAATGAGGTTTTCTTTTTTTCGGAAGCCATGGTCTACAATCCTTTCTTCCGCACGTGTGTCAATTATAACAGGAGGGCGAAGGGATCCGACAGAATCTCCGCCAGGGAACGAAGGAAACGCGCTCCGTCCGCGCCGTCTATAATGCGATGATCATAAGAAAGAGACAAGGGCAGCATCAGCCGAATGTCCACCTTGCCGTCCACCGCCACCGGCCGCTCCTGAGCCCGGGCCAGGCCCAGAATGGCCGCTTGCGGCCAATAGACCACCGGTGAAAATCCCGTCCCCCCCAAACCGCCGAGGTTGGAAACGGTGATGGTGCCGCCGTCCATCTCGTCCGGCGTCACTCTCTTGGCCCGCGTGCGCTCGGCCAGGTCGGTCAATTCCACCGCCAGGTCGATCAAACCCTTTTTGTCCGCGTCCCGGATGACCGGCACCAGCAGTCCCCGGTCGGTGTCCACCGCGATCCCGACATTGACGTATTCCTTGAAGACGATCTCGTCCGCCTCAGGATCGAGGCTGGAGTTGAACTCCGGGTGCCGTCTCACGAGGGAGGCCAGCACTTTCACGGCCGCCGCGGTCACGGTCAGCTTGCCCCCGGCCCGCTCGGCGATTTTCTTGCGGCTCGCCAGGAACGCCGCCAGGTTCGTGATGTCGGCCTCGTCGAATTGGGTGACGTGCGGCACGGTTCGCCAGGCGTAAGCCATGCTGCGCGCGGTGATGCGCCGCACCCCGCTCATCTTTTCCCGACGCACCGGCCCCCAGCGGGTGAAATCGGGAAGCGATGCGGCCGATTCCACGGGCTCCCCGGCGGATTTGTTTTTCACGAAGCGCTTGACGTCGTCCGCGCTGATTCTTCCGCCGGGACCGCTTCCGGAGACGCGCCTGATATCCACGCCCAATTCCCGGGCCAGCCGGCGTACGGTCGGGGAGGCGGGGACCGGTTCCAGGTCCCGCTTTTTCCCGCTTTCTTCGCGGCCGCCGGCCGATTCTTTTTTCGCTTCAACTTCCACGCGCGCTTCTTCGACGCGAGCGGGTTTTTCTTTCCGTTTCTCAACGGAATCTTCCGGCGCCTTTTCCGCCTCTTTTTTTGCGGCGGGCGGCGCGCCTTGGTCCCCGCCTTCCCCGGTCTCGAGCCTGGCGATAACGTCGCCCACGTGAATCGTATCGCCCTTGCGTACCAGTATCTCCTTGATCGTTCCCTTGCCGGGAGACGGCACCTGGACCGCCGCCTTCTCGGTTTCGAGCTCGATGAGGGTTTGTTCCTTTTCCACCGTATCGCCGGGCTTTACCGGCACGTCGAGCACTTCGCCGGTGGTCACGTTCTCGGAAATCTCAGGAAGTCGAACCTCTGTCAACACCCGCCGCTCCTTTCATTGCCGTCTGCCGATTCCCCGTCAGGAGAGGACGGGGTCCGGTTTATCCGGATCGATTTTGAGTTTCTGCCGCGCCTCCGCCACCCGGCCGCGGTCGATCATCCCCGATTCCGCCAGCCGCGCCAGGGCGGCGAAGGCGATGTTCCGGGCGTCCACCTCGAAGAAGCTCCGCAGCGCGGCGCGGGTATCGCTTCTTCCGAACCCGTCCGTGCCCAGGACCGCCAGGGGTTTCCCGATCCACTGGGCGATGGAAGCGGGCAGGGTTTTCAGATAATCGGAGACGGCCACGACCACCCCCTCCTCGTTCTGAAAACACGTTTCCAGGTATGAGGGCTTCCGTTCCTCCGGCGCGCGCAATCGGTTGCGGCGATCGGTTTCCACCGCGTCCCGGTAGAGCTCCTTGTAACTGGTGACGCTCCAGACGTCGACGGAAACGTCGAAGTCCTCCTCGAGCGTCTTCGCCGCTGCGAGCGCTTCCCGCAGGAGGGCGCCGCTTCCCAGCAGATGGGCCCGGGCGCGTTTCGGCTTTCCGGAAGCGGCCTTGAATTTATAAAGCCCCCTGACGATCCCGTCCTCCACGCCCTCGGGCATGGGCGGCTGGCTGTAGAATTCATTGGTGACCGTCAGGTAATAAAACACGTTCTCGCCCTTGACGTACATCCGTTCCAGCCCGTCGCGGACGATCACCGCCAGCTCGTAGGCGAACGCCGGGTCATAGGCGCGAAGGTTGGGAACCGCGTACACCAGGTGGTGGCTGTGGCCGTCCTGGTGCTGCAACCCCTCGCCGGCCAGGGTGGTTCTCCCCGCGGTCGCGCCGAAGAGGAATCCCTTGGCCATGGAGTCGGCCGCGGCCCAGATGAGGTCGCCGACCCGCTGAAAGCCGAACATGGAGTAATAAAAGAAGAAGGGAATCATGGTGAGACCGTGGCTGGCGTAGGAGGTGCCGGCGGCGATGAACGAGGAGAGGGCCCCGGCCTCGGTGATGCCCTCCTCGAGAATGACGCCGTCCGTTTTTTCGTTGTAATAGAGAAGGCTTTCCCTGTCGACCGGCTCGTAGACCTGGCCGCGGGAGGAATAAATGCCGTACTGCCGGAATAGAGCCTCCATCCCGAATGTCCGGGCCTCGTCCGGGACGATGGGGACCACGCGCTTTCCCACGTTCTTGTCCTGCAGCAATGCGCCCAAAAGCCGTACCGCCGCCATGGTGGTGGCCATCTCGCGGTCCTCCGAGCCTTTGTAGAATTCAGCGAACAAATCGTCGGCGGGCGGGGAAATGTCCGCTTCCCTGACCCGCCGCTCGGGCAGAAATCCGCCCAGTTCCGTCCGCCGTTCCCGCAGGTACTTCATCTCCTCGGTATCGTCCGGCGGTTTGAAAAAACAGGCGTCCGCCAGACATTCGTCGGCGATCGGTATGTCGAACCGGTTCCGGAAATGCCGCAGTTCCTCTTCGTTCAGTTTTTTCTGCTGGTGGGTGATGTTCCGTCCCTCTCCCGCCTCGCCCAACCCGTATCCCTTGACGGTCAGGGCCAGGACCGCGGTCGGCGCGCCCATGCTCTTCACCGCCCGGTCGTAGGCGGCGTATACCTTGTCCGGATCGTGGCCCCCGCGCCGCAGCTTGACGAGCTGTTCGTCCGAGAGGTGTTCCACCAGCTTGAGCAGCTCCGGGTATTTCCCGAAAAAACGCTCGCGGATGTAGCTCCCGTCCATCGTGGAAAGCTTCTGGAAGGCGCCGTCGGGCGTTTCCTCAAGCAGTTTTATCAGGAGGCCGGTCTCGTCCCGTTCGAAGAGCGGGTCCCAATCGTCGCCCCACAGCACCTTGATGACGCGCCAGCCCGCGCCCCGAAAGGCGGATTCCAATTCCTGGACGATCTGGCCGTTGCCGCGCACCGGGCCGTCCAGGCGCTGCAGGTTGCAGTTGACGACGAAGATGAGATTGTCCAGCCCCTCCCGTGAGGCCAGGGTCAACGCCCCCATCGATTCCGGCTCGTCCATCTCGCCGTCGCCCATGAAGGCCCATATTTTCTGGCGGGACGTGTCGAGAAGCTTGCGGTCGGACAGGTAGTGATTGAAGCGGGCCTGGTAGATGGCCATGATCGGGGCCAGGCCCATTGAAACCGTGGGATACTCCCAGAACCGGGGAAACAACCACGGATGGGGATACGAAGGCAGGCCGCCTCCCTCCTTCAATTCCCGGCGAAAATTGGTCAACTGTTCCTCGCTCAACCGCCCTTCCAGGTAGGCCCGCGAGTAGATTCCGGGAGCGGCGTGTCCCTGGAAATAACAGATGTCTCCGCCCGATTCATGGTCCTTGCCGCGAATGAAATGATTGAACGCCACTTCGAACAGGGTGGCTTGAGAAGCGTACGTGGAGATGTGGCCGCCGATCCCCGATTCCTGGCGGTTGGCCCGGACCACCATGGCCATGGCGTTCCAGCGGATGATGCTCTTCAGCCGGCGTTCGATGTCGCGGTTGCCGGGGTAGGGGGGCTGCTGTGAAAGGGGAATGGTATTGATGTAGGGCGTGGTGCCGGGGCAGGCGACGGACACGCCCAGTTCCTGGGCGCGGATCTGGAGGAGCCGCAAGAGCTCGCGCAGCCGCTTCGGACCTTCGCTCCGGTAGACAAAATCCGCGGACTCCAGCCATTCCCTGTTTTCCTGGTCAATCGATTTGTCTCTCGGATCGCCCATTATATCATCCTTTCCCGAATGGAAGCGGCGGTAAATCGTCTCCCGTTTCAGCCTCCGTATTATAGTCTCCTGAACGCCTGTTTCTGCTAAAAAGATCAAAAACCCTAATACAAAGATGAGTGTATCGATTGGCAATAGAATTGACTTTTTTCACCTTTTTATTTACCAATTTCTCTCCCGGGTTCTTTTGCGCGCGAGCGAGAGGTGAACGCTGCCGCCCTCTCGCCGATGAAACCGCGGGTGTATTCGGCGATTTCGGTTTTTTCCATCCGGAGTCCGCCGACCGTAACGTTCACGGCGACGGCGGTCGGCTGGCTGAAAAAACGGCCGTCCGAAAACCGGACGGCCGTCCTCAACGCACGAAAAGGTTTTCCGGCGGACGCTATTGCTGCGCGGCGGCCGCCTCGGCTTCCTGTTTGGAATTTTTCAACCGGTCGATTTCCTTGAGCGCTTTCTCATTCTTCGTCGTGTTCGCGACTTCCGTCATGAGCGCGATGGCGCCGTCGATATCGCCGGTGATCTCCCGCATAATGGCGGCGTTGTAACCCGCGGCCACGTTCTGCTTGTTCTTCCAAACGGCCAGGTACCCGTTCAGGGCGTCCTGGTAGAATTTCTTCTTGGTCAATTCGTCGAGTTTCTGCATTTCCGGATCTTTGGTCTCGTCCGTCATCAAGGCGCGGTATTCGGTCACTTTATAAGGAACGAGCTGACGGGGGACGGGCCTCAGGATGCTGTCCAGGATCGACTGGTACATCTTGCGATTGTCCGGGAGATCGCCGTATTCGCTCGCCGAGCTGGACGTCTCTCCCCCGAACTGCTTGGTGGCGACGAGCTGCCCGGTTTGGGCGTTGAGAATGCGGTAACTCAACTGGAGCTCCGCTTTCTTCGTATAGGTCGTGGTGTACGTGACTTTCCCGGTTTTTTTGTCTTTATTGGCGTTTCTTTGCGTATCGACCTTCGTGTTCAGGTACGTGATGCTTCCGGTGAGCAGGGCGTCGGCGCCGAGAACCTGTCCCAATTCAACGGGGCTGAGGCTGATTTTGTTCGCCGTGATGATGGCGCCCTCAATGTTCGTGGGATCGAGGATCGTGAAATAATTCGTGTCGATGAGCAGGGAGATGAACCTGTCGGTGGCGTATTTGGCGACCGATTCCTGTTCCGAATTCCTGACGGAGGACACGCCCAGGTAGCGGCCGATGGTGTTGCGGATGATCAACTCGACGGTCGCGTCGCCGTATCCCAAGGCCGGGTAACCGAAGTTGAGAATGGCGATGGTTTTCATGTTCCCCATGTTCACCTCGGCGGGTTTCATGACGTCGACCGGCACCATGGTTGAGCAACCCAACAA
This sequence comes from uncultured Spirochaetaceae bacterium, assembly GCA_964554445.1. GTDB lineage: Bacteria > Spirochaetota > Spirochaetia > SZUA-6 > RPPD01 > JAFGSW01. The sequence continues at coordinate 24,821 of CAZKOS010000012.1, read as the reverse complement.
GAGCATCAGAAGAAGCGGCGTGAAAACGAGTTTTTTCATACAGACCTCCTTGAAATGACGTGATACGTCTCACAGACTTATTCCGAGAATTCTTCCGGGAAGCGATTCTCACCCATTCTGTGCCCCCCACAAATTGTAGTCGGGATGGCTGAAAATGAAAGAAAAATTTAAAAAACGATTTTTCGGGAGTGGAGCCGACTGCTTGAAAAAAGCCCGCCGCGGATGGTATAATAAGGACCCGTGGCGAGCCTCGACCGGGTAAGGAGCAGGTGGATCGGCCATTATGCTTTCGTACTTCTTCAGAAAATTTTTTAATAGGCGGCTCAAACTAACGCTCTTCCTGAATACCTGGAACTATACGGTCATCGCCAGGAAGGGCGATGAATTCTCGGACGCGTTGTTGAAAAAAGCGTCCGACAGCGGCAGGAATTTTCAGCTTACCTTCACCGGGGTCGGAGACACCTTCGTTTTCGAAGATTTTAAAAAGCTGTTGAAAAAAGATTTCGAGAAATACTCCTTCATCACCGACAACCTGAAATTTCTCGACGACCTGGCGGATTACCTGGGCGAAGTGCGGCTGCCGGATACCGTGCTGGTTGAATTGGGCTGGATGAAGGAGTATTACGCCTACACCTATCATCACGTCATCGCCGTCACCGCCCTCGTCATACGCATGGCCCGCGATTTGACCTTCTCCAGAAAAGAGATCGTCGAGATCGCGGAACTGGCCCTGCTGTACGACATCGGCATCACGCGCGTGCCGCTTGAGATCGTCAACAAACAAAGCGAATTGACCGACCGCGATCGCGAAGTCATCCACCTGCATCCCGTTTATTCCGCCCTGCTCGTCGCCCACTATTACCAGAACGAACATTTTCCCCGTCTCGACGCCATCCTCCGTCATCACGAGTCGCTCGACGGTTCGGGAGAACCGCAGGGCCTCAAGAACGACGATCTGGTCTCCAACATGATCTGCGTGGCGGACACCTTCGACGCCCTGATATCGGCCCGGCCCTTCCGCAAGCATTATTCCACCAAGGAAGCCTTTAAAATCTGCGAGGAGCTGATGACCGGGGGAAAAATCCTGCCCGAGATCCTGCCCCTCATCTATTCCTATTTCCTTTTCATAAATAAAGCGACGGGAAAAGTTACCGGCAACAAGAATTACAG
>CAZKOS010000012.1:20631-23551 GCA_964554445.1 uncultured Spirochaetaceae bacterium | reverse complement strand
ACCGGGACTGCTTTTTCGCAAACCCGGCAGCGGTCCGCACGCGGAACAATCACCGGCATAACCGGTTCCGGAATAACGCTGAAATCCGCCGACGGAAGCTCCCTGAGGGTATTGTTCGACGCGAAAACTGTGTTCTTTCTCCGCGCCAAGGCGGATCTCGCCTCAATCAAGCCCGGGGACGCGCTGGGAGTCACCTCCAGACCTTCGGGGAACGGAGCCATGACGGCGGAGGCGATAACCATCTTTCCGCCCGGACTGCTTGAACATATTCGCAACGGTCAATTTCCCATGGGGAACTCCGGCAATACGATGACGAACGCCGTCGTCTCGAGATACGCTCTCGGTGTCAGCGGGCATACGCTCAAGATGAAGCTGAACGGGGGGATTTCCGATTTTCAGGTGCCGGATGGAATTTCCGTTGAGAGATTGACGGTCATGCACAAAACCGATCTGCGGGCGAATTCGATCGTATCCGTCCGCGGCCGCAAAAACCCCGACGGATCGATGACGGCGGGGAGTGTCGTGATGCAGGCGTCATAGGAGTTGGGAATAAGGCGCTCTCTCCGGACCGTCGCCGTCCTCAATCCCTCGCCTTGCTCGGCACGTGGATGATGTCCCGCGGCTTCGAGCCATTGGCCGGGCCGACGATGCCGCGGACCTCCATCTCCTCCACCAGCCTCGCGGCGCGGTTGTAGCCGATCTTCAGTTTGCGCTGGACGTAGGAGGTGCTCGCCTTGCCCGCGGCCATGACGATCTCGAGCGCCTTGTCGAACATCGGGTCGGCCTCGCCCAGGCCGATGTCGAACTCGCTCTCTTCTTCTATGAAGATCTCGTCGTCGATGTAATCCGGTTCGCCGTAGGTCTTCACCTCGGCCACCAGGTCCTCCACCTCGCGGTCGGAAATGAAGGCGCCCTGAATGCGCACCGGGAAGGGGTTTTGCGACGAGAGAAAGAGCATGTCGCCCTGGCCCAGGAGCTTCTCCGCGCCCACCTGGTCGATGATGATGCGCGAGTCGAACTTGCCCGCCACCATGAAGGCGATGCGGGCCGGGATGTTGGCCTTGATGAGCCCGGTGATGACGTCGATCGAGGGGCGCTGGGTGGCGAGGACGATGTGGATGCCGACCGCGCGCGACATGGCGGCCAGGCGCGCGAGCGTCGACTCCATGTCCTTGCCGGTGACGGCGATGAGGTCGGCGAACTCGTCGATGACGACGATAATGTGCGGCAGGGGCTCCGTCGTGTGCGTCTTCTTGGCCGCCTTGGCGTTGAACCCCGCAATGTCCCGCGCGCAGAGCGCGTCCAGGAGGGCGTAGCGGCGCTCCATCTCGGCGATGCAGTACTGCAGCGCCTGGTAGGCCTTCTTGGGCTCGGTGATGACCGGCGTGAGGAGGTGGGGGATGTCGTTGAAGTACTTGAGCTCGACGATCTTGGGATCGATCAGGATGAGCCGGCACTCGTCCGGCGACTGCTTGAAGAGGATCGAGCAGATGATCGAGTTGACGCAGACCGATTTGCCCGAGCCGGTGGCGCCGGCGATGAGGAGGTGCGGCATCTGGGTGAGGTCGGCCACGACCACGTTGCCCATGATGTCCTTGCCCAGGGCGATGGGCAGGCCGCTCCCCGCGTCCGCGAAATCCGGCGCGGACAACGTCTCGCGGAGCGAGACGATGGAGCGCCGCTTGTTCGGCACCTCGATCCCCACCGCCTGCTTGCCCGGAATGGGGGCGACGATGCGCACGCGCGAGGCGGCGAGCCGCAGGGCAATGTTGTCGGCCAGGTTGACGATCTTGGAAAGCTTGACGCCGGGCGCGGGCAGGATCTCGAACATGGTGATGACCGGGCCCTTCTGGATGCCCGTCACCTCGGCCTGAATCTTGAACTCCTCGAGCGTGGCCTTCAGCGTCTCGCTCAGCCGTTGGGTCACCGCGTCGAGCTTCTGGTAATCCTCCCGGCCGTAATCCTTGAGCACGGACTCGGGCTCGATCCGGTAGCGGCCACGGGCCTTGGCCGGTCCGGTGTTCCGGGCCGGCCGTTCGCGCGCGAGCGGCTCTTTTTTCCCGGGGCGGGAAGCCGCGCGCGGGGCGGCCGGCACGGGCGGGGCGGCTTGGCTATTCCCGCCGGTCCCGGGCTCGTCGTCGGCGAGAAGCTCGATGGACAAGGCGGGAGCGGGACGATCGTCCGCGTCCCGTTCGAGCGCTTGAATCCGCACCGGCTGCAGGACCGCTTTTTTTCGGCCGGAGCCGTTGTGCCCGTCGCCGTCCGCGGCTTTCACCGGTTCAGGCAGCAGGTACCGTTTCTCCCGGAGAGGGGCGGTTCGCGCTGCGGCGGAAGGTTCCACCGGGCTTGAGGCGCGGGCTTTTTTTCCCAGGGCGAACGCCGCCGCGGCCAACAGGAGAATCTCCGCCAGGGCGAAGGAGCCCGTGAAGACCGCGCTGCCGGTCGAGCCCAGCAAGACCTCGAGTCCGGCGACGAGGGGCCCGGGCGAACCCGGGCCAGCGAAGACGATTTTACACAACAGGGCCAGGGTCAGGAAGGGGAGGAGGGAAAGAATGAGGACGATCATGCGGCGAACGCGGAAGCGGCCGATGAGCGCGGCGTTCAGCAGCAGGTAGACGGGAACGTAAAAAGCGGCCCAGGAGAAAGCGGCGACGAGGAATTTTCCGGGCGCAAGAAACGCCCCGATCAACAGGCCGAGCGTTCCGTCCGTCGGCAGCGCGACGGATTCGGCGTCCGCATACGCCGTCAGAATGAGTGAAAATAAAAGCAGGGCCCCCGCGGTCGCGACAAGGGCGATCGGAACCCAATGGAAAGCTGTCTTCTGACGTACGGACATAATCCCCCCTTACTTTATCGGACCGGAATCGATTTTTATTTACTTTTTCCCGGCTTTTCGGTATCCTGTGTGGGATCCTCCGGT
>CAZKOS010000012.1:3533-20531 GCA_964554445.1 uncultured Spirochaetaceae bacterium | reverse complement strand
CACCGACTGATTGCGAGCCGCGGAAAGGGGTTGCATCCGATGAATAAGGCGCTCAACACGGTCATTTACGTGGTATGTTCGACGATCTTTCTCACGCTGGCCACCCTCGCGGTATTTTTCGCACTCGCCGTTCCTTTTCTATTAATAAGCAATTCAATGAGCACCAGTTTTCTCTCCGATTACAGGCTGTTTTTTCTCATGTTTTTCTTCATCGCCTCGCTTCTCGGCGGGATTTTCATCTACAATGCGGTTCTCAAGCTCGTCATCAAGAAGTACGACATCGAGAAGTACCTGCTCCAGCGGAAGGCGAGACCGAAAAAACCGACCGACCCGGGAGCGCGGTGAACCATGCACAACGCAATCGATCTCGAGATCCCGCTGTCGCATTTTCTCAACGTCGCCAATTTCAAGAAGATGGTGGACATCGGGGCCGAGAAGGGGTATCTCGTCAAAGACGGCGCGGCCGCGGAATGGTCCTTCACGGGCTTCAAGTACCGCGACGGAGCGCCCGTTCTCCACGGCCCCCCGGCGCGCGGAGTGCCGCTGGACGCGGCGCTCGAGCGACCCCGGGATGAGGCGCTCGCCGCCGCCGCCGAGGTCGTGCGCGCCCTGGCCGCGCTCGAGGGCGTTGCAGAGAAGATCGAAATTTACCCGGACAGCGTCTGGCTCCTGGAGGACGGCGGCGTCCTCTTCCTGCCGGCCGAGGTTTTCCGCAAGATTCGCCTCCTTTCCGACGACGAGTACAAGGCCCGCTGCTCGCGGTTGAACGACCCGTACGCCACGGAGGCCCGGGGACGCTTGAGCCATTGCGTCGGCGCGATGCTCTACCGCGCCTTGACCGGCGTCTATCCGTATGACGGCAAGGACCTGGACGAGATTCACGCCCGGATCAGGCAGCGGAAGGTGATGCCGCCGCACCTGCTTTTCCCCGGGCTTCAAAAAGACATCTCCGACCTCTTCTGCCGCTTTTTCGAGAAAAAAGTCCCGCTTTCGATTGCGGAATGGAAACAGACCGTGGACGACCGGCTGTCCGGCGTCGCTACCGAATCGCAGAGCGGGGAAGAGGAGGCGTCCCTCGCCGGCCAGAGGGAGAAGCTCGTCGGACATCTCGACCGCGGCCTGAAGAGACGGCTCTTCCTGGAGAAATACGGCAAGACCCTCATCATCGCCGCCGTCGTCGTCGTCGCGGCCGGAATCACGGCGGGCTTCATCGTCTCCAACGCCATGAAGCCGCGGCTGACGGCCGGTTTCCCCCCGCTGAAGGTGGTGGAGAGCTATTACCAGGCTATCGATGCGCTCAATCCCGAGCTGATGCGCGACTGCGTCAAGGGCAATACCGCCGCCGGGGAAATTCAGCAAACCGAGATCATGTTCATCAGCACGCGGCAGGTCGAATACTATACCCATCAGAATTACCGCCTCAGGGCCAGCGAGTGGCTGAAGCTGGGGCGGCCGCGCGTCAACCCGCCTTCGTACGTCGAGGGCGTCGCCGGGCTCACCGTGAAGGAAATTTCCGGAGGATCCGAACCGGTCTACGAAGCCGAGTACGAGCGCTGGGAGCACGTGCCCGTGGGCGGGGGCGGTAAAGGCTTTTATGAGGAAGGCTTCCGGGTGAAAGACCGGCTGACCCTCGTCAAGGACAGCCAGGGCTGGCTCATCGACAAGATCGACCGGCTTGAAAATGTGATGTTCTACAGGAGCGAAAAAGGGTATCAGCCGCCGGTGCCGTCGACCGCAAAATAGCGGGTCGTTGAAAAATGTCGAGCTTTTTCAACGGCCTGGTGGAGGGCCCCGCGAATCGGCCGTCTCCATTCGCTTTCCCCGAATAACCGGACGGCGGGGCGATCAGTCGTCGATCGCTTCACGGACCTTCTTGGCCAGCTCGTTCAAGCTGAAGGGTTTCTGAAGAAAATGCAGTTTCTTCTCCAGTACGCCGTGGTGGCCGATCGCATCGGCCGTATAGCCGGACATGAACAGCACCTTCGTCCCGGGACGGAGGGCGGACATCCTGTTTTTCAATTCAATGCCGTTCATCCCCGGCATGATCACGTCCGTGATGAGAAGCTTGAAGGCCGGCCCGTCCCGCCCGCACAATGAGAGTGCTTCCTCGGGCGATTTGAGCGATACCACCCTATAACCGAGTTTTTCCAGTTCGACCGTGGTGATGGAGCGAACCAGATCGTCGTCTTCCACGACCATGACGAGGCCTTCGCCGGCCGGCGTTTCGGTTTCCACCGGCTTGGCCGGCGGGGGCGGCGCGTCCGTGTCCTTCCGGAAATAGATATGGAGCGAGGTTCCCTTCCCCGGCTCGCTGTACACATTGAGGAAGCCGCCGTTCTGCTTGACGATCCCGTACACGGTCGCCATGCCCAGGCCCGTTCCTTTCCCGACTTCCTTGGTGGTGAAAAACGGCTCGAACAGGTGCGACATGGTTTCCCGGTCCATGCCGACGCCATCGTCGCTGACAGTCAACCTCACGTAGTCTCCCGGGTTGAAGCCCGGATGGTCGCGGCAATAGGTTTCGTCCAGGGAGGCGTTCGCCGTCTCGATCGTGAGCCTGCCCCCGTCGGGCATGGCGTCATGGGCATTGATGGCGAGGTTATAGACGATCTGGTTCAATTGGGACGGGTCGAGCCGCACCCTCCAAAGACCGGCACCGGGGAAAAAGCGCAGGTCGACGTCCTCGCCGATGAGCCGGGCCAGCGTTTCCCTGTTTTCCCCGATGACGTCATTGACGTCGAGCGGCACGGGCGAAATGACCTGCTTGCGCGAAAAGGCGAGCAGCTGGCGCGTGACGTCGCGGGCCTGTCCGGCCGCCCGCTCGATCTCTTCGATGTGCTGCAGCAGCTTGTCGCGGGACGGCGTCTCGAGCCGGATGAGCTCGGCGTAGCCCAGGATGACATTGAGCATGTTGTTGAAATCGTGCGCCACGCCGCCCGCCAGGCGCCCGATGGATTCCATTTTCTGCGCCTGGAAGAGCTTCTCTTCGAGATTCGCCTTCTCTTCCTCCGCCCGTTTTTTCCAGGTAATATCCTGGGCGATTCCCACGTAATACGCCGGACGCCCCCCGGCGCCGGCGACCGCCGATCCGACGGACGTGTGCCAGCGCCACGTGCCGTCGCGGTGTTTTACACGGTAGGTGACTCCCTCCTGCGGGAGGCCGGTGGACATCACTTTGTCGAGGAACGCCTTGCAGGCGGGGACATCGTCGGGATGCACGAAAGGGGCGAAATGGCTGCCCTCCACCTCCTCCACGGGATGACCGAGAAAGCGCGTCCAGGCCGGCGACACGAACGTAAAGACACCGTCCGGGGACAGGGTATAGATGATTTCGTTCGCGTTGGTGAAGATATTGCGAAACCGCTCCTCGCTCTCCCGGAGCGCTTCCTGGCCGTTTTTGATTTCGACCAGCTGCGTTTCCAGGCTCGCGCGGCTTTCCAGGAGCTGCGACGTCATGCTGTTGAAGGCGGACGCGAGGCCGGCGACTTCCCGCGGCCCGCGCACTTCCACCGGTACGCCTCCCGCGCCGGCCGCGATCAATCCCGCGGTTTCCGTCAGGCGGACGAGCGGTGAAGCCAGCCGGCGCGCGATGAGGATCCCCAGCCCGCCCGCCAGCAGGGAAAAAACCAGGAACACGGCGAGCGAAAGCAGGAGGTTCCCGAGCACCGGACGGTACGCTTCGCCCCAGGCGACCTCCACCACCACCGCCCAATCGGGCGTCCCGAGCGAGGAAAAGGCTCCCACCACCCGCTCGCCGGTGATGCCCTGGTAGACGGCGGCGTCGGAAACGGCCTCCGCGGATTTGGCCGCCATGAAATTCCTCACGGGAGTCACGTGACCGACGTTCTCGACCCGCAGGACACGGGCGGTATCGCTGGAGGCGATCAGGTTTCCCCGCCGGTCCACCACGTAGGCGTCGCCTTCCTTTCCCGCCTTGAGCTGGTCCACCATTTCCCACATGAATTTCAGGTTGAGCTCCGCCACCAGGTAGCCGTCAAAATCACGGAAAATATCGACGCTGGGCACGGCCAGGATCACGAGCGGCTCGCTCGTGAGGGGGTCGATGTAGACGGAACTCGTGTAAGTCCCGGTCGGCCGGCCGCTTGAGAAAACCGGATCGAGCTCGAGCGAGTCGCAGAACCGGCGGGAGGCCTGTGCCGTCAGACGGGAGGCGCACTCCTTGATCTGCCCCGCTGAGTTTATGAGCGAAAGACTTCGGAAGGAGGGCTCGATCCCCAGCAGGCTTTCCAGGTACACCCGCCTGGCTTTGGGCGGCAGTTTCAGCGGTGCGTCCAGCCGGAGCATGTCGGACATGAGATCGGTTTTTCCCCGGATAAAGCCGCTGACCGTCTGGGCCGCGTCCTCGGCCATGGACCGCTGATTGCCGAAAATGATGACCTGGTGGGCCCGCACGTACAACAGGAGCAGGAGTCCCCCGAAAATGAGAAACGCCACGACCATGAAGGCGACCAAAGCGAGGGACAATGTCGAGGCCAGGCTCAGTGTGTGGGGCGAATTCGATGATCGGCGTTTTTTCGCGATCGGCATTTTTATCTCTCTTCCTCGACGACCCGCGGAACGGCGGACACCGTCGAGGCTGTTTCCGGCGACGACCCGATTAAATTTTAACGGATGAATCGGAAAATGTCAAAAAAAGAGCGATGGCCGCCCGCCGTCATCACCGGATGATTTCGTCGGCCAGTTTCATGAGTCCGGCGTCCAACTTCAGGCCCAGCTTTCGCGCCCGGGAGTAATTGAGACGCAGGCGGGATTCCGGGGTCACGACGGGGATGGAGCCCGCCGGGATGCCCTTGAAGATCTTGACGGCGAGCTTCGCGGCCAGCATTCCGATCTCCCGGTCGTCCGGGATATAGCTGAAAACGGCCCCCTGGTCGGCTTCGAAGGCGGCGCTTCCCGCGACCGGAAGGTTTCGCTCCTCCGCGAATTTCGAGATTGCCCCGAATCCCTCCGGGGACTGCGAGAAGCCTTCCGGCATGATGAGGATGGCGTCGAAGCCGGGGGAAGCGGACGCCGCCCTGGCCCTGAGGGCGGCCTTGATGTCCGCCACGCCGTTGATCGGCGCCTCGTCGAGGGTTACGCCCGCGGTACGGGCGGCCGGCCTGAGCGCCTTGATGGCGGCGGCGGCGGAGGCGTTCTTCGGGTCGAACGTGACCCAGACGCGTTTCGCCGCGGGCGCGATCTGCAGCAATATTTCCAGGCGCTTCACCGTGAGGTCGGCGCCGGGGAACCGCACGCCGGTGATGTTGCCGCCGGGCGCCTGAACGCTCTCAATCACGTTTCCCGTCTCGACCAGGGCGTTGGCGAACACGACCGGGATCCCCGTGTTCCTCGTCAATTTCTTGGCGGCAATGGTCATGGGCGTTCCCGTCACGAAGACGAGGGATACCCGCTCCTCGACGAATTTCTTGATGGTGCCGGTGATGGTTTCGCCTTCCCGTTCGCGGGTGATGGAGACGAGGATATACGTGTCGTAGGTGACGTTCTTCCCTTCGACGTATCCCTGGTCGTTCAGCACCGCCTTGAACCCGTCGATGGCCGCGGTGAAGGGCGCCGCCGACAGGACGCCGATCGAGAATTTTTTCTCTTTTTGCCGGGCGCAGCCGAAAAGAAGGGAGACCGCGGCCGCGATCAGGAGGATCGATCTCGGGCGGAGCGGATAGCTCAAACGACGGTTCATGGAACCCCCTGGTACCGATGGCGCTCCGGCGACCGGCGATGCCGACCGGCGTCGCCGAACGCAAGACCTCCGGCCTGCGCCGTTTATTTTTTCTCCAGCAGCTCGCTCACCAACCGGGCCGTGGAGCGGAAGTCGATCTTGCCGCTTCCCATCTTCGGCAGCTCGGGGATGACCATGAATTTCTTCGGGATGGCGATGGGCGGGAGCTGGGCGGACAATTTCTTCAAAAGATCGTCCTCGTCGACGCTTTGCGACAGGGCGGCCACCAGGCGCGAGCCCTTGAACTCGTCCGCGGCTTCCACCACGCAGCACTCGACTCCCGGCGGCAGGACTTCTTCCAGGACGCTCTCCGTTTTGACGAGGGACACCATCTCCCCGCCCACCTTGATGAAGCGCTTGTAGCGTCCCCTGTGCCAGATGTAGCCGTCCGCGTCGATCACGGCCATGTCGCCCGTGTCGTACCAGCCGTCCACGAGGCTCTTGGCCGTGTCGGCCGGGTCGAGGTAGCCCTTCATGATCGAATCCCCTTTGACGAGGAGCTTGCCCTCGGAGCCGCGCGGCAGCTCCGCCCCGCTCTCCGGGTCGACGATCTTGGTCCGCACCGAGGCCAGGGGCTTGCCGATGCTGCCCGGCCGGTTGTCCGTCGGGGTGTTGACGGCGATGATCGGGCTTGTCTCGGTGCAGCCGTAGCCCTCGAGGAGCTCAATGCCGTGTTTCTGGCGGTAGCCCTCGCGGAGCCACTCGGGGGTCTTGTCCGCGCCCGGAATGGTGAGCCTGAGCGAGGCGAAGTCGCCGGCCTCGGACTCGCGGAGGTAGCCGGCGAAGAAACTCGGCGTGCCGGCCATCACGGTCGGTTTGGCGGCCTTGATCACCTGCGCGATCTTCCGGTACTCGAGCGGGTTGGCGTAGGTGAGCGTGGTCATGCCGAGCGTCATCGGCAGCCAGCAGTTGACGGTGTAGCCGAACACGTGGAAGAGGGGCAGGATCGAGAAGATCGTGTCGGCGTGGGAAATGGGGAGCGCCTTGGTCGCGTCGTCCAGGTTCGTGGCGATGTTGCGGTGGCTCAGCGGCACGGCCTTGGGCTCCTTTTCGCTGCCGCTCGTGAAAAGGACGACGACCGTGTCCTCGGGATCGGCCGGCGGCAGGGAAGCGATGATGCCCGCGGCGCTCCGCTTGGCCTTGAGGGCGGCCGTGAGCTTGTCCAAAAGAGTGACCGACTTCAGGATGTCCTCGATGCAGACCATCCCGGGCACGAGGGGGCACTTGATCTTGTCGAGGAGCGCGCGGGAGGTGACAATGGTCGTGAACGAGCAGGTCTGCTGCGCCAGGCGGCAGTTCGCTTCGGCCCCGGTGGAGTAGTTGATCATGACGGGGATTTTTTTTATGAAAACCGTCGCCAGAATGGCGAGGATGGCGCCCAGGGACGTGGGGACCATGATGCCGATATGCCGGTCCTCGTAGGCCGCCAATTTCTTGGCCAGGATGAGCGTCGCGATCAGGACCCGCTCGTACGTCATGGTCATGCCGGTCATCCGGTCGTCAATGCCCGTTTTCTTGGCGAATTTTTTCGCGATGGCGATGAAATCATGGTGCAGGATCATAAGGCCTCCCTCTTTAATTTTTCGGGAAAAACACTTTTTGAACCGGCACGGGAAAGCCGGCCCCGGGGCGTCCCGGGACCGGTACGGTTCTCCTTATAATTTACAAATCGGAATTGCGATAGAAAATCCAAAGAGCCACGCCGATGACGAACTCGGCCGCCAGGACCAGGAGCCAGAGCTCGAAGCCCTGAAAGGTCCTCAGGTAGGGCAGCCGGAAAACGACGCGGCCGATGAAGACGCGCAGGCACCAGAAGATGAAAATAACGAGACTGGTGACGACCTTCACCCGTCTGGAAAGGACCGCGAACAAACTTATGATGATGATGACGCCGCATACCAATTCCACGACGCCGAAGATGACCTCGAGGAACCCATACCCGTACCCCGGGATGAGGCTGAACACGCTCTCCTCCACGCTGGGAAGGATTCCGTACAACCCGAGCAGAATGAAAAAAGAGCCGATCGATACGCGAAGCAGGGTGAGCGACAAGCCGCTTTTCCTTTTCATGTTGAAAGCCTCCTTTATCAATGAAGTTTCCGAATCGACGTTAACCTGTACATCAGTATAGTCCATCGAAATCGTTCTGTCAGCTCTTTTTTCCTTCCCGTCAAGGCGGCCTCCGCCCTTATTCGGGATCTCTCGACCATGAGCTTTTTAAAGAGGACACGAAGGGCGCGAAGAAAACGAAGAACACGAAGGGGGAAAGGAAGCAGGGAAAGAGATTCAAGAAAAAACGAATACGATTATCTCCTCCAACGTCGAGGGAATGAAGAAGAAATCGCCCCATTCCCTTTTTCTTTTTTTTTCTTCGCGCTCTGCTGCCTTTCTTCGCGTGCTTCGCGTCCTCCTGAATCGGCAAAAAAGACAAGTAGTCCTTGACACCCGCGACGAATGCTAACATATTAGAATCATTCCAATCCAACCGCACGAATAAAAGGAGATGAATCATGTGCAGCATAGAATTCGTTGAAGCGAGGGAAATTCTCGATTCCCGCGGGAACCCGACCGTCGAGGTCGAGATCACCCTCGAGGACGGCTCGTCCGGCCGCGCGGCCGTTCCCTCCGGGGCCTCCACCGGCGAGCACGAGGCCCTCGAGCTTCGGGACGGGGACAAGAAACGCTACATGGGCAAGGGCGTGCTCAAGGCGGTCGAAAACGTCAACACCGTCATTGCCGCCGAGGTGACCGGCCTCGACGCCTTGAACCAGGTCGACCTCGACCGGACCCTCATCGAGCTCGACGGCACGGACAACAAGGGCAAGCTCGGCGCCAATGCCATGCTCGGCGTGTCCATGGCCAACGCGCGCGCGGCGGCGGATTTCCTCGGCATTCCCCTCTACCGCTACCTCGGCCCCTACAAGGCCAACCTGCTGCCGGTGCCGATGGCCAACATCATGAACGGCGGCGCCCACGCCGACAACTCGGTGGACTTCCAGGAGTTCATGGTCATGCCCGCCGGCGCGCCCAATTTCCGGGAAGCGCTGCGCATGATGGCCGAGGTCTTCCACACCCTGAAGAAGGTCCTCCACGACAAGGGCTACAGCACCGCCGTCGGCGACGAGGGCGGCTTCGCGCCGAACCTGAAATCGAACGAGGAGGCGATCCAGCTCATCCTCTCGAGCATCGAGAAGGCCGGTTACAAGGCGGGCGAGGACATCTTCATCGCCCTCGACCCGGCGGCCTCGGAATTCTTCGACAAGGAAAAGAAAAAGTACGTGTTCAAGAAGTCCGACAAGCGCGAGCTCGCTCCCAAGGAAATGGCCGACTACTGGGCCGATTGGGCGGGCAAGTACCCGATCATCTCGCTCGAGGACGGCATGTCCGAGGACGACTGGGACGGCTGGAAATACCTCACGGACAAGCTGGGGAAGAAAATCCAGCTCGTGGGCGACGACATCTTCGTGACCAACACCAAGATTTTCTCCAAGGGGATCGACCAGGGAATCGCCAACTCGATCCTCATCAAGGTGAACCAGATCGGCACCCTCACCGAGACCTTCGAGGCCGTGGAAATGGCCAAGAAGGCCGGCTACACCGCGGTCGTCTCCCACCGCTCGGGCGAGACCGAGGACCCCTTCATCGCCGACCTGGTGGTGGCCCTGGGCGCCGGACAGATCAAGACCGGTTCGCTCTCGCGCTCCGACCGCATCGCCAAGTACAACCAGCTCCTCCGCATCGAGGAGATGCTGGAAAACCGCGCGGAATTCCCGGGCAAAAACGCCTTCTATTCGATCAGGAAATAATCCGGCAACGTGAATTCGATCGGGCCGTTCTCCGCGAGGGGGACGGCCTTTTTTTGGTCTCCTCTCTGCACTCCACAGGAGAAGAGGGGGAACCACTGATGACACCGATGAGAACGGATGACACTGCTGAGGAAGAAAGATAGAATTGATGTGGTGCCGCGCGCGTCTCGCCCGTGGGAGAGAGAATTTTCTATAGACTCATCCTGGTTGACCCGGATCCTTTCAACATGGTCGGACCCCGGACCGCCGGCGAGAAGGGATCAAGAACCGAACTGGAAAGCATCATCCGTGATGGGCCCCGATTGACACATAGGGTAGGGGGTATGATATAATCCGTATCGCGCGGGGAAAAAACATGAACGACATGGCGGAACGCCGCAGGCAAAATATCGCTCATCTCAACCGGATCATGGGACAAATGGAGACGCTCAGACACTATATGGAACAAGGAGAGAGTTGTACGAACATCAATCAGCTCGCGACTTCGATCGCCAAGTCGTTCGATTCCCTTCGGATCAAAACCCTCGAGGGGTTCATCACCCAGGAATTATTGCAGGGGGAGGAAATATCCTCGTCAAAGCTCGCCACGCTCAGGAAGCTTCTGGAACTGCATAAAAAATAATTCCGCCCCGGGATGCCGCGCATCGACGAGCACCGGCCCGTTCGGTGGTTGGGAGGACACGCCATGCTTTCGCTTCACGCCGTTTACAAAAAATACAATGAACAGAAAGTGCTCGAGAACGTCAATCTCGAGATCGGGCCGGGCGAGCTTCTCGGCGTCGTCGGCAAATCCGGCGTCGGCAAAACGACCATGCTCCACATCCTGGCCGGCCTGGTCAGGCCGGACGGCGGCAGCGTGCGTTTCAATGACGCGGAGCTTTCGGGCATGAGCGAGGAGCGGCTCGCGGATTTCCGCCTGCGCCACGTCGGGATCGTGTTCCAGGATTTCAAGATCTTTCCCTCCCTCTCGGTGGCCGACAACGTCATGCTCGCGCTCTACCCGCGCGCGGATATCCCCAAGGATGAAAAACGACGGCGGATCAAAGACGTCCTGGCGGCGGTGGAATTGACGCACAAGGAAAAAGAGAAGGCGGGGATTTTGAGCGGCGGGGAGAAGCAGCGCGTCGCCATCGCGCGGAGCCTCGTCGGGAATCCCTCGATCCTCCTCGCCGACGAACCGACCGGGAACCTCGATTCCGCCACCTCGGACACGATCATGGGCTTGTTCATGAAGCTGCACGCGGAGCTCTCCGCCTCGCTTGTCATCGTGACGCATGACGCGGACATCGCGAAACGGGCGGAAAAAATATACGAGCTGACGGCCGCGGGTTTGAAGCCCGCGTCACTCTGAGCGGCCGGCCGCCGGGAAAGGAATGAAGCAATGAAGAACAGGGGCGCATTGACGGCCTTCGCCTTGCTGGCGCTTTTCATCGTCGCCTGCGGTGACAAAACGGAGGCGGGCCGCGGCGGGGGGGCGGCCCGCCCGGAAGCGGCAACGGCCGGCGGGGCGCGCATTCGGGTGGACATATTCTATCTCCCCCACCCGCCGGCCGTCGCGATTCTGAAAAAAGTCGAGGCCGTTTTGAAAAAATACCCGTCGGTCTCGATCAACGAGTATGATTTTACCGATCCCGGCAATGCGGAGAGACTGGAAGCGCACGGGCTGAAGGAGCATACGCCCATCGCGTTTTTCATCAACGATAAAATCGATTTCACCATAGACGGCCGACGGATCGAATTCAAGAACTTCCCCAAAGGCGACGCCTTCGTGCCGCAGCTGGAGGGATCCTGGACGTACGATGATATCGGGAAAGCGATGGCCGCGGAATGATCGGGAAGATCGTCCTGAAAAACCAGCTTTTCTACTGGCAAAAGACCCTCCTCGTCGCGCTGCTCGCCGGGTTCCTGTTTTTTCTCGCCGCCGCGGGCTTCGTTTTCTCGGCCAGGGTGAAGGAGCTGGCGAACAAACCCCTCGAATCGCTCGGGACGGAGCTCGTCCTGCAGAAGGACCATACGGACAAGGCTCCGCGGGACGTGAAAACGAAAGGGAACATCCTTCCCTTCAACCTCGCCTCGTTTCAAAAAAGCGCGATCGTTCCCGCGCTCAAGCGGATGGACGGCGTCAAGGCGGTGTCGACCGCTCTCGTCTTCTGGCAATTCGACGTTTCGAACACCGTCACGGTGATCGGCCTCTCGGTGAGCGATCCCGCCGTCGGCATCAGAAAGATCGATGCCATGCTCATGCCCGGGGGAAGATTCTTCACCTCCGATTCCGCCCGGGAGGTGATTTTGGAGCGACATTTTTCGAAGCTCTTCGGCTATCGGCGCGGCGGCGGGTATGAAATGAACGGCGTGCGGTACATGATCGTCGGCATCGTCGATTTCCGGGAGCGGAGCAACCTGTCGAACGCGCAGGTGTTCATGCCCTACGAAACGGCGATCCGGGCGGTCGGGACCGCCGACGGCGGCGTCAATCAGGTCTACGTTTCCCTGGACAAGGCCTCGTCGCTCGAACGCATCAAGGCGGAGATAACGGAAGCGTTCCCCGCTTTTTCCGTGATCACGAAAGACAGGCTCCTCGCGAATCTTTCCAATCTCAACCGGATCGTCTACCGCTTCGGGGATTTTCTGGCGGCCGCCGTCTCGCTCATCGCCGCGCTGCTCGTGGCCTGGATTCTCGTCATGTACCGGCTTGAGTTCAAGGAGCAGATCGAGCTCCTGCGCGTGCTCGGCTGGCCGAAAAAAAGCGTGCGCGGATTCGTCGCCGCCGACCTCCTGGCGGTCCTCGCGTATTCGGTCGTGCTCTCCGCGGCGCTGACGCTCGTCTTCTCGCTGCTCATCGTCCCGGGGATACGGTTCGATTCGCTGATGCGCCAAGGATTCCAATTATGATGACCGGCTATTTTCTTTCGTTTTTGAACGCCCATAAAATGAAAACCGCCCTGCTCGTTTTGAGCGTCGCCGTTTATTTCAGCCTGGCGGCGGTCATGCTGAACGTGGCGGAAAGCATCCCCGAAATCGCCGCGCTGCCGTTCAAAAGGATCGGCGTGGAAACGATCGTGCAGAAAAGCGGCCGGATTCCGGAACACATGACCGGCGCCATTTTTCCGCACTCGAACGGACCGATCTACGACGACGAAGTGCGCGCTCTCACGTCTTTGGGCTTCGCGGCGGATTCCGACGTCGCGCTCTTCGCCTGGTATTTCGATTCGAGTTTCTTCAAATCATTCATGGGCGTGGACGTGAACGGGCATATCTTCCCCGCGTTATTGGAACGGAACCTGGAACGCGGGAAGCTCGACCTCGACGCGCGCCACGTCGTCGTCACGGGCAATTTTGCGGAGGCGCATCGCCTTTCGCTCGGCGACGCCGTCGATTTCGGCGGCCGGAAATTTTTCATCTCGGGGGTGGTGCGGCCGTCGCCCAGCGGGAACATCATTCCGGCCGACATGTACATGACCCTGGACGCCGCGCGGGACATTTCGTACGGATCGAAAGAGATGCGCCGTGTCTACCGTTTCCCGAGCGATCGGTTCGTGAACGTCGTGGCGGTGCGGTCGGACCCCCGTTTCCGGGGAGACAAGGTCAAGGCGATACAGGCGCTCAACAAGGATTATCTCGTCTTCAGCGAAAAGACGTTCTCGCGCGACATCGAAAACCAGATTTCCCTCCTCTCGTCGTTCGGCAGAATCATGTTTTTCATTTTGGGATTCGTCATCGTCATTCTCTTCGGGCTGCTGACATTTTATAATGTCAAGACGAGGGAGCCTGAAATCGCGTTGCTGCGGGTGATCGGGTGGCCGATGGGAAAGCTCAAGCGGCAGTTCATCGCGGAAAGCCTGGCGCTGCTCCTGGCCGGGCTTCTGTTCGGCAATCTTTTCGCCCTGGCGGGGCTGCTCCTCGTCGGCGGGCAGACCGTCACGATGCAATTGCCCTGGGAATTTTCGGCCAGGCCGCATTTCCTGCCGCAGGAAAACGCGATCGCCAGGTCCGTCACCGCGTTCATTCCGGTTCATTTCGATTGGCTCGTTTTCACCGGGCTGACGCTCGCGTTTTTGCTCGTCTTCGGGATCATCATCCTGCTCCTCTTCACCCGGATAAACAGGGTGAAACCGCTCAAATACCTGTCATAACCGCGTTTTTTTGTTGAATACCGATCGGCAGCGGTTATACTCTAAAGGCGATCTCTGTAGTTCACCGTCGATCGCCGTTCGGCGGATCCGATCAGCAACGTTTTCCGCGGAGTACAACCCAGGGTATATGGACAAGGCGGCATTGGATTCCATCGTAAAAAATCTTCCTTACCCGGTCGCGAAGAAGTCCGCGGAAATCGTCAAGCTTCTTCAAACCTATTCGGTCTCGGGAATAAGCGGCGAGGCCGGGAGCGGTAAATCGACCGTCGTGCCGCTGGTCGCCGCTGCCGCTCTGCGGGGCCGCGTGATCGTCGTCCAGCCGCGCCGGCTGGCGGCCGTCGCGGTGAGCCGGCGGCTGAACGAGCTCGCCGAGAAGGCGGCCGGGCGGGTCGCCGGGTTTGCGGTCAGGCACGAGCGGGACGCGAGGAAGACCGACGAGATCCTCTGCGTCACCACCGGCGTGTTCCTGCGCCTCATCGCCGGCGATCCCGCGCTCGCAGGAATCGCCGCCGTCATCCTGGACGAAATCCACGAGCGCAGCCTCGAGTCCGACCTCTGTTGGGCCCTGGCGAAGAGCGCCCTCGATCTCTACCGTCCGGACCTGAAGCTTCTCGTGATGTCGGCGAGCGTCGGGGAGGAGCTTCTGGCCGGGGCGGGGATCGAGGGATTCGGCTGGCTCACGGCGCAGGGAAGACTTTTCCCGGTGGAGGTCGAGTACCGGGCGCGGGGCAGGGACGCGGACGAAGCGGCCCACTGGGCGGCCGGCGTCAAGGAGGCCTGCGAACGGACGGCGGGCGACGTCCTCGTCTTTCTGCCCGGCGAGAAGGAAATCCGGACCGTGCACGGATTGCTCGCGCCGCTGGAACGGGACGGAGTTTCCGTCCGCGGGCTCTTCGGGCGGATGAACCCGCGGGATCAGAAAAGCATCCTTGAAAAAACCGGAACCGGGCGCCGGATCATTCTGGCCACCAACATCGCCCAGACCTCCCTCACGATCGAGGGGATCGCCTGCGTCGTCGATTCCGGGCTCGAGAAAAACATGTACCAATATCCCGGCGAGGCCGCGTCCCAGCTCGTCACCCAGCGGGTCAGCGCCGCCTCCGCCCTGCAGCGGACCGGGCGGGCGGGCCGTCTGGGACCCGGGCTCTGCCTCCGGCTCTGGGACGAGCGGGAGAAGCTCGCCCCGCAGGACACCCCGGCGCTTTACCGCGAAGACAACGCGCGCCTCGCGCTGGAGCTGGCGCGCTGGGGCGACGTCCGGGCCGAGCGGTATCAATGGCTTTCGCCGCCGGATCCCGGATTCTATCGGTCCGCCGTTTCATTCCTGCGCGACCTGGATGTCCTGCGCGACGACGGGCGGTTGACGAAAAAGGGAACGATCTGTTCCGGTTCCTCCCTGGCGCCCGCTTTCGCCTCCGCCGTCTTCGATTCAAAGACCCCCCTGCAAAAGACTTCGCTCCTGGCGGCCGGCCTGGCGCTTGACGAACGCGGGGGGAGGCTCGCGTTTGACGACGCAGCGTTTCTTTCTCCGGCCGCGGTCCTCGCGGACAATCGGCTCTCCTCGACGGCGGCGAAGGAAGCCCGCCTGTTCGGGTTCGCATTGGTCCCGGCTTCGGCCATGGATTTCGACGCCGGCGCGCTCGTGCGCAACTTCGGCCCGGCCGTCGGCCTCCGCGGCCGAGACGAGGTCTACAAGCTGGCCGGGGGGCCGGCGTTGCGGCTTTCATCAAAGGCCCGGCCGCCCGAGGCGCTCGTCGTTTTTCGCGGGGACCACAAAACCGCCGTCGGTTCCATTTATCAGTACCTTTCGCTCGACGGGAAGCTCCTGCGGCCCGCGCTCAAGGCGGCGGCGCGGACCGGGGAAGAGCTGCTCTACGACAAGGAGCGCGGGGCGTTTTCGGCGGTCAGGCGGGAGCTCTTCGGCTCGCTCGTCCTCTCGGAAACGCGCATCCCCGCCGACCGCCTGGCCGATTTCGCCGCTCCCTTCTACAGGCTGCTGGAAAAGGAAGGCCCTTCGATTCTTAAGTGGGACGATCGCGCGCGTCTGCTGCGCGAAAGAATCGCCTGCCTGAAAGCCGGCGACGTGAGCGACGGGAAGCTCGTGGAGGCGGTGATGGCGCTCTACGGCGATGCGCTCTCAAGTCCCGACCACGTGCGCCTGGAAGACGTGCTCATGTCTTTGGTGAAACCGGCCCTGCGCCGGCAGATCCGCGAGCTCGACGAGAAGCGCTTCCGGCTTCCGAACGGCCGCTTCGCGCGCATCCGCTACGAGCGGGACGGCCGCATCGTGGTCTCCGCCCGGCTGCAGGACTTCTTCGGCGTGACCGCGAACCCGGTGGTGGCGGGCGTCACCGCCGCGGCCGAGCTCCTCTCTCCCGCCGGCCGCCCCGTGCAGGTCACCTCCGACCTGGCGGGTTTCTGGAAAACGAGCTACCGGGCCGTGCGCAAGGACATGGCCGGCCGCTATCCCAAGCACCGCTGGCCGCTCGATCCGCTGGCCGGGCCGGAGGGGGACGGGAACCGCTGATGACACCGATAAAGACCGATAACACTGATGAGGAGATGAAAGAGAAGTCACCCCGAGCCTGTCGAATGGTGAGGGACAATAACAACCATGTTGACTTTTCCTTTGTAAATTTGTTCGAAACCGATAGAATATTAACTAATAAACTTTCTCGTCCGCACTTGCGGACTCGATGAAAGGAGAACGTATGCTGCGTACAACTCTTCGATTTTTGGCCGTTTTATTTCCATTACTGGTTCTTTTTTGCGGCTGCGTCGCCGTGGGGCAGTCGTTCAATCTGGCGGGCGTGGTTCTCTCCCTCGCCGCGTCCGGCTCGGCGGCATTGGCCGTCGCGGCCATTGACCGCCGGGAGCGGGTCCGGTCCGGAGCGAAAAAACCGTATTTCGCGGGCATAATGCGCGGCAGTTTCGGCAACCCCTTTGACGTGCTCATTCGGGGCAGGGCGCCCCTCGCCCGGGTCACGGCGGACGTCGTCGCCGCGGGCCTTGAGGCCCGGGGATTCAAGGCCCGCTCCGTCGCGCTCGAGGACAAGGCGGACGAGACGGCGGCCAAAGCCGGTCTGGCGGCCGCCGGCGCGGAGAAGCTCCTGCTCATCGAAATCGAGAAGTGGGAATCCGACACGATGGTGCGGATCGGGATGGTCTACCGCCTGACCGCCAAGGTCTTCGACCGCGTCGGGAACGCGATCGCCGAGGCGAGCGTCACCGGTGCGGAGGCCGACAGGGACATTCTAAAAGGAAGCTTCATGAACCCGTACGGACACGCAAAAAAAGCGGTTCCGAAGGCGTTCAAGGAGCA
>CAZKOS010000012.1:0-3433 GCA_964554445.1 uncultured Spirochaetaceae bacterium | reverse complement strand
GTTCGCTTTTCCCATCACACCCGCATGATCGGCTTGTCGCCGCCGGTGACGCAGCGCGGGCCCGAGGCTTCAATTATGTAACTCTCCTCCACGCCCGCCATGCCGACGCCGTCGACCCCGCACTTCGGCTCCAGGGCGATCGCCATTCCCTGAGCGAGGGGCGTTTTGTTCGACGCCATAATGACCGGCTGCTCGTCGATCTGCAAGCCGATCCCGTGGCCCAGGAACTTGACGGCCGAATCGCCGTACCCCATGAAATGTTCGGAGAGGACGGCGGGCAGGCCGCTGACGGCGCCGTCGTAAACCGAGGCCGCGGTGACGCCCGGTTTGACGAGGCCGAGGGTTGTGCGCAGCACCTCGCGGCAGGCTTCGTGGATTTCGACGGCCCGCGCGGGGGGCTCGGCGCCGAAGCAGTAGACGCGCGTCTTGTCGCTGTGGTAGCCGAGGAAGCCGTATCCCACGTCGGCGAAGACGATGTCGCCGCGCTTGAGGAGCCGGTCGCGGCTGCCGAGCACGGGCGCCGCCGGGTGGAGACCGCGCGCGCCGTCGGGCCCGTCGAAGTTGGTCGGGTAGAGGGAATTCTCCCCGAACGCCACCTGCCCGACGACCATCTCCGCCTGGAACATGGAGAAGCGGGTGAGGCCGTGATGGCCGCCCTTGACCATGGCCGCGAAAATGTCGGCGTTGAGGTCGGCCTCGCTCACCCCCTCGCGAAGCAGGGAGGGGACGACGCGTTCCAGAAGGTCGCGGTGCCGGCGGCCCGCCTCTTCGATCAGGGCGAGTTCCTCCCCGTCCTTCACGGCGCGCAGGCCGGAGAGGACGCGGTCCAGGGAAAGCACCTCGCCCGGTTTGAAGTGCTTGCGGATCCGCTCCAGCATGGCCAGGGGCATGACCTCGGCGTCGACGAACGTCCGGCCCAGGTCTTCGGGGATGAAGGCGAGCATGTCGCGGTACGTCGCCATCCCGACGACGCAGTCGAGCGGGGATTCAATGCGGGCGCGCGCGAGACTCTTGCGCACGAAAAGCCGGCGGCTTCCGTCGGAGCGGAGGACGAAGACGCCGTCCTGCATCGTGCCGGTCAGGTAATATTGGTTGATCCTTCCGGCGATCAGGGCCGTGTCGAAGCCGCCCGGTTGGTCGCGGAGCGCCCGCTCGAGCCGGGCGATTCGTTCCTGAAATCTCTCCTTGGAAAAAAGGCCTGTCGGTTCATGCATACGGCGCGTCCTTTCCATTCGGGAAATGATAATCCAAGGCGGTGTTCTGTTCAAGAAAAGGTTGCGGGGCGGTGTGAAAAAAAGCGGTTCGCGGATCCCCATGCCGCGGGCGCGGGGTGGGACGTTCGCCGTCGAGCGCCGAGGCGCGCGTCCGCCCGGATGAAAAAAATGCCGCCCGCGTTTTACGCGGGCGGCTCCAGCAGCAGCTGTAATCACCACGTCAAAGTATGAACTTTGAGGCAATTACAGAAGTTACAGTGTTACGTTTCGCACCGCCGAACTTCGTTTCGTTCGCGACGGCGCCGCTCCGGGTCCGGTTGTCGATTGAGCCGGCAGCGGGCGGAAGACCGAAAGCGTTTGCCCGCGGTCGCAGGGTTCCTTTCGCCTTCGACCTTACTTTACTCGCCGGAAGCGCGGAGGTTTCAAATTGTTGAAAAAAAAGAATGGATCGCGGCCGCGCTCCCGCGGCGGGCGCTGAATCAGTTGTGGTGAGAGCGGATGGCCGGACGCAGGGCACGTTCGGCCGAAATCGTCGTCATAACGTTCGTTCCAATTCCGCCACGACGAGCGGAAGGGTTTTTCGGCATGATTCCCTGTATTCGTCTTCGACGACGTCCGGAACCTTGTCCTGAAGGGCGGATATCGATTGATAATCTAACTTCTTCTCCATGAGGGTTCCTGTTCTCATGGTTCATGGAAAAGTACGGCCTCGGCCGGGGGTCGCCTTTTTTCAGCCCGACCGGTCAGGATGAGAGTGTCGATCAGGGATCGAAGTTTCTGTTCCGGAAACAAAGCCCGGAGCCCGGCCGAAGGGAACGGGCTGTCCGTCATGAGGCGGGCGGCCGGAAACCGTTCGCAAGAGACGCCTTCTTTTCCCGTTTTTCTCATCATGACGGGCTCGCGCACATCAATTCCGCAAGCTGGTGATCGGCGCCGGCATCCGGCCGCCGCGCTTGAGAAAGGCGCCGGCCGAATACGGATTCACCCGCATGATGGGCGCCTCGCCCAGGAGCCCCCCGAAATCGACCGAGTCGCCCACCGTTTTGCCGGGCACCGGGATGATCCGCACGGCGGCGGTCTTGTTCTGAACGACGCCGATGGCGAGCTCGTCGGCGATGATGGCGTTGATCGTCTCTTCCGGCACGTCGCCCGGGACGGCGAACATGTCGAGCCCGACCGAGCAGACCGCCGTGAGCGCCTCGAGTTTTTCCAGGGAGAGGGCGCCCTTCTTCACCGCCTCGATCATGCCCCGGTCCTCGCTCACCGGGATGAAGGTCCCGGACAGCCCGCCGATGTTCCCGCTCGCCATGGCCCCGCCCTTCTTCACCGCGTCCATGAGAAGCGCCACCGCCAACGTGGTGCCGTGCGTTCCCGCCGCCTCGATCCCGAAGGCCTCGAGGATGTCGGCGATCGAGTCGCCCGCGGCCGTGGTCGGGGCGAGCGAAATGTCGACGATGCCGAAGGGCACCGCCAGGTTTTTCGCGAGCTCGCGGCCGATCAATTCGCCGCCCCGGGTGATCTTGAAGACGGTGCGCTTGATGACCTCGGAGAGGGCGGTGAGGTCGCAGTCCCTGTTCTGCTCGACCACGCTCCGCACGACGCCCGGGCCGGAGATGCCGATGTTGAGCGAGCGGTCGGGCTCGCCGACGCCGTGGAAGGCGCCGGCCATGAAGGGATTGTCCTCCGGCGCGTTGACGAAGACGACGAACTTGGCGCAGCCGACCGCGTTCGGGGTGGCGGCGGCCGTTTTTTTCAGCATGGGGCCGAGGAGGTTGACCGCGTCGAGGTTCATGCCGGCCGTATTGGTGCCCACGTTCAGGAACCCGCAGACCCGCTCCGTTTCCCGGAAGACCGCGGGCAGGGCCTCGACGAGGACCGTGTCCGCCTTCGTCATGCCCTTCTGCACCATGGCGCCGAACCCGCCGATGAAATCGATGCCGGCGTCGCGCGCCGCCCGGTCGAGAACTATTGCGATTGCGACGTACTTGTCGACCGCGGCGTGCGTCTCCATGACCAGGCTCACCGGCGTGACGGAGATCCGCTTGTTGACGATGGGGATGCCGTACTTGACCTCGAGCTTTTTCGCC
Organism: uncultured Spirochaetaceae bacterium; assembly: GCA_964554445.1. Taxonomy (GTDB): domain Bacteria; phylum Spirochaetota; class Spirochaetia; order SZUA-6; family RPPD01; genus JAFGSW01. The sequence goes on along the minus strand of CAZKOS010000012.1, from coordinate 132 downwards.
TCGGCGACCAGCCGCCCGGCGTTGTCGCGGATCTTGCGGTAGACATTGCCCGAAAACTCTTCGAAATCTGAAGCGACGCAGTCCTTGAGGTTGATGCCGAGGGTGGTGGTCCTGATATTGAGGTTGTGGTAC